>JAABVY010000314.1 GCA_011777135.1 Candidatus Zixiibacteriota bacterium | reverse complement strand
CAGAACAAACTGATTTTCGATTATAATAAGAATGTGCTTTTTATTTCCCTTGAGTACAACGGCAGCAAAATGTCTACTCAGGTCGACTGCGCCGAGCTGCAGGAGAATCCGGATGGTATCAAGCTTTCCGGTGAGCTTATGTTCAGCCCCGGGCAGATAATCTGGAAGGATATAACTGTACCGTACATCCTTCTTGAGCAGGAAGAGCTCACAAATATTTCCGACAGCCGAANNATTCCAAGAGACGTCATAAATTCTTTTGAGCCCCTGATGATTGATTCCGACCGATTTGTGCGCGGGGATGTTATCAACTTCGGAAGCGATGTTGATATCTATGGCGAGGTCTCCGACAACATGTTCTGCTTTTTCGGAGATGTGACCATGCACACCAACTCACTGGTACGTGGAGATGTGATAGCTGTTTGCGGACGGGTATATCGTCACGAGGATTCTCAGGTCTATGGCGATATAATATCGCAGGAGGGCTGGAAAGAAGGCGGAAGGAAACTCGGACGCGACGAGGGTTTCGGCCGGGAGGTATCATTCAAACCGGCACTGGATTACAACCGTGTTGACGGTCTCTACCTGGAAACATTTTTGGAATATGAAGATGATACCGGGATTTTTCCCTCTTTTATCGTGGGCGTAGGCTATGCTTTCGAGGCCGAACGCCTGCGCTACCGTCTGGAAGCATCCCAGAAGTTCCTGGATTATTTTGCCCTCGAACCTCATGGACGGGTCTATCGCGAGACGGCCACAGAGGACGACTGGTTCGTGCCGGGATTTGAAAACGCCATTTTCGCACTCATTGTCAACGAAGATTTTCGTGATTATTATGAAAAGGAGGGAGGAGAAATCGGGTTGAGATTCCTGGTGGGGCCTCATCACAGTTTTGATTTCTCCTATAGCTATGATGACATCGGCTGGATGGATGCGCATCCCAAGCTCTGGAGCCTTTTTGGAAGTAAAGAATTCAGGCGTAATTGGAGCAGTCTGCCGGAAGACTATCTGCAAGCGAATATGTCCGATTTTGACAGCAAATTGTCGCTGTTCAAGGTCAGTTATGAATTCGATATGCTGGATAATATTTTTAAGCCGCGTTCGGGATGGTATGCCGGGGTGCAGTTTGAAAAGGCAGGCGGCGACCTGAAGGGCGATCTTTCATATTCCAGGTGGATTTTTAGCGGCATACGATATCAACCTCTCAACCGGTATCTGGCTTTGAATATGAGAGTCATGTATGGCGGCTCCTCCGACAGGCTGCCGCTTTTCAAAAAATTCTATCTGGGTGGAACCAGAACTTTGCGGGGATATGATATCAAAGAACTTTATGGAGACCAGATGATCCTGGCCAATATCGAATATCTTGTGGACTACAGATCATTCCTTCATACCGCGTTATTTTTCGATATCGGCAAGGTGGTCGGACAGGATGATGATATTTTCAGCGATGGAGAATTCAAGTCGGATATCGGTATAGGATTGGGCTTCTCGAGGAGTTTCAGAATTGAATTTGCCAAGGCTCTGGATGATTCCGATTCCGATATCCACACCTGGGTTTTGTTCTCAAAATCTTTTTAAATTGATACATGTATTTTAAAGCCGCCAAAGCAAATGGATTTCTGCCGGCGGTCATCATATTTTTAATACTGACCGCAGCCGGGTCGCTACACGCCGAAAAACCGCCCTTTGAATACAACATTTTCATTTATCAGGGCAGATTGAGTGCGGATTTCAATTTCGAGAGGCTGTTTACAGATGAACTGGTGGAGAGTATTAAAGCGGGCCTTCCCCTTCATCTGGAATTGTCCGTACATTTGAAGAAATCTCATGTGTTTTGGTTCGATCCCACATTGGGTAAATATGAATGCAGTGCGAACATAGAATACAAGCCGTTTGGGGCGCGATTCGGTATTGCGATTACTGATTTTGAATATAATGTGGTACGCCAATCATTTAAACATTTTAATGATCTTTTAGAAAAACTGAACGAGGCGCTTTTGCTTATGTGTGGAAAAACCGCCGACTATGATCCGGATGATAATCTTTATTTTGAATTCAAAATGGAACTGCGCAGACTGACTGCAGAGGAGATAGCTAATGCCGGAAAATGGTACAGCGGCCACAAAGACAGTGAAACTGACAGCTTCAAAAAGGGTGCAAATTTCCAACAAAAAATATTCGAGCAATTGGTAGATATAACAGGTATGGGACCGATCACACACCAGTTTTCCGGTTATATTTTCAAACTTGTTGACTTGAAACAAGTTAGACCATAAGAAACATTGGTAAGTCAAACCGACTTTTTGATAAGACTTTAATCTTATTAGGGTTAACGTTTACCCCCGCCCTTCCGATAATTAAACTGATAATATAAAACTATGTGGCAGGTATATATATGAGCTTTAAAAAGCACGATAACCCCGGGCTGGAAGAGACGGATAAAATCTATACCCCGGCCTCCGGTAAAAAGAAGAAAGATGACGATACTGATCCAATGATCGAGCTCGATCTTTTATCAGAGATGGAGTCCAGCCTGTCATCGATAGAGAACAAGTACCCGACGCTTGCTGAGAAATCCAGCTTATCGGAGACCCGTACTGCGGACTTGAAGGCCATACTGGATATTTCCCAGGCGATCAATTCCTCCCTGGTTCTGGATGATATATTGCACAAGGTGCTGGAGCATGCGGTTGAGCTTTTGCAGGCTGAACGCGGATTCTTGATGCTCCTGGATGAATCCGGTGAACTGCAATTTAAAACCCTGCACAATATCGCCCGAGATGGCCTTATGGCAGACGATTTCAAGATTTCAAATTCGATCGCGAATAAAGTTGCCCATACTGGTGTATCGATCTATACCTCAGATGCCCAGGCGGATGAAAAATATTCGAAGCAGAAATCGATTGCGGAATTGAACCTGCGCTCGATCATGTGCGTGCCGCTCAAGATCAAAGAGAAAATCATAGGCGTGGTATACCTGGACAATAGCACTGAGGCCAAAGTCTTTCTACAAAGCGATCTCTATCTCTTCGAGCTTTTCGCAGAGCAGGCCGCGATTGCTATCGAAAATGCCAAGCTCTATGAAAACCTTCTGGCACTGAAGAGATATAACGAAAATATTGTAAACCAGACGCCGGTTGGAATCATAGTGGTTAATCAAAATCTGGATGTCACCAGTTTGAACGAAGCCGCTTTTGAAATCCTCACTCCGCCCTCAAAGCGAACACCGAGCTTCCACGGCGAAATCATTGGAGCCCGCTTCTTCGACCTTTTGAGCGAGGATCAAACCGGTTACTGGAAGAGAAATCTCGATCTGACTTTCGAAAGCCGCAATGCCTTCGAGGACACTCGTTACTATTACAGGGTGAATGATGATGAGAAGGTATTGAACGTAAAGATCACTCCTCTTGAAAATGAGGCGGAAAATCAGGAGAGCTTGATTATCGTGATTGAGGACATCACTGAGAAGGTAATCCTCGAGAATTATGTGATGCTTTCGGAGAAACTTGTAGCGCGGGGAGAGATGGCCGCCTCTATCGGGCACGAGCTCAATAACTATCTGGCAATTATATCCAACAGCGCCGAGTTGATGGTGCGCAATATTCAATCCGGAAAATTCGATAGACTCGAACGTAACAGCAACGCCATACTGGAAAACATTTCCAAAATCAAGCGTTTCACTGACGGCTTGATGGATTTCTCCAAGCTGGAGAAGGAAATCGTTGCCTACGATATCAGGAAGCTTGTGGAGGACCTGCTCTTCTCGATCAAGCCACAGAAGAAATTCAAAGGGATCGAATTCGCGGTGGATATTTCGCATGATATTCCTGCTGTCGAGATGGATGTGGGTCAGATTCAGCAGGTACTTCTGAATATTATCTATAATGCCAGCGATGCGATCGATAGCGTAAAGGATAGAAAAGGGGCAATAAGTATAGACGCCAGTCTGAAAAAGGGTGAGAGTGAAAAGGTGGTACTAAAAATTAGTGATAATGGTCCCGGCATTGAACCCAGAGTCATAGAGAAAATATTTGAACCCGGGTTCACGACCAAACCTGACGGGCATGGCCTGGGATTGGCGAATTGCAGAAGAATCATCGAAAATCATTTTGGCCATATCGAAATCGATAGTGTGCCTAATGAGAATACGACATTTAAAATTACAATTCCAGTCCGCCAGCCGAAGTAACGAAGGACTCGATGAAAGACTTATACCTTGCCGAACGGTATGAGCTGGTGAATATGATTGGCTCAGGGGGTGGGGGCGAAGTATATGCTGTTTACGATAAACACCTGAAAAAAAATCTCGCCTTAAAGCTTTTTACTAATCAGGATTCAGACTCTCTCGATGACAATGCCTTCTTTAGTGAATACTTTCTGATCCAGAAGCTGGCCAGCGGCAATCTGGTAAAGGTATATGATTATGGTTACAATGAGAGCAATCTTCCTTTCTATACCATGGAACTGCTGGATAGCGGTAATATTGAGAACGAAATTGTGTCCGGACATATTGATTTAATTCTCAAGATTTGTTATAAGGTCACATGCTCCCTGTCGTTCCTGCATTTCTTCAACCTGATCCACAACGATCTCAAGCCGGAAAATATCAAGACCATTGAACGCGGCGGAGAAGCAGATGTCAAACTCCTGGATTTGGGCCTGACAGTCAATTTCAATCCTGAAAATCCGGATAGGAGGCTGGCCGGTACTGTAGAATATATGGCTCCGGAGCTTTTTGAGTCGAGACAACCGGATAAGAAATCCGACCTTTACAGCCTGGGCGTCATTTTCTACAAGCTGATAACCGGGAAGGTACCGTACACCGGAGACGATCCCCTCATGATTATCTCCGATAAACTGGAAAAACCGATTCCGCCCATAAATGAAGAGTACTCGAAATATCCGCCGGAATTTATTGATCTGACTCTCAAACTTCTGGAAAAAGATCCTGACGACCGTCCTGACTCGGTGTTTGAGGTTGCCTGCGAAATTGGAAAAATCATTAATCAGGATTCGTTGATCATAGATCCGGCTGAATTGATAGAAAGTCTGATAGGCATCAAACTGGCCAGGTTATTTGAAAGAAATAAGCTTATGGATTTGGGCAGGCTTTTTGTTTTTAAGGACGAGATAGTACTCAGGAGGTTTTCTCAACTCCTTAGGGCTCGACTCCAGGGGGAATATTACAGTGTATTCACCGAGAGTGATGCCGTTGGCGATACAAGACAGCTGTGTGTTTCTCCAAAATCGGTAAAAAAGGCTTTAATAAGAGTCCATCGACTCAAAGCGGGAGGCCGCTATTATGACAGTGATTCGGAACAGGATATTACGGATTATAATCTTGTCTTAAGACCGGAATTTGGAATCTGCGGTATTCCCGATAATGCCCAGGCGGTCGAGATCGATATTATGCCCGATCTGGAGAAGTGGTTTGACGAGGAACTTATAAATCAGGAAATCATGGATAAGTTAAGAGCGATAAGCTCATATAATATCTCCGGATTGATTTCCGCACTGCAGGACCTTCAGGACGAAGGCATTATAAAATTCAAGGGTGACCGCTGGGACGTCGATTTTGTTAAATTTGTTTCCTGGCCATTGCCTGAAGATTTACAGAAAAAGGCTGTGGAAAGTCTGGGCCGACTGCCCCGCAGGCTCTTCGATGCAGCCGCCGGGCTGGCACCGATGCGTTATGGTTTCGACCGCATCTTTGTGCTGAAATATCTGGGTGATTCAGTTGATAATCCTGACGCTTTGCTGCATGAGATGGCAAACTCATCAATATTCAAGCGCAAGGGAGAGAATTATTATTTCAAGAATGAGATGCTCAGGGTCGGGCTGGTAAATACTCATTCCCCGGAGAATTTGAAAAAACTTCATCTCAAAGCAGCTTCCATACTGGAACATAACGGCATCAGCGTCGGGCATGAGGAGCGCGCACTGAGCCTTGCGCATAACTACACCTGTGCGCCTAAGCTGGACGATTCGGTCAAATGGACTCTGAGGGCATCAGAGTGGCTGATATCCAATGAGAAGTTCCGTGTGGCGCTAAAAATGGTTGCCTCAAGCCTGGAACTGGCCGAGAGTATGGCAGAACATACCGACACCCTCACCCATCAAGCCAGATTGCTGGTCACCCGCGGTGATATTGAAAACAGACTGGGACACAGCAGCAAAAGCTTGAAATCGTTTGCCAGAATAATTCGCATGAAAAAGAGGCTTCAGGAAAAGGAAATAGTAGCGCGAGCATACAAGTATGCCGGTGATGTTTATAAGGCCGCCCGTGATTATAAAAAGGGCCTGAGGGCTCTGCAAAAAGCGCTGGAAATATATGAGAGCCTGGGCAACCGGGTGGAGCTTTCGCATACATATAACAATATCGGAAATATATACTGGGTAGGTTCAAAAATCGATCTGGCCCTGGAGAATTATCATAAGGCCCTGGAGATTCAAGAGGAGTTGAATCTTTTAAAGGAGCGCGGCTCGACCCTCAATAACATCGGCTCATGCTATATTTATAAGAATGAGCTGGATAAAACCATCGATTACTACAAGCAATCGATCGAGATAAAAAAGCAGATCAATGACCGCCCGGAGCTTGCCCGCACTTACAACAATCTCGGGGCAGTTTATCAGGAACTAGGTGATATTCCTCAAGCGCTGGTATATCTCTATGATTCCCTGAAGATCAATCGGGAGATCGATTCCAAGAGAGAGATGCTTTTTAACCTGGATAACATCGGGAATTGCGAAATCTCACTGGGCCATTTCCAAAAAGTAGAATCGCTGGCTTCGGAAGGTCTGGCACTGGCACGTGAGCTGGAAGCCCTGCCCACACAGGCGCTCTTCCTGCGTCATCTGGGGCTGATCCATACAGAGACCGGCAGCCTGCAGAGAGCCGATCTCTACCTGCATCAGGCCAGACAGATAGTCGATAATATCTCCGATGATCTGCTGGAATTTGAAATATACCGTAATTTTGGGCGGCTCTATATCAATTTGAACGCTGCCGAGCAATACTGGATTGCTTATGAGAAAGCGGCTAAGATAGCAAATTCCGGAGAGGACAAGAAGCTTCTATTTGCTTTACTCCTGTTTAAAATAGAAGGTTTGATAAATCTGAGCAGGGATTATGAATCCGCAGCGAAATTGATCCGTGCGGCGGAGGAAATGTTGCCTCAGGTAAAATCGGACAATCTGGCCTGTCAGCTTATTATGAATCGACTCTATTACGCAATCGAGACAAAGAGCATGGTGGATGTTGATATGGAATATGCCAGCATGCTGACAGCAAAACCGGTCAACCAGACCATGAAACCAATATTCCTTTATCTTCAGGGACGGTTGGCTATAATTGACGGCCTCTACGATAGAGGCCAGGATTTATTGTCTGAGGCCTCGAACCTGGCGGAAACCCAGAACCGCAGTAACCTGCTCTGGAAAATCAAGTACTGCCAGGGAAAAATTGAGCGCACACTTCTCAATTATGAGGAAGCTTATGTAAATTTCAAAAAAGCGGTCACGATTCTTAAATCTATGGCTGAGACAATCAATAGAAAAGATTATCTCCAGGTTTTTCTGCAGCAGCCGATGGCCGTTTTATTGAAGAAAGAAATTATGGAGCTGGCGGAGCGTATGGGACAGAAATAGAGAGGCCGCCCTGAGGGGCGGCCTGTATCCGGTCAAATGGGCTGACTTATTGTCCGCCCTGGCTAATACTGATCGGAGCAACCTTCTCTTCCAATTCCTCAATCAGCAGTTCGTAGAATTCCATTAGCACCTCCTATGTAGAAGTGACCGGTAAATACCATCATCCAATGGATGGTATTTTTTTTATTCAATTTTAAATCCTATAGCCAAAGGCATTTCATCATGTAGTGCATTTATAATATACATCATGTTCAGGTATGTCAAGTAATAATATGCACTTACGAGTCTGTTTATATTGCTTAATTAGCGTATTAATTTGCGTAAAATGTAAGATTCTTAATGTCATTCAGTTGCAGAGAGCACTTTAAAACCAGGACCAGAATTCAACTCTAAAAAATCTCACTAATTTTCTGAGAATATTATTGGCAACGCTGGTCTTGCCACAATAAATCTTGGCATAGCCATCCATACCATCTTTTAGGAGACCCTGTGAATTGGGAACAGTGCTGATTGCAACGAAATGGCTTTCGCTGCCGTTACTGTGTGAACTTGCTATTACCTTGTCAACTTTTCCCATAAATGATATATGAGGATACCCCGCCACCCTGAATTTCATATCCTGATCCACTGCCAGAATATCAATCTGGTCTTCGGGCACACGGATATTCACTTCGACCGAATCGGTGCGGCTGATGGAGATCAACTCATCATCAACTCCGAATCTTGTTATTGTACCTGAAAATGGCGCCCGTATCGTACAGGCGGCGATTTGTTCCCGTAGATATTCTGCCTTGGATTCCAGTCTCCTGATCTCGGCTTCCTGGCTGAAAAGCTCTTCGGCTTTGGGACCTTCTTTTAAAAGGTCCACCTCGGATTGCGATATATCGACTTTCTTATTCTGGACATAGCGGGTGGTCTTGGCCGCCTCCCACTCCTCTTCCGATATCAGACCTTTCTCATACATCTTTTTGGCACGCTGGTACTCCTGTTCGACATTGATCTGCTTCAGCTTTTCCTCTTCCAGGGCTGCGCTCGCACGCGCTAACTCGGCCGCTTTGGGATCCGACAGAAGCAGCTCGTATTCGGCACGGGCGCGCTGAATTTCGGCGTTGGTCTGTTCCAGCTGGCTTTCGAAATGGTTGGAGGAGATCTGCAGGAGGATATCCCCGCTGTCGACTGTGGCGCCGACAGTTTTGGTCGGTTCAATATCGAGTACAGCAAAGTCTGAGATACTGAACTGATATACCCGATTAATAGGTTTCTGATTAATACCACCCTTGAACCATTTGGTCTCAAGCTGGCTGTCACCGCCTCCGCTGACGATGAATTTCTCCAGAGGTTCGATTGTTACAGGGGCATTGATCTTCAAATTGACAGGATAGAATATGGCCAGCAGAACCAGTGCGGCCAGAACCATTAACCAGATATAGAACCTAAGAGACTTTGGCATAGACACTCCCTGTCTGGAGAAAATCCTCCCAACCCATTTAAATAGATTTGAGATCGGTTGATTGAAAATAATAAGAAGCAACACTAAAAACAATAGAAAACCTGTCCCGCCCCAGGCCCCCACCAGAAGCCGATAGACTAGGCCGCCCAGCCAGATAAATAATATCAGCGAATAAAGGATAGCCAGAAGTGAATAAGTAAGAAAGACTCTGCGTTCATGATTAGTAAATCTCCTGCGGAAGCTGTCCGGGCCTATAAAAATAGATTTCAGCAGGCTTTTAAGGTAGCCGAAGGCTTTTTGGCGTAAATTGGGGATTTCGACAATATCGGTTAGAAGATAGTAGCCGTCGAGTTTCAATAAGGGATTCAGGTTGAATAAAAGGGTAATAAAGGCAACCGAGGCTGTAAGAAAGAGAATATCGGACACAATAGTGCCGGTCTTCAGAATTCTCCACAGCAATATTGAGGAAGCCCCTACAAAAGCCTGCATATATAGTCCGGCCAGAATTGTGTAGACTCGGTGCCTTTTCTTCCTGAAGAGATATGAATCCGAGAGATTGCAGTAGAAGCAGACCTGAAAATAGAGGAGCAGGAAACCCATTTCGCTCACCCGTCCACCATAGTGACGGCAGACAAGGGCATGGGCAAGTTCATGCAGGGCCACAACGATAAAGACTGCAATGATAATAATAGGAATAGAGGATATCCCAAATATTTGGTAGATCGTATGAGGAAGCTCGGAAAACATTGCGGCGACCTGAAGTATACCTGCGATAATTACAATCAAGGAAAACACAACAAAAGGTGCGCTTAGTGCGAAACGGAATTTTCGGTACAACCATTCAAGAAAGCGCGATGGGTCGAAGGCCTTCAATTTTATAAATAATATCCTGCTTATGAATGATCGTGTGTCCTCATCCCCGATTTTGTGCAAGACAGCATATTCAGCCTTTGAAGTCTCAAGAAAATTTTTTCTTTCCAGGCTGTCTATAAAAGCATTGAGCTGCTCAGGCGTGATGCTCATGCCGAACCTTTCGTTGAACTCCGAGCTGATTTCTTCGGGGGTCTTTTTTCCATCCAGGGAACTGGCCAGAAAGTACTCAGGCTCCCGTAACCTGAAATACCGATTCGATTGTGGATCCTTAACGATATAGACAGTTTGTCCGGCCTGGACCTGCTCGCTTATGATCAGGTCTTCGCGCAGCCTGGGCTGTTTGACATCCATGTTTTAAGCTTTGCTGATTTTATCGATAACTCGCCTGTTATAGGCTGAATATATAGCACTTTTATCCAGAAGGCCCAGTAATTTTTCTTCGTCATCGTCGGCCACTACAGGAACGACATCAATATCCCGTGCGGCAATCTTCTTCAAGGCCTCATCAAGCGTATCCTCGGGAGAGACATGAGCAGGATGCTTGTGGACAATATCGGCCGCTATTACTAGTGTATCCAGGCCGGTAGATGTTGCGATATAGCGCAAATCCTGAAACGAGATCGTCCCGAGTAGATTACCATTCGAGTCTATCACAGGAAAATGATCATCGCGAGTTTCCTCAAATATATGCAGGAGCTGGTGAAGAGGTGTATTGTGGGGAATAGTCACATATTGGTCGTTCATTACGTCTTTGACCTTAATGGAGGATAGAATTGCCACATCCCTTCCGCTCCTCAACTTGATTCCTCGCCGTGACAGTTTAAGGCTGTATATAGATTCCCGATCTATGCGTCTTGATATCAGGGTCGCAAAAACGCAGGTGACCATCAGGGCTAATATTATCTGATAGTCACCTGTCATCTCAAAAATTATCAATATCGCCGTAATCGGGGCATGAGTTGTAGCTGCCACCACACCCGCCATGCCCACCAGGGCATATGCACCGGATGTGGCGGTTACTGTCGGGAACAGATAATGTGCCAGGTATCCAAAAAATCCTCCCGCCACCGCGCCCATGAATAACGAAGGAGCAAAGATCCCTCCGGAATTGCCGGAGCCGAGAGTGAGGGATGTGGCCAGAATTTTGGCCAGGATCAGGATTCCCAGAAGAAGGAATGGCACCCCGCCAATCAGGGCCAGTTCAATCGTATCGTAACCGTCAGCAAAAATCTGGGGCAGGAAAAGTCCTACAATGCCCAACATCAATCCCCCCAATGCAGGCTTCAAAAATCCCTGGATTTTCAATTTATCAAACAGATCTTCCGCGAAGTAGAGAAGTTTTGTGAAAGATTTTCCTATCACCGCAGTGAATCCGCCCAGCAATATATAGAGCGGAATTTCATAAGCTGATACGAGTGTATGTTCCCTGGGAATATCGAAAGCCGGGCTGTCGCCCAGGATTGAGCGCGAAATTACCGAGGCGATAACCGAGGATAATATTACGGGCGAGAAAGTTCGGATTCCGAAATCGCCCAGAATTATCTCCAGGGCAAAGATTACGCCGGCAATCGGGGCATTAAAGACTGCTGAAATACCTGCCGCCGCGCCGCATCCAACCAGGATCTTCACCCTCTCCCCGGACATGCGGAACAACTGACCTATCATAGAACCGATGGTCGATCCGATCTGGACAATCGGTCCTTCACGCCCCGCCGAGCCGCCCGATCCGATACATAAGGCTGAGGCAATTGATTTGGCAATGGCCACGCGGGGCCGGATTATACCGCCCCGCAAAGCCACCGACTCCATCACCTCCGGAACGCCATGCCCCCGGGCTTCGCGGGCATAACGATATACAATCGGCCCTACCAGCAGGCCCCCCAGAAGCGGTATTAGAGGTATCCAGAATCTCCATTCTACTATAAACTGATTGAGATAGGATAATGAATATCCAAAGAAAAAGTGTTTGGCCTGTTCGATCAGCCAGATAAAGAGCACCGCTCCCAGCCCGGTAGAGATTCCCACGACGAATGAGAGCAGGATAAGTATCTGAGTCTCGGAAGGCTTATGGTGCCGGTAGTACCTTATCCCCAGAAGCTGCAGGTATTTTGGAAATCTAGCCAAACGCATAACCAGAAATAATAATCATAAGCAGGCTTTAAACAAGCTCTTTTTGACAAAGTCGACGGCAATAAAAAATCCCCCCGCTACCGGGAGGATTTATTTGAAAGCTATATCTCTGGTTAATCGAGATCTTTTTTCAGCTCCTGGAGTTCATCTCTTAATTCATTAATCTCCTCACGCAGCTCTTCCATTTCCTCGCGGAATTCCTCACCGAATTCTTTGTTGAACTCCTCGTAGTCGAATTCAAAATCATCAGGATCGAAGTTCCACTGAAAATGATGCGGGTCGGGAATATGAAGTATACCCGGTTCCCAGTTCTCTCCACCGAACAGCCCATACAAATCATCATCAAATTCACGTTCGGCGATCTCGGCCGTAAACTGCATCTCCGCGCCCTTGCGGACGACTTCGATATCGACCTTCTCACCTTCTTCATACTTTCTGATCATGGATGAAACACCAGATGGTGTGCTCACCTCTTTGCCGTTTAAGGCGACTATTACATCACCGGCTTTCAGACCGGCCTTATCCGCAGGCGAGTCCTTTTCAACTTCGGTGATCAGGACACCATCATCGACCTCAAAATAATCGGCCAGTTGATCGCTCAATGACTGCAGGACCACGCCCAGATATCCGCCCGAAGTCATTTCCTTGAAAAACTGCCTATACTGCTTTGCTTTGGGAGCTTCCAGCGAAAAGCGCCTGTCTTTGCGCTCCTGGGACTCGCCCAGGACGACTGAAAAATCCTTCTTCTCGCCGTCACGGTAAATGACCAGGTCGACTTTTTCACCCGGCTTTCTACTCTTGATAGCCTTAGAAAGATCACCTGCGTCATCAACAACATCAGAACCGAGACGAACGATGACATCGCCATCCTCGAGTCCGGCCTTATCCGCCGGCGAGTCTTCGATAACGTCGTTTATCAGAACTCCCTCTTCCACTTCGATTCCGAGGGCTTCAGCGATATCCTCAGTCAGGTCCTGCATATAAACGCCGAGCCAGGCTTTCTGGTAGGTTTCGGCCTGCTCATCCTTGGCTGACTCTGCAAACAGCATATTGCTTCCCAGAAACAGCCCCAAAGCCAATACCAGGCCCACAGTTAAGATAATTTGATTTCGGAATCTTTTCATGGTTAATATCCTCCTCGTATTTTGTATTTGTTCACCCTCTTTTTTACTTAGATTTTCAGGGGAGGTTTCTTATTTTTTCAGACTATATCGATTTCGATTTCAAATTCAGTGCGACCCTTAACTGTTTGAGAGACAGCACAATACTTATCCATCGATAAATCTATGGCCTTTTTGGCCTTTTTTCTCGTGAGACCTTCGCCGGAGAGGATATACGTCAGTTTCATTCTGTTAAAATATTTAGGATAATCTTCCCTCTGGTAACCACTTATTTTTACCTCACAGCGGGTCAATTCTATTTTCATCTTGCCCAGGATATTCAGCATATCTATAGCGGTGCAGCTGGCAATACTCAATAGCAGAAGCTCCGTGGGACGCATGCCGGTGTCATCGCCACCGGCCTCTTTGGCCATATCGACCACAATTGAATGTCCTGACTTTTCACCTGTGGCTATCAGTTGTTTTTTGCCTGCCCATTTAACATTTGCATTAATCATTGAAAAGGTCTCCTCATCTGTACTTTTGTTTCCTTGAGCTTACAGCACTATAAGCAATAGATACGTTTATCTGTTCCGACAATTCGATCCATTATGAATGCATACAGAGAATCAATAACAGGCAATCGCTTCTATTTCGACCTTCACGTTTTTGGGTAGACTGGCAACCTCCAGAGTCGCACGAGCGGGGGGATTCGAGCTGAAATACTGTTCATAGATCTCATTCATGAGATTGAAGTCATCCATACTGGTCAGGTAGATGGTTGTCTTGACAACATTCTCCAATCCAAGTCCGGCTTTCTCAAGCACCGCCTTAAGATTTTCCAAAACCTGGCGGGTTTGCTCTGATGCTCCGCCTGTTATGACCTCTCTTGTATCCGGCTTCATCGAAATCTGCCCTGAACAGAACACAAAACCCGAGCATTCACATTTAATAGCCTGGCTGTAGGGCCCGATTGCCTTGGGCGCCTTGCTGGTCTTAATTATTTCGCGTTTGATATTAAGCTCCTATCGCATAAATATATTATAGAATCATTCGACCTTATATATAGACTGCAATATAAAACGATACGGGTTGGATACAAGAAATTTTCAATTAGCGAGGGAGGCTGCTCCGGCAATCAAGATCATGAATAATCCAATCCCGGTATAAAGTGGATTAGGTTAGCTTGCTAATAAAAAAAGAACCCCGCCAGGTGACGGGATTCTTCTGATAGGCGGGACAGAGTATTTTAAGAGGTATAGCTTCTCACCATCAGCAGGACCGACTGTAGAGAGGTCGTAATATTGGTAAGTGTCTTCGAGTAACGTTTCAAAAGTTCCGAATACTGCCAGCGCATGGAAAAAGCTTTCTCCGGAAACTCAAAAAGGTCCAGAAGGCTTTTTCTATGGGTTTCCTCGATATATCGAACCACGTAGTATGGGTAATCGCCTACATCATGTTTTACGCTTTCTCCTCTTTTGATCTTATCTCTAACCTGTTCGACTTTTTCCAGCACCACTGTGCCGAAACACCAGGGAGACATAAAAACTCCCAGGCTGTCATCAGCTTTATAGAAATTTTTAATGGTTCCCAGGACTATTTCCAGAATCAATTTATGGCTTCTGTAGAAAGCCTTGGCTTCCATAGAATCCTCAGGAGTGTCAGCCAGCTTATTCTGGACTTCCTCGTAGAGCAGTGCAGCGCGATTCCAGAGTTTTTCCAGAAATTTATAGTATTCTTCTATATGAACCTTAACCCCCTCAGAGATGCTGACTATATACCAGCCATTTTCATCCCTTTTTATCTTGGGCTCCGGTATTTTGTCCAGTCGGTCTTTAGGAAAACCTCTTTTACATATGTTGCTCAACATTGCTGACCTCCTTAACGACCTTTTGTTCTAATCCTTAATTCAGCAACAGATGTGCCACCGTTATAGATTTGCGGAGAGCAATATCGAGAGGTGTAGCCAGTTTTCGCAATTTATTATGAATCAATAACATGGGCGGAGGATCTGCCAAGCAGGAGAGGCGCTCTTACAAGCTGTCCACGGGTGATTAGCATTACTTTGCATTTATCAGTATGCATTAAAATGCATAAATGATGACTGTTCTGATGTTGCGCATGATTATTGGATTGCGTATATATTTGCGTATGAAAGTTATGGCGATCGATTTCGGCACCAAAAGAATCGGACTGGCATTTACCGATCCGACACTCAGCTTCGTTTCAAAAACATTGACGTTGAAAGTCAAATCGGAAAAGGACGCTGCTCAAAAAGCTGCCGAATTCGTGTTTTCAGAGGATATCCATAAGATTATTCTGGGATACCCGCTGAATGATGATGGTACAAAAAGCGAGATGACCTTGAAGGTTGAAGATTTCAAAGTGCGGCTTGAGAAGCTTGTGGATGTGGAAATAGAATATTCGGATGAACGCTATACATCAGAAGAAGCGGAAAAATATCTGCATCAGATGGGTAAAAGTATTAAGGGAAACAAGAACAGGATCGATGCTATAAGTGCGGCCCTGATTTTGAACGATTATCTCAGGGATCAGAGGGAATGAGTTCGGTGATAAGAGCGGCATTCTCAATCGTAGTTTCCGTAATAGTAATGCTTGCGGCAGTTCTTTATTTTCCGATGAGAATTATCGCGGATATTTTTGCATATTTCAGGAGAGCGAGAAATTGAAGAAGATCTTACTAATCATACTTATTATAGCGGCGGTAATTCTTATATATTTCAATTTGCATATGAGCGGGGATGCCAATCCGACAGATGAAAATATTTATCTCATGGTGCATCCCGGCGATGTAGTGGGCACCGTACTGCATCGCGCCGACAGCCTCAATCTCGATCTCTCGGAAACAGCAGCAAAAATATACTTGAGAGTGTATGGTGCGGACAGAAGAATAGTTCCTGGCAGATACACTGTCGAACCGGATGATTCGCGCCTCGACCTTTTGAGGCGAATACGTCAGGGGGAAATCGATTATGTTTGGATTACTATTCCTGAGGGTCTGACTGTTAACCAGACACTCGAGAGGCTGGCGGATAAGTCGGGAAGACCGGTTGAAGAATTCCTATTGCTGGCGGATGATCCGGAGTTTTTGAATTCTCTGCCTTTCTCGCCGGACGATCTGGAAGGTTATTTGTTTCCGGAAACATACAAGGTACCTTATTATGCCGACCCGGAATATCTTATTAATATTTTGGTCAACGGGCTTTATGAATTTCTCGACAGCCGTCTAATGGAACGTGCCGAGGAAATCGGCTTTGATGTCAACGAGCTCCTGACTTTTGCATCATTGATTGAAGCCGAGACCGGAGTCACCCAGGAGATGCCGATTATATCATCGGTCTTTCACAACAGGCTGAAAAGAAATATGCTCCTGCAATGTGACCCGACAGTGATTTATGCTCTGGGCGGGCTGGATCGTCCTCTCTATACAAAGGATTTAAAAGTCGATTCCCCTTACAATACCTATAAGTATAAAGGTCTCCCTCCGGGACCGATCAATTCTCCGGGGCGTGATGCTATCCGAGCAGCCCTGTATCCGGATAGCACCAACTATTTATTCTTTGTCGCCGATGTAAACGGCAGTCATGTCTTCAGCGCTACCAATGCAGAANNGTGAAATAAAAAAGAAGCGACGTGCTTTAAATAACTGACATTTTACTTCGAGTGCTTTTTAATCCGATCTCTCAAATTCAAAATTTGATCTCAAAATAAATTTCTGCAGCAATATTTTTTGTTGACTATGTGTTAACTAAAAACCAAATTTGTTCGAAATTATATTTAGATAACAACCTTTTATTAGGAGGAGGGTATTCAATGCCTGCCAAGAAGAAAGCTGCAAAGAAGAAAACCGCCACGAGAAAGAAGGCAGCCAAGAAAAAACCGGCCAAGAAAAAAGTAGCCAAGAAGAAAACTGCGGCTAAAAAGAAAACCGCTGCTAAGAGAAAACCGGCCAAAAAGAAAGCAGCCGCAAAGAAGAAAACTGCCAGGAAAAAAACAACCAAGGCTAAAAAGACGGCCAAAAAAGCTGTAAAGAAAGCCAAGACGAAAGCGAAGAAGACCGCCAAGAAAGCGAAACGTGCGACCAAGAAGGCCAAGACTAAAGCCAAGAAGACAGTCAAGAAGGCGAAGCGGACAACCAAGAAGGCCGCTAAAAAAGCCAGGAAAACAGCTAAGAGGAAAACGACAAAAAAGAAAAAATAGACCCATACGGTTGAATAGAGAATAAAGCCGCTGCCAAGCGGCTTTTTTATTGAGCCCTCCCAAAATTACTCTCTTTGATTCCTGTTTCTTGACAAAAAATTTTTTTATTATAGATTCCTTGGGTTGGAGAGATTTAAATGACCATAGCATCAGACGAAATAAAGAAGCTAGCCTGGCTGGCAAGGCTGGAGCTTGACGAAGCCGAGATTGGGAAATTGAAGACGGAACTCTCTGCCATTCTCGATCATTTCCAGATCCTGAATGAGGTGGAGACTGAGGCTATCGACCTTCATCAGACCGGGACCGGCACTCCTCTCAGAAATGATATTCCCTGCGAGTCACTTTCTAAGGCGGAAGCATTGAAAAACGCTCCGGCTATCAAGGATGGGATGTTTAACGTTCCAAAGGTGATATAGTTTTGCAGATACTGGGCATCATACCTGCTCGTTACCAGTCGAAAAGATTCCCCGGAAAAATACTCTTCAAAATCAAAGGTAAACCGTTGATTCAATGGGTTTATGAGCGCGCCAGGCGCAGCCGGTTGATAGACCGTCTGATAATAGCTACGGATGATGATAGGATTGCCGAATCTGCGGAGGGATTTGGCGCAGAAGTATTCATGTCGCAGAGCCGACACAAATGCGGTTCGGAGAGAGTTGCGGAGGTTGCCGCTGAATTGAATTTTCCGATTGTGGTCAATATCCAGGGAGATGANNATTAAAAATCCCGACCTTGTAAAAGTTGTTGTTGATAATCACAAAAAGGCACTTTATTTTTCCCGCTGTACGATCCCCCATAATGCTGAAAACAGAAAAGGACGTACACAATACCTTGGTCATATTGGGGTCTATGCTTTTAGAAATAAGTACCTGCAGAAATTTGCCGGTTTGAAGCAGATGCCCCTCGAAAAGGCGGAAAAATTAGAACAATTGAGAATTCTTGAACATGGCGGGAAAATAGTTGTTGCATTTACTAAAATCAAAACATTAAGCATCAACCGTCGTACTGATATCGGAACACTGAAGAAATATTAATAAATTACGGGATATTTTATTATGGTGGCAGAGTCAAAAACAAAATACATCTTTGTAACGGGAGGAGTGTCCTCGGCCCTGGGCAAGGGAATCGCCTCGGCCTCTCTTGGACTTCTCCTGAAAAAGCGCGGGCTGAAAGTGAATATCATGAAGCTCGATCCGTATCTGAATGTCGATCCGGGCACGATGAATCCCTTTCAGCATGGCGAAGTGTTTGTTCTGGATGACGGTTCGGAAACTGATCTCGACCTGGGACATTATGAGCGTTTTACCGATGAGAACCTGACGATCGACAATAATGTCACCTCGGGAAGCATCTATAACACGGTCATTTCACGCGAGAGAAAAGGGGATTATCTGGGCGCGACTGTTCAGGTGATACCGCATATTACCAATGAAATCAAGGACCGTATACGCAAGCTGGGCAAGATCAACGGCCGGGTCGATGTCGTCATAGTCGAGGTCGGCGGCACGGTGGGCGATATTGAGGGTTTGCCGTTTCTTGAAGCTATCAGGCAGATGGGGCTTGAGGAAGGCCCGGAAAATACGGTTTATATACATCTGACCCTGGTACCGTATCTCGAATCGGCAGGTGAGATAAAGACCAAGCCGACCCAGCATTCAGTCAAAGCTTTGCGTGAAATTGGAATTCAGCCCAATATCCTATTGTGCCGCACGGTTAAAGAGCTTAAGCCTGAGGTTAAGGAGAAAATCGGGCTTTTCTGTAATGTCTCTCCCACAGCGGTGATTCAGGATATTGATTCTTCGACTATATATGAAGTCCCGCTTTTGTTGCATGATGAAGGTATGGATGACCTTGTGACCCAGCATCTGAAGCTTTTCTGCCGTCCGCCGGACTTAAAAGATTACCGCAATATGGTTTCCAAGATCAAGAATCCCAAACACAAAGTGCGTATAGGCATGTGCGGAAAGTATGTCAAACTCAAGGATGCCTATAAATCAATCATTGAATCTTTTACTCATGCCGGAGTTGAAAATGATACCGAAGTAGAGCTGGTCTGGGTGTCCTCTGAGAATATCAAGCAGCATGGCCCGGAACTTTACCTGAAAGGACTCGATGGCCTGCTGATACCGGGCGGTTTCGGCGAGAGAGGTATCGAGGGCAAGATCGAGGCGATTGAATATGTCAAAGAGCACAAGATTCCGTTTTTTGGAATCTGCCTCGGTATGCAGTGTGCGGTAATAGCTATTGCACGCCAGATACCCGGAATGGAAGATGCCAACAGCTTCGAGTTCGACCGCGAGACAGATCATCCGGTTATACACATGATGCCTGATCAAGAGAATGTTACCGAGATGGGCGGTACCATGCGCCTGGGCTCGTATGCCTGCAATCTCGCAAGGGATTCGCTGAGCTACAAGGCCTATAAAAAGGATAAGATCAACGAGCGGCATCGTCATCGCTACGAATTCTATAATAAATACCGTGACGTGCTCACCAAGCAGGGTATGAAGATTGCTGGATTATCGCCTGATAAGAGGCTTGTAGAGATAATAGAATTGAAGGATCATCCCTGGTTTGTGGGTGTGCAATTTCATCCGGAACTGAAATCGAGGCCGTCATTTGCGCATCCGTTATTCCGTGAATTTGTGGGAGCGGCGCTGAAACACAACAAGTCCAAGTACGAGCCGGGTTCCGATATTCCTGTCTATGCCAATGCCGATGAAGATAAAAATTCATGATTTCGAGATCGGCATGTCCCAGCCGCTGGTTTTCATAGCGGGACCGTGCGCAGTCGAATCCGAAGATATTCTTATGAAAACTGCCGAGGAGCTCAAAAGGCTCTCGGCGGTATATAAATTTCCACTCATATTTAAATCATCGTATAAGAAAGCCAACCGCACCTCGGGGGATTCATTTACGACGATTGGAATCGATGAAGCCCTGAGAATGCTCGAGAAGGTCAAGATAGAGTTCGAGATACCGATTCTCACCGATATACATTCAATCGATGAAGCCGCCATAGCATCCGGGGTTGCTGATATATTACAGATTCCCGCATTTCTCTGCCGGCAGACTGATCTTATAGTCGCAGCCGCTAAAACCGAGAGGGTAATCAATATCAAGAAAGGGCAATTTATGGCTCCGGAGGATATGAAAGGCGCGGCTGAAAAGGCGGTCAAGGCCGGAAATGACAAAATTATGTTGACCGAAAGGGGCACGACATTCGGCTACCATAACCTGGTGGTCGATTTCAAGTCTCTGGTGATAATGCGCAAGCTGGGATACCCGGTCGTCTATGACTGCACCCATTCGGTACAGCTCCCGTCAGGCGGGCATGGAATCTCTGGAGGACAGCCGGAATTTATTCTACCGCTGGCGCGTGCGGCGGCGGCAGTGGGATGCGATGCGCTGTTTATAGAGACTCATCCCGACCCCTCCAGGGCGCTTTCCGATGCCAAAAGCCAGCTTCCACTGGATGAAATGGAGNNAGAACCATACGGGAAGATTAATATGCCTCCACTCAAACAAAGCGAGCTTTTAAAGAAGCTCAAGAAGATCAAGCTGTTGATTATGGATGTTGACGGTGTTCTCACCAATGATAAATTATATATAGGTCCCGATGGCGCTGAATTCAAGCGCTTCGATATCGGTGACGGCCTGGCGACATGGTTTGCACGTCGAATTGGATTGGAACTGGCAATAATCTCATCACGTCCCTCCGCAGCGACGGAAAGCCGGGCCTCCGAATTGCGAATAAAGAATCTTTACCAGCAATATGATAAGCTGGCATCGTACGAGGATGTGAAAAAGAAAACCGGATGTTCTGACAGCGAGGTTTGTTTTATCGGAAATGATCTTCTGGATATTGAACTGGCAAAGATTGTAGGGGTGGCGGTTTGCACTGCCAATGGAATAAAAGAGTTGAAAAAAGTCTGCCATTATGTTACAAAGAGAGACGGCGGCGACAGCGCTGTGAGAGAAGTGATTGAACTGATTATGAAATCACGTGGCATCAAGCCGGAGGATATGCTCCAGTGAGCCTGGAAATTGCGAAAGAAATAATCAGGAAAGAATCCCAGGCGGTCAGCCAGCTGATCGACAAGCTCGATGAGAATTTCGAGAAAGCGGTTGAGCTGGTATATAACTGCAAGGGGCGTGTGATAATAACCGGTATGGGTAAGTCCGGGATTATCGGACGCAAGATCACGGCCACCTTCAATTCAACAGGTACCCCTGCGGTCTTCATGCATCCCAGCGAGGCGATTCATGGAGATCTGGGGATAATGCGCAAGGAGGATGTGGTCCTGATTATATCCAAGTCTGGTGATACCGATGAAATCTTTGAGCTCCTGATTCCATTCAAGCGTATCGGAGTTCCTGTGATTTCGATTGTCGGCAATAAATCCTCGCAGCTGGCGAAATCATCGGACTGCTTTATAGATGCTTCGGTTGATCAAGAGGCAGAATCATATAATCTGGTTCCGACATGTTCCACCACGGCGGCCCTGGTTATCGGGGATGCTCTAGCGATTGTGCTCCTGAGAAAGCGCAATTTTTCGCCGGAGGATTTTGCGCGGCTTCATCCGGGTGGCGCGCTGGGACGCAAGCTGCTGGTTCGGGTGGAGGATTTGATGCATACGGGTGATGAAATCCCTACTGTCAAACTGGACTCATCAGTTCAGGAGACTATCCTGGAGATGACCTCCAAGCGGCTGGGTACAACTCTGGTTCTTAATAGTGAAGGCAAGCTGGCAGGTATATTCACTGACGGCGACCTGCGTCGTCTGGTGGAGAAAAACGACAATTTTATGGGCAAAACCGCAGGTGAAATTATGGTTGCCTCGCCCAAGACCGTATCCCGGGATGAGCTGGCCGACAAAGCGCTTAACATGATGGAATCCTTCCAAATAACTGCACTTCCGGTAACAGACAGCAACAATTATCCTATCGGTATACTGCATATCCACGATATTCTGAAAAGAAAAATTGTCTGACATTAAATCCTTCAAAAGATTTGAACTTTTGCCGAAATTAAGTTATAAAGGGGTGAGGAGAGTATATTTGCTATGAAGATTGCGCAAAAAATATCGTTTCNNAAAATATCGTTTCTAATCGTGGCGAGCATCTTTCTGCTTGCGGCATGTACCGGGGACAAACCCAAGTCGGCCGATCAGGCTACCAAGGAAGCCCCGGGTACCGAGCAGGTGCTTATGGATTCCAAGATTACTCTCCTCGAGGAGGGACTGACTACCGCTGTCATTGACGCCAAATATATCGAGAAGCGCTTCGGCGAGAAGAACACAATGGCGCGCGATATCACCGCATACTTCTATGATTCCACAGGCACCATGACCTCATGGCTGGTGGCCGATTCCGGATTTGTCAATGAAGATGAAAATGTTCTAAATGTCTTCGGGGATGTCGAGGTGACCTCTAAAGACAGCGTCAAGCTTTATACCCAGACTTTGAGCTGGAACCAGAGCATGAACAGCGTGGTGACCGACGATTATGTCGAGATACATCGCGGCGAGGATATCATCCGAGGTTATGGCCTGGTTACTGACCGCAATCTTAAGGAATATACTATCAAAAGACAGGTCACCGGCCGCATCAAGAATTTGCCGGGTAATGAGGAAGAAGAATGATATAGCAGATGCCACGTATTCGTAGGTATGTTGAGAAACCTATATACGCTTATAGCGGAGGCCTTGATCCTGATGGAATCGGGATGGTGCCCCTCGGTATTACCATGATTTGATGATTTGCGCAGGATCACACCCTCCGATTTCATCGGATGCCAAGATCCTGCGTTACCAACAATCTCTAGATTGGCTTTTAAAAATATATAGCATCCCAAGCTAAAGCTTGGGGCACCCGCCAAATCCAGCAAATAGATTATAATTTAGCGAACAGATTATTCAGTGATTCGCCGAGGGTGGGATGGGCTATGGCGGTGTCGCGGATTTTTGTGTAGGGAAGATCGCCCAGCATTGCCATCTGCAGGATATTCATGATCTCGCCCCCTTC
>JAABVY010000006.1:328-23211 GCA_011777135.1 Candidatus Zixiibacteriota bacterium | reverse complement strand
GGCACTTTATCCGGCTTGATAACCTCGCTGATTTTCCCCAATGATCTGGCGGCAGAGTCGCGAACCTCGCGGTCGGCATCATCCAGAGCCGACAGCATAAGCGGAATGGCTTTGGAAATCCTGTTGTCGCTGATCTTTCCGAGTGCATAGAGAATGAAAGCTTTTTCTGCCGGGTGACGTGAATGCTGGTAAGCTTCCATCAGTGGTTTTACGCTGGCCGCGCCCATTTTGCCCAGAACGACTGCAAGATTAAACTCGACCTTGAAATCGGAATCCGCCAACATCTCGAGAAGATAGGGGATACAAAGCTCACCCTGAGAAACCAGGACCTTCACCGCCTCATTTACGACTCCCTGGTATTGGGGGCTTTCATAGGTATCATGAGTAAATACCGAGGCCACCGCCTGCAGAGCCTGGCGGTAATCCTCGCCTTCGAGGGTGGGGATGTTTTCCTTAAACCACTCCAGCCCCATGGAAATTCTTTCGGGATCATCCGATGTAATTAGCTTTAAAGCGTTAACGAGAGTGTGTCTTCTTATGGTCAATTTCATTCCTCCTGAACCATGACAGATTAACAGATCTCGAGAAAGGAATATGGAAATAAAATATTAAATTCGGATAATGTCAACCTGATTGATTATGGCTGTTTTTATAGCCCTTGTATTCGGTGAAATAATCCCGGGATAGCCTGTGTATCAGGGGCAGGAGCAGGAGCAGGGCGATCAGGTTAGGCAGCGCCATGAGAGCATTCCCGATATCGCATAGATTCCAGACCAGACTGATTTTTATGGATGCTCCCAGAGGTATAAACAGGAGGAAAATCCAGCGATATATGAAGCGTCTTTCACGTCCAAATAGATATTCGAAACCCTTTTCACCATAATACGACCAGCTTATTAATGTGGAGAAAGCAAAAAATGCCAGCCCAATCGAGACGATCACATGTCCCCAGTGCGGAATGAATGAATTGAAGGCATAGGATGTGAGTTCGGGACCCTGCACGATAGTCCAGTCTTTGGTCATAATGATAATTAACGCAGTCATGGAGCAAATTATAATTGTATCGATAAACGGTCCCAGCATCGCTACCAGACCTTCGCGCACAGGCTTGTCTGTTTTGGCAGCGGCGTGAGCCATCGGCGCTGTGCCGAGGCCGGATTCATTAGAGAAGATGCCTCGGGCAACACCANNCCCCGGGCTACACCATGACGAAGGGCTAGCATAAAGGCCGATCCTGCCATTCCGCCAGTCACGGCATCAGGTCTGAAAGCTGATTTGAATATCAGATTAAACGCTGCTGCGGCCATATCAAGATGTGTGAGTATTATAAAGAGCGAACCGGCCACGTAGAAGATCGACATGATCGGCACAATCTTCGAGGCCACCTGCCCGATGCGTTTGATACCGCCGATAATTACAAGNNGACCCGAAAGGGCGTTTGCGACAGAATTGGCCTGGGCCATATTGCCGATTCCAAAGGCGGCTATGGCGGTGAAGAAGGCGAAGATTACAGCCAGGAACTTAAACTTGGGTCCGAGACCCATCTCGATGTAATACATGGGCCCGCCGCGCACATAACCGTCAGGATCGATCTTGCGGAATTTCTGCGCCAGGGTGCAGGAGGTGAATTTCAAGGCCATTCCAAAAAGCGCAGTCAGCCACATCCAGAATATTGCACCCGGCCCGCCCCAGTAGATAGCCTCAGCCACGCCGACTATATTGCCGGTGCCGATCGTGGCCGAGAGTGCGGCGGAAAGAGCCTGGAAATGTGTGATTGCGCCTTCATGTTCAGGTTTGTCGTATTTGCCGGATATTAATTCGATTCCATGCTTGAAGCCCCGGAACTGTACGAATTTCAGTGTGACAGAGATTATCAATCCGGCGCCGAGAAGGGTAAAGGCCAGTGGCGCCGACCAGAGGAAGCCCGAGATGCTGCTAGTCCAGTTGGTTAAGGTCTCTACGATTCCCATGATGAATTTTTATAACCTGTTTTTGGAAATGTGTCAACGATAAATTCACGATGCCCCGCATCTTTAAAGATGAGATATAAAGATAGGTTTGGCTTTAAAAGAAAAAAGGGAAGGGCCCGGAGGCTCTCCCCTTGATAGGCGTGTTTCTGGTACCAACCGCTAAAGCAGTCTGGCGCCATTTATTTGATGATTAGAAGTTCATGCAGGGACCGGGACAGTTGTCGCCCCAGTTGCGACGCATACCCCAGCCGCCGTCGTCATCGTCATCATCACCGAACCTGCCCGGGCCAAAGCCCTGGCATTCTCCATGGAATCCTCTTCCGCGATCACCCTTGCCGCGCATGCCGTCATGCATAAATCTCATCATTCTGGGATGATCCTTGAAGAACTCTTTCTGCTCATCAGTAAGGATATTTCTCATATTGAGATGATTCTCCATGCGCATCTTACTGATCCTGGTTTTCAGCGCGCCGATCTCATCCAGTTTGCTGTTAATCTCGGACTGCGAGGCGTCGTTGCGAATAAGTTCCCGCAGTTCAACCTGTAAGACTCGAAGATCGGCACGAAGCGGGATCATTTCCTTCTGATGTTCGGCTCTCAGCTCATCCATCTGCTCGCGCTGCTCGGTTGTGAATTCCGGAAAATCATCTCTGTCAGCAAATCTCTGCTGACGAGGCTGTGCAAAAGCGGTTGAAAGTCCGAATACTAACAACGCCAGTACCGTGAAAATAAGTATGTGCCTCTTCATAGTGCACCTCCATTTGATGTTTTATTGTTACCGTTTTCAATTCTATCCTGTACAGAATCGTTATCGAAAAATCTTCTATGCATCTTGCCCCGATGATCCATTCCTCGTCCGAAACCACGCATCATGGGACGATCGAATTCCCGGTCCATATGCTCCATAAAAGACCGCATCATTATGCGCCGCTGTTCCTGGTTGAAAATCTGCCTGTCGCTCATAAGATGCTGTATTGTCTTTCTCTTGATTTGTGTTTGCAGATTGCCAAGTTGAACAACCATGCCGTCAATCATATCCATATCCGGGTTGTCACTCATCAATTCATCCATCATCGTCCTGTGCATTTCGCGGTATTGCCTGATCGAAGGTCCCACATTTTCCCAGTAAGCCTTGCGGGATTCCTCGATCTGCACTATCTGTTCCTGGGTCAGATCGAGCCTCTGTCTCATGGGATGCGGCGGCATATCGCCTCGCCATTCACGAGGAGATTCGGGCGGTTCCTTGGACCAGCGTTCATATAATATTGTGGTTGTTGCCGCCAGGTTTACGACGGTCAGAATTACCAGGAGGAATATGAATACTTTCTTACTCATTTTGACCCTCCTCGCTGGTTATCTCATAATAGATTTCAGGCACTGCGAGATCGGTAGAGAGGTCGAAATAATCCATTCCGTAATACTCGGTCAGAGTGACATCATCGGTATCCGCAGTGGCATAATCCCGCACAGCCACCCCGCTCCCGAGGAAATATCCGGCGATGATTGCGCCGATTAAGGCAATTGAAGCTATGGCCGGACGCGCCTTGCCTGAGAAATATTCCCAGATTTCAGAGAGCGAAACCTTCTCATCTTCATACTTCTCCACCCTCTCTTCCAGGCGGTTCATGAAATCGGGGGAGAGTTCAATCTCCTCGGATTCGTCGGCGGAATTATAAACGGCCTCAAATCTGTTAAAGAGAGCGCGGCATTCCTGGCATTCATCCAGATGTTTCCGGAAGTCTTTTTCCTGCGAGTCTTCCAGATTTCCCTCGATGAACTCGATCAGCCTGTCTTTTATTTCCTTGCAATCTCTCATATCAACCTCATTTCGATCTATTGGACACAGATATTTTCCAAACCTTGCATTTTATCCCAGCTTTTTAAGCAAAATTCCCTGTAAGGCCTTCCTGGCTCTGTGGATACGGGTCTCGATATTCGGCACGGAGAGTTTTAAGGTCTCCGCAACCTCTTTATAAGAGAGGCCTTCTAATTTGTTGAGAATTAATGGGATGCGGTATTTCTCAGGCAGTTCGTCAAGGGCCTCATATAATATCTTCTTGTTTTGCTTAGATTCCATGGCTTGATCCGGATTTAAGGTTTCCGGTGCGGCCTTAGAGACTATTATCTCATCCCCATAATCCGATTTTTCACGTTTATGTTTTCTGATGAAGTTAAGGGATGTGTTAACCGTTATGCGGTGAATCCAGGTGGAAAGAGCCGAGTCGCCCTTGAATTTTTTGGCTTTTTTCCAGATCGTGAAGAAAACATCCTGCGCGATATCCTCCGCATCCTGACGGTTGCGTGTAAATCTATAAGCGAGGCTCACCACCTTCTGTTGGTGCCTGTTTACAAGCAGGCGGAAAGCGTTATTATCCTTTTGGGCGACAGCCTTTATCAGATCCGGATCATTCATAACATTACTTTCAAATTAAGACACAATTTAAGACAATAACTTGCATATGAAAAAGATAAAACAGCGTTTGTAGATATTTTACTGAACAGTAGATTATTTCCTGCGTAATTAATGTAAGTTTAAATGTTGTGTTGACCTGTGCCACTTTATGAATTAAATTCAGAATATGCAGTCGCGAATCGCTTTAGTACTTATATTTATTATCGCCCTGGCGTTTTATTGCTCGGATGATAATCCCAGCGCGCCGGTGGAAGAGCCGGAAGGGCTGAGAAATCTGGTACGGGTGGAAAGTGATACGACACAGGCGGGGTCACGTCTCAGCCTGGATGTCTTCCTCGAGAATAAGGAACCCCTGACCGGGATTGTAATTCCGCTGGAATTTCAAAGCGAGTTCATCACGATCGACTCGATTTCGTTTGCCGATGTCCGCCTGGAATTAAACCAGTTGTCCGGCGGGCTTGTTTATCAGGAAAATCATCAGGTCATTTTCTGGTATTATCCTGACGTCGATGAGGTTGTGGATTCGGGATCGGGCAAGGTATTTTCGATATATGTGTGGGTCTGGGGTAATGCTCCTGCCGAGGATATCGTGATCGACACGACCACGATCAACGGCTCCTCGAAGCTGGGCTTTTCCGATTCGGCCTATATTTTCATGACGCCGGACTTCGAGGAAGGCATACTCAGTGTCGAGACCTTTTAAGAAAGTCCGAAAACCGGTGACATCGCATTGTAAATAAAGCCTCCAACTTCAAGCAAAATATGACAGTCTGGCATCAAAAAGTATTTGACTTTAGCTGGTTTGAGATATAGATATTTGCTGTCCCGCGATATGGTACTAGCCGTATCCTACGAATGCCGGAGTGGCGGAATTGGTAGACGCAAGGGACTTAAAATCCCTCGGTAGGTAACTACCGTGCCGGTTCGATTCCGGCCTCCGGCATTTGCATATTACCCCCCAAAATGAAAAGCCGGCTGTCACACCGGCTCAATCATATGAAATTTCGGGACGATCCTATGGATGTTCCTGATAAGGCCAACAGGGAATATCCCAGTGTTCGGGGGCGCAATCGCCTGGAGGACTGCCGCCCACGAAAACAAAGTTGATAATATAAATGGCATCGGAGATATTCACGGTGTAGTCCTCGTTGACATCTCCGCAGGCATAATTCGGATAGGGAGGCGGGCCATCGATAAAGACATAATTTATGATATAGACCGCATCTGATACATTGGAATAGGAATCATCATTGACATCACCGCACATCCCCCAGCCCGTATTCCATTCAAAACATATCTCGTAATTCTCTATAAATGCGAAGCCCTTATCCAGCAAATCCCGCAAACCGGTTAGTCCGGTCAGGCTGACTGCCTTGACCCTGCAGAATTCGAGGGTGTCATCAGTCGCCAGCATGCCGCCATAGAAGACGTTCAGGATTCGCATCTCGGTGCCGTTGGCCGAATCAGTGAAAAGATCGAAGCTGCCTGCAACCTGCTGCAGTTTGTTGTACAATGTATCCGGGTACCAGCCTTGAGAGAAATACGCATAATCATAACCGTTTATTGCCGCTGCACCAAATGCAGCGTTGCTGCCATCATAAACCCGTAAGGCCGCTGCAATGTTGGTGCCGTTGTGATGACCGGTCATGTAGACCATCTCATACTCGGGATCAATGAATCCGGCATCGATGGATGAATCCGGATCACAATCCCAGTTGGATTCCTCACCCACTATAAAGTCGCTCAGGGCTGCTCCCGAGGTGTTCCAGAGAGTTACTTTCTCGATCAAAACCGAGGTGTCCGGGCTTCCGGGCACAAAGTACTCGATCTTGCCCTCAACACTGCCGTCAGGGGTCGACCAGAGACTTTCGGTCTTGTAGTAACCGGTTCCTGAACCCGGGCTGCCGACTTCGGATACGGTTATGCCGCTCAAAGCGATCATGTGCAGATTACTTGAATCCCGGGTGATGGCATCACTGAACATCTTGATTGTGCTGCCCTCCTGCCAGCCAACTGCAAGGGCTTCATGATAAAGCGGAGTGATCGAATCGCCGCCGCAGTCATAGAATTGCATGTTGCCTGTGGGATCATCCCCCTGATGTCCGGCCTGCGGAGTGTTCCACAGATCGACTATCCAGCAGCCGGAGGATATCCTTGCATATTCAGCGGTGTACGCAGGGAGAGCGAAGAGGAGGAGAATACCAATGATTAATTGAGAATTTCTCATATGTAACCTCCTAATATTCATTCGGGCAACAGTCACCGCCTTGACCTTCCCATCCACCAGGACAGCAATCACCCGGGGGCGGTCCGCCTATAAACACATAATTTATCATAAACACAGCATCGGATACATTTACAAAACAATCTCCATTGGCGTCCCCGCATGCCAGCACTGGTTGAGGTACACTACCACCAATGAATACATAGTTGATTATCCAAACGGCATCGCTGACCACTCCCGGAGCACCATCACTATTAGCATCTCCGCATAGTCCATGACATGAAAGCTCAACATGAAATAACACATCAACATAATAAGGACTGTTAAAAGTATTTGGAGCCGCAAGAGTTATCTGGGCCAAATAATCATCATAGATTAGCGCCTCGGCTGTAGCTTTTATTATGGCGGTACCCGGAGCGGTTCCGGATGATGGCTCTACTGTAAGCCAACTTGCACCCCATGAGGCGGTCCAGTTCAACAGTTCAGATGACGGATTTAATATCGTGATAGTATCTGTTATGGTGTCCGTGACGAATTCAACGGATTCAATAGAGAATGCATCCCGTGTAAGATCAAAGATCGCCTGCTCAGTGGTGCAGCCCTGGCCGAGTGCACCAACCGATTCGTTGCAATTACTATTGGGCGGCAGGCATTCGGAGATATCCATAAGCTGAAAATCGTATGCCGATGGATTGCAGAAGAATGGATTCGAGGAGAAGTTATCATTGATAGTCTCGAAGCCGTTGAGACAGCCGACCCAATTGCCATCAGAGTTGCCGTAAACATCGCTGCAACTTATATCGAAGCTCAGCGGAAAAGCACAAACCACCGGATATTCGAAGCTGTTAAAGGCGATAATGCAATTACTGATGACAGTATTGGAATGGCTGGTTGATATTGCGGAGGCATTATTAGCTCTGTTCCAGGCGAATGTGCAGTTTTCAATAGTCACATTCGCACCTTTCGCATAAACAGCGCCTGATCCAGCTGCCTGATTTTCATAAAAGATGCAGTTTTCAAATGACAGCGAGATTGCTTCGCTTTCACAGAGAAATGCTCCACCGCTGCCGTAATTGTTAATGGTTACTGAATTCTCAAGAAATTCACAGCCGCTGAATCTGGCATAGATGCTGTCGTCGTCATTATTGTACAAATATACCGCACCGCCATTTCTTGAGACATTTTCAATGAACCGGCATTCTTGAACAGTGATCCCTGCATTATAGCAGGAGATTGCAGCGCCATTGTCTATGCCGGTATTATCTTCGAAGATGCAGTATTTTATTGTGGGTGAAGAGTTCTCGGCGTAAATACCTCCGCCCCTGTAACGGTTATGTTCGACCGACCCATATCCGCCTGTTATCGTAAATCCTTCGATTATAGCGGAACTGTCTTGACCACCGTCCAGGCGGAATGCACGATGCGGATTCTCCTGCGTGCCCTGGGGATCTATGGCAGTCAAATCAGGGCCCATCTCAGATTTGACAACTATAGACTTTCCGCCAAAATCCAGGTCGCGGTTGTTATCACCGGCATAAGTCCCTGGCGCTACAAGAACTGTATCGCCCTCAAGGGCCGCGTCAATGCCCTGCTGGATAGTAGGCTGATCTGCGGGAACATGGATAGTCGCAGACATGGCCGATCCATCGATCATTAATATCAAAGCTAAAATTGTAATTGCGTACTTGAACATCATTACCTCCCTATATCTCTTTTTTTCTAAAATGGGCAACAGTCTCCGCCCTGACCCCAGTTCCCGGGTGAGCAGTCGCCCGGTTCAGCTCCGCCGATGAAGACAAAGTTTATAATCCAGATCGCATCCTGCAAGGCGGCCGCACCGTCCGTATTAGCATCACCGCATGCGAGTACCGGCTGCGGAGGCGGTCCTCCGACGAATATGTAGTTGACGAGCCAGATAGCATCGCTGATATTAACAGATCCATCAGCGTTTGTATCCCCGCAGATGCCCTGACAGTCCGCGCCGGCAGATTGAAGCGGCATAATCAGGGCAATTACCATGATTAATAGCAGGTTTTTTTTCATAATGGCCTCCTGTTTGAGTGCCACGGTGAGGGTAAAATAATGCTGTCAATCGCAGATTTCTAAGTCTGCGAGGCAGAAAAGCGGCAAATAAAATCTACAGAAAATTAAATTATTGTCAATATATTAAAAAAAATCGCCTGTCAAAATCTGTCAGTTTATTGAACAGGTTTAAATACAATTATGTAAACCCTTTAGTTGTAACGAATTACAAATTCGCATTAAATGAGCAATTGGACTCCAGAAGGCTAAAAAGCCTTGACAAAAATCGAATCGTGATTAATTTTAAATTGATTACTTACGGTTAATACCGATCATAGCAGAAAAGTATTTGGGACCTGAGTTTCATGGCTGGGGGTCATGAATAATTGAGCTTTCTGCAATGGATTTTGTTTGAAAATATTTCAGATCATACAGGAGGAAAAATGAGTAAACTCACATCCTTTTTAGGGGCTGTAATGCTGTCGCTTGCCCTCGTGGGATTTTTGTACGCGGCCGACAGCGAGAATCAGAACGCCAATCAATCACAATCCATAGAAGTTTCTGATGGCCAGAATGAAACGTCCGCTTCGGATCCCGATAAGGTTCCACCAGAGGTAACCTGTCCTGATCCTTCCACGATCATGGCCTGCGAGGAAGGCGAGGTTGAGGTACCCGGGTTTACAGTGTATGATGTTGAGAATGATATTGAGAGTATTGTATCCTCGATTGGCACTTATGTCGACGGGAGCGTCTTTTTCACACCGACTGCTGCGGGTGATTATGAGATTATTCTGACTGTAACGGATTCACACGGATTTGTAGTCAGCTGTACAACGACGGTCACCATTGAATTTAATACTGCTCCCACCTGCACTGTCCCTGAGGGCGGTTTGATAATGCAATGCACGCCCACAGAGGTATGTCTGCCGGTTTCGGCTGATGATGTTGACGGCAATCTTGTCGGATGCGAGGTCTTTTCCGGCCCCGGCGAAATCATCGATGGAAACTGGTGCTATACTCCTATGGGTTCAGAGACAGTCGATGTGACAGTCAAGTGTATCGATGAATGCGGCGCCTTCTGCCAGTCATCATTCAGTATCGAATTTGTCGTCCAGGAGAATTGGGCCGTACTTACAGTGGACCGCACCGGTTCCATGTCCCTGACAAACGCTTTCGACGAATCCAGAATATTGAGGGCCAAGAATCTGGCTCATGATGAAATCGATAAGCTGCTGGATGAAAACGATACCGATTATCCCGGTGTCTTCGAAGTGGCAATATACTATTTCAATTCCACGGAGGGTGTGATTCTGGCTCAGGATTTCACCTCTGATGCCCTGACCCTGCATGACGCCATTGACGCAATTCCCGGACCGCGCCACGACACACCGCTGGCGGCTGCGATGTGCCAGTCGCATTGCGATTTGCCGGAGCTGGATGGCGAATGCAACAGGTATGTGATTACATACACCGATGGACTTGAAAATGCCAGCACGGAAGAAGATATCTGCGAACTTTGTGTGGAATGCAATCAATATATACCTACCGGGTGGAATTTCGACTGTGACCCCAATAATCCCTCCAGCTGTACCGATTGGCAGCTCTGTCTGGCCGACAAATTCTCCCAGAGTGGTGTCAATTTGATGCATTATTTCGGAAATCCGATCAATCCTTTCGATAAAGGAATGGCCGCCGACGGCCTGGAAGATTTGTACTTCCTCAAATATACTGCAGAGCAGAGTGATGGACAGTTGATTTATCATTCCGATCTCGAGGAGACATGCGGCGATGCCAATGGGGATGGCGTACTGAATGTCAGCGATGCTATCTATATAATTAATTACATCTTCATACCCGGAAGCCCCGCTCCTGAACCTTTGGATGCAGGTGATGCCAACTGGGACGGCGGTATTAATGTTAGCGATGCTATATTCATTATGGAGTATGTGTTTTCAGGAAACGAGCCTCCCAAATGTGCTCTGGAATAATCAGAATATAACTTTTATAAAATCCGCCCATTTTTAAAAATGGGCGGATTTTTTTATATGGATTTGAGTTGCGATTTTTATTATGCTTAAAATTGAGAGCTGTTAAAAATCAGAGTACCTGAGCTCTTTTTTTGATGCACAAATGTTTAGATTTTAACTCCGGGGGAATAAAAAACGCTAATATGGATCAAACGTATCCAATATAATTGTTTTTTCTCTCGTATGCTTTTTATGATATCAGGGAGTTGATATATGGAATTGGAAAACAGCTATAAATATTGCAGGTCTTTGAAGCATCTGGGAATGGAATACCCGCTTCTGGCCACCAACCTTTTGCCCGAGGACAAGAAAAATTCAATTGCNNTGCCGGAGGATAAGAAAAATTCAATTGCCGCCACGCTCGCATCCTTCCGCGTAATCATAGACAGAATACATAATTCACTGGGTGAAACCAGCATCGATCGTTTGAACAAAAATGAAATCCGATCCATGATAAAGGATTGGAAGTCAATGGTGCAGGAGGCCCGGCAGGGCAAATGCCGCGAACATGAGGTCTGCCTGGCGCTGGCGGACACCTTTGACAAGTTCAATATCCCAACTGAGCCCTGGGATGATTTCAGCAATGCTTTGAATTTCCATCTGGATAATGTGAGCATTGCTGATGAAAAAGCATTTCAAGACTACTGCCGCTGGACATATGGTTCGAGTGTTTATAACTATATACACATTCTCGCTTCCAATGATAACGGCCAGGGATATATCCTGAACTTCAAGCCGGAGTTTATATCGGACGATCTTGCTGCATTGTTTTTTATAACTCACACTCTGACCGATATAGCGCATGATCTCACCAGTACACGGGACGGCTTCATTTTTATACCCCGGACTGTTCTGGNNTCCAAACGCGATCTATTGAATTATTACAAGCGGGGTGAGGTCGATAACCGCTTCAGGAGACTGATTGATGAGTATTACCACATGGGACGGGAATATGAGCTCTTTGCTCGTGAAAAGCTGGTGCTCATCAGGGGTGAACTCCAGAAAGAGGACTGGTTCATACTCGATTTGCTTCTGAATATATACTCCAATTTTCTGCACAGGATCTGGGAATATCCCGAGGCCATCTTCCGCGGCGGCTTCCCGATCGATCCGGCAATGGTCTTCATCAACGCCATGAAATTGCAGAAGGATCTGGGCTTGAACTTTAGGCAGGATTTATCCAGGCTGCTCTCACAGTCTGTAACCTGATCCCACTATTATTTTCAATATAAATATTTTTGATGATTTTTGCATCCAAGTTGTCTATCTATTAGAGGATAGATTTAATTGGAGGTGTGGGATGAATAAGTTAGTAAGTATTGTTTTCAATTTGGTCGTGCTTATGGGATCGGTTGTTCTGGCTGATTCAGAGAGCGGCCGTTATATTATCGTTTCGGGCGAAGGCGAGGTAGTTGCCGAAGCTGATCAGATATCCTTTTCATTTGAAATCGAAACTCGGGATAAAGACCTCGAGGCTGCCAAAAAAGTGAATGACGACAAGCTTGAAAAGGTAAAAGAGATTTTTAAGCTCTTTACGATCGCGAGTGAAGATATTAAAGTCTCGAGCTTCAAGGTATACCCGCATTATGATTATGAGGATGGTAAAATCAAAAGATTTGAGATCTCAAGGGAGGTTGAGGTAACATTGAGGGAAATCAATAAGTATGAACCCCTGATTGATGCTTTGATAGAAGCGGAGGTTTATGATATCGGAGGGCTGTCCTATGAACTCTCAAATAGTGCTGAATTAAATAAGCTCGCCAGGGAAAATGCACTTGACGAAGCCAGAAACAAAGCCAGAGAAATGGCTGAATATTACGGCATGAAATTAGGCGAGGTCATATATATTAGCGAAGGAAGCAGCCCTTCATTCTTTAATTCCTTTGGTTTTGGAGCATCGCAAGCCAGGGTTCATACATTGACTATGCCATCCGATAGCCCTATGATATTAAAGGGTCGAAAAACCATAAAGGCCAGCATCATTGTCAAATTCGAACTAATCGACTGAAGAATGAGATAATATCTATGATTTCCTTACGAATATTGATCGTGGATGATGAAAAGAGCCAGCGCGAGATGTTGGGCGATTACCTGTCGAAGAAGGGTTACCGCATCGAGACTGCCGGCTCTGGCGCCGAGGCTTTGAAGAAGTACGAAAGCGGAAATTTCGAGATTGCATTATTGGATCAGAAGATGCCGGGTATGGACGGAATCGAACTTCTCTCGAAACTCAAAGAGATCGACCCGGAATTGCAGGCGATTCTCATCACTGCCCATGGCACTGTGGAGACTGCTGTGAGGGCAATGCGCGAGGGAGCTTATCATTACATAACGAAGCCGATTGTAAATCTCGATGAGCTTCTGGAGCTGATAAGAAGGGCAGGGGAGAGACATTTTCTTCTGAAGGAAAACAAGATTCTGAAAGAGGAACTGAAGGAAAACATCGGAGATTTCTCCATAATCGGCGACAGCAAAGCCATGCGCAAAGTATTGTCGACCGTAAGCTCTGTGGCTGCTGCTGATACCACGGTTCTACTGACTGGCGAATCCGGAACGGGAAAGGAATTGGTTGCACATGCCATACATGGTAAATCTCCGCGCGCGGAGAATCCTTTTGTAACCATCAACTGTGCGGCCATACCGGAAAATCTCCTGGAGTCCGAGCTTTTCGGCCATACCAAGGGGGCATTTACCGGGGCGACATCGGCTCGTGAAGGCAAGTTCTCCCTGGCTGATCACGGCACTTTATTTCTTGATGAAATCGGGGAGATACCGGTAAATATTCAAGTCAAACTCCTGCGTGCGATCGAAGAGAAATCTTTCGAGAAGGTGGGGGGAAATACTCCAATCAATGTTGATGTGCGAATCATCGCAGCGACAAATCGCGATCTTAAAGTGGAGATGGAAAAGGGTAATTTCAGGGAGGATTTATTTTATCGTTTAAATGTAATAAATCTTGAATTGCCGCCCCTACGCAACCGCCGCGAGGATATCATGCCCCTGGTGGATCATTACGCCGAACATTTCAGTAAGAAACTCAACAAAAAGGTCTCAGGTATTACACCCGAAGCCAAGGATATGCTTTTACGTTATCCGTGGCCGGGCAATGTGCGCGAATTGGTCAATGTGATCGAGAGGGCAATAGTCCTTCTGCGAGGTGATGTAATTGATGCTTCTGATTTGCCCCTGACTGTGGAGGAAAAACCGGCAGCCGCTGACAAATATTTTACTGAAAGCGAAATCCCCAGCATCCAGGAGGTGGAGAGGGAGCACATAAAGAGGACTCTTGATTTTACTGACTGGAACTTCAATAAGACCGCGGATATCCTGGGTATTCACAGAAACACACTGCGCCTGAAAATCAAGGAATATAATCTCTCCAAACCCGAATAAAAAATCCCGCCCGTTATTGCAGGCGGGATTCTTCAATTATCTATAATATTCAATAATCAGCAATCAGGTTCTCCGTCACCATTGGTGTCGCAGGGAGCATTGCCGCCAACGAAAACATAATTTATGATCATCACCGCATCGGAGACATTAACGCCGCCGTCACAATTGGGATCAGCTGCCTCTAATGGATCAGGCGCGGTCGAACCCAGGAAAACATAATTGATTACCATGACCGCATCGGACACATTAACTGCCTCATCGCCATTTGAATCACCGCAGATATACGGTACTCCGATATTCACACTGAATTCCTGCTGATCAAAACTTCCAGGGGCATCCATGACCTGAGCTGTAAATGTGAAGATGCCGGCCTCAGGAGGCGTCCCCGAGAGTATACCATCAGCAGAAAGAGACAGCCCTGTGCCATCCAGATCATTGTTGAGATCGCTCCAGGCCAATGGTGCTGTTCCGCCTTCTGATTGGAGCTGGTAAGAGTATGGCTCGGTTTCCAGTCCCTCCGGCAGGACAGAGGTTGTTATGCTGACTTCGGGATTAATGACTATCTGAAGCACTTTCTCATCTGACGATGATGTCACATCAATCGCACGTGCAGTGAAGCTGATTGGATCTGTCGCCGCGGGTGTGCCGGATACAATGCCGTCCAGCGAAAGCGTCAAGCCGGTGCCATCAAGACCATTGTCAAAATCAAACCAGTTCAGTTCGCCGGTTCCGCCTGTGGCTTCAAGCTGCTGTTCATATGCGATTCCCGCCGTCCAATCCGGCATACTCTCAGTAGTGATGGAGACAGCCGGATTTATCGTGAAGCTGAATTCCTGCGTATCAAATGCTCCCACGTTGTCGATTGCGCGGGCGGTAAAGCTAATCGGCCCGGTACCAGTTGGAGTACCCGATATAGCCCCGTCGACTGAGATATTTAACCCGGTTCCTTCCAGTCCAAGACTGTGATCACTCCAGATCAGGTTTCCAGTTCCGCCGGTTGCCAGGAGCTGTTCAGAATAGGCTATTCCAGTCGTCCAGTCCGGCAATAAGAGGGAGACAATACTGACAGCCGGGTTTACCTCAAACTGATAAACTCTTTCATCAGTTGCTCCGGCAAAGTCCGTGACCTCAGCCGTAAAGCTGATAGTCATTTCCGAGGTCACTGTTCCGGAAAGTAATCCGCTGGAGGACAGGCTTAATCCTGTTCCGTCCAGATCACCGAATTTATCTGACCATGATTGCGGGGAGGTTCCGCCCGTAAATTCAAGCTGCTGCTGATATTCTTTTCCTGCCGTCCAATCGGGCAGGGATACGGTTGTTATTAAGATTTCCTCATTTATTGTAAAGGAATAAGTCCTTTCGTCAAACTCCCCAACCTCGTCTTCTACATGAGCAGTGAAAATGATTTCACCGCTTGAACCGGGAGTCCCCGAAAGCAAGCCGCTGGAAGACAGGCTCAAGCCGGTGCCTGCCAGATCGCCGTTTTTATCGCTCCAGGTAATCTCACCACTGCCGCCCAGATGCTGCAGCTGCATGGTGCAGGGCATTCCCATGGTCCAGTCAGGTAAGGTATCTGTAATGATAATCAGGGTGGAATCATAACATTCGTATATTTTGACCCAGACATCATCCACCGCAGCCTCTACAACAGAGCCGTCCCCCAGATCAGAGGCATCGAACCTGAGTTTCATCTGGTTAGTTGGAGTTACAAAGTCGCTGGCCCAAAAACTCTTTTCATACCATCCGCCCTCAACCTCTGCACCCGTGGGACCTACGGTTTCCACCAGGGTCCAATTAGTACCGTCGTCATTCGAAATATAAATCTCCATCACGTCTGTATATGGCGCGGCGCCAAACATATTGTTGAACCAGCGGGCATAATGAAATTTGCCGTCACCGGCCGACAGATCGAAGCTGGGCGAAATCAATGTCGTAGTACCGCCGTCAACGTCTGAATTGTCATCCTGGTTGTCGGTCAGGTAACATGCGCCGGATCCGTCAAAATCAGTCGGGGGATCACCGCGGTCACCTCCACCGATGGGCACACCGCGTTCCCATGGTCCATCTGTTACACTGCCTGATACCGTCCAGCCCTGGTCAGTTTCAAAATTATCTTCAAATGAGACTGTCACTGCCGTTGCAACTACTGCTGCAAAAGGCGATTCGGGGCCGGGATCATTGAATGTGCCGTTGGCCACTTCATCCGCCGAAACATAAAATTCAACTATGCTGTCGCAATTGCTCGGAGGAAGCGTAGCCCCGTAATTATTGGGTGACACTTCCGTCATTTGTATTGAAGTATAGGCGCCTCCATTTATACGATAGTGAAGCAATCCTGAGCTTGGAACCGGAGTACCGCCAAGAAATCCAGAGACAACAACATCAAATGCCGTGGACTGTTCAGGTATCAATGTTTCCGGGACTCCGTTGGGATATGCGAAAGTCACCGAGGGGCCCGGAGTAGAAACACCGACAGCATTCCATGCATGCGAGGCTTCCGTGGCCCAGGTTCCTGCTGAATCGAGGTCAAGGGCTGCAGATATTGTTGCCAGTGCTGCCTGATGATAGTCCGTTGTAGAGGTCCAGTAGAATGCATTCGCCTGATAGGCGATGGACATTGCATTCTGCACCCCGATTCCGGTGACAGTCACATCATGATGAGTGCCGCCGTCCGACAGCAGATAAAACCATTTATTACCGACACCGCTGTTTGTATGCACGCCGCAGTAATCATTAAATGGAGATGGCGAGCAGTTCACGACGTCGATCCAGTACGGATCTGATGTGCCGTAATAGTCAGGATCACCTTTTGCATGCGGATCCGACATGTCTCTGAAACCATCCCCGGACAATTGACCGTTTTCTCCCATCAGCCAGTCCGGTGTATCCAAAGTATCGTGAGCAAACTCGAATGCGGCTCCAATCATATCAGAAAATGACTCGTTCAAAGCACCCGGTTCTTTCTGGTAGACAAGCCCGGAGGTATATTCAGTTATTGCATGTCCCCATTCGTGAGCGATAACATCGGGACAGCCGGCCAGCGAGCGCCATCCTGTTGCCCAGCTCCAGATCACAATCCTGCTGCCGTCCCAGTAGGCGTTATTATCGCCGTCGCCGCTGTAATTTACTATAGTAAGCATGCTGGCGCCGTTGTTGTCATAGCCGTTACGGTTGAAATGAGAAACCATATAGTCGTAGACCAATCCAGTGTATACATGACCGTCGACTGCCGGCGCCTGGGTCGAGGTTGTGCCCCAAATATTGTCATCGTCAGTTGCGATCGAGCCGGGAAGAGTAGAACCAGCTATATTTGTCTGGATATAATTGCCGTCCGGCATCAGGCCGTCATGGCCATGAGGATTATTGTTCAATTGCCTGGTGTAATCTTTCATTTCATAGGTGCTGCCGGTAAAATCCGTGTCGATGTGATTGCGTGGAAGTCCCATCACACCCGTACCTGTCCCTATGTCATTCTCATCCATTATGCGGTTTGCTTTGAAGATTATCTCTCCGCTCTTGGCATCTATGAAGTATTCCCAGCGGCCCATGGGGGTATCGGAATACAGAAACATTCGCCATGCGAGATAAATCTCATCCTCCCAGGGGAAAAGTACCAGTTCCGCTTCGCCCGGATTCGATTCGCCAAAGGATTGACGCAGATCTTCATATGCGATATTGACAGCTTGAGCGCTGAGAATATTGGGATCGGGATCGATATCTATGTACGGTTCATAATTACCGTTTACGGTTTTTAACGAACCATCGGCTGTAAAATGAGCGATCATCTCACCGCCTATCACTCTCAGGCCCTGATATGTTTGATTCATGCGCACGTGCCGCTTGCCGCGAGGATCAATATCAATTCTTTTTAATATTAATTCATCCGAGGGACTCTCCATTTTAAAGGCGCCTTTATTATTCTCAAAGAAGTCCAGAGCTGTCTGAAATTCATTGCCGCGCGAGGCTTTCCGGGTCATAAGTTCACCCTGAACAAATTCCACTACGCCTTTTTCATTTTCCTGGTAAAGAGTTAAATTCTGGTTATTCCTGAGATTATTCGGCCCCATGAATCCGTCTTCATTATCAGCACCAAACAGCAATCCGATAATCAGTGCAGATAATAACAATGCTAAGAGAATATTTTTCATCCCGGTTCCTCCAATGATATTTCTTTGAAATATGCTCTAAAAAACCTGCTTCGCATAAAAAGCGGTAAATCGGGTTCATCAAAAAAGAAGAATGTTAGTATAACTCAATGTATGATAACACATTATTTTCATCTGTCAACAAATATTGTTAATCTGGTTTGATTTTGTATGGAATAAGATCTACCGTCATATCCGGGTTCAAATTAAAAAAATATGTGCATTTATCATTAATCGACCTATTTTATAATCATGAATACAACACATGATAACAATTATGACAAGAAAGCTGCCGAATACAACTGGCGCGGGCCGGAAATCAGCTTCGGATTGGCTTATGCGCATATCAATCCGGGTGAGTCTCTGCTTGATCTGGGAATAGGAACAGGTCTAAGCTCGGAACCATTTGCAAGAGCCGGCTTGAAGGTTTATGGCATGGACATTTCGGGGCAGATGCTGGATATTTGCCGCGAAAAGGGATTTGCACGGGAACTGAAGAAGCATGACCTGAAGAGGATTCCATATCCCTATAAAGACTATTCATTCAATCATGTGCTGGCGCTGTCAGTTTTTCTTTCACTCGAGANNGGTACGTTCAGCTTTACCGCGGAAGATATAAGGCCGTGGCAATCGAATAGATATTTGCTTGATCCTGATGATCACTCGAAAGAACCGGATCCTGCCAGAGCTTTGACCGTCTATCGGCACAGCTTTGATTATGTAAAGAATTCCCTTGAGAGTAATGGCTTCGAACTCTTGAAATGGATCGAGTTTCTGGTCTATCAAAGCCCTCAGCGCGATAAAGATATTTATTATATTGCATATTTGTCCTGTAAATCCACATAAAAAATCCCGCCCGAATAAATCCGAGCGGGAGTAGATTTAAAGTGCTAATGGATCAATTATTATATTCCACCAAACCAGATATTCAGTCCTACAATCAGATCGAGGAAATAATAATTTGTGCCAATTTCCCCTAATTCCATATCCTCATATTCCAGGGTTGCGCCATCGGTAAGGGCATAATCGAATGTCGCTTCACCAAAGAGAGAGATGTTAGGCGAAACGAAAAACATCACTCCGCCCCCGAACATGAAGTAAAATTTAGAGTCTATATCGACGTCGATCTTGTCGATATCAGTAAAATCGTATAGAATGCCCTCGACATCCTTGTATTTGCTCATGAAAAGACCGCCGCCCCCCAGTATATAGGGCCGCACCGGACCCGCGGGCGTAAGAACGAATTTCGCATGTGCCCCGAATAGCATACCAGTGACTTTACTGTCCGATTCGAATGTCTCTCCTAAAAGCTCAATTTCCTTTGAGCCAAAAGAGGCATAACGAAAGCTCACGCCCGCCGCGATACTTGGCGTAAAGAAGAATTCCGCGGCGACCCCGAATTTGAAGCCGATGCTACGAAACGCAGCATCGCCGTCCAATATTTCATCGGGATCATCACTGGCCAGATCACCCATAGGTATCCCAATTCCACCGAAAGGAGAAACATTAAACCTTCCCATTAGATCCTGCGCTGTCAGTGCTGAAAATGATATCAAAATACATACACACAGCGTTAGAGCCGCCTTAATCATTATTCCCCTCCTGATTAGGCTGGTTAATTTATTAGAATCGCAAGCTTACTCTTCAGTATTTTATTATTGCCGAACATAAATGGCAACATAAAACTCTTACTTTAGCAGAAGAAATATATTTGATTGAAACAGTATAGAGGTTCATGTCATCCTGGATCAATCAGCAGTCGGGGATACCATCTCCATCAAAATTGGGAGGATCGGAATCGCATGGATCATTGCCTCCCTCGAAGACAAAAAGAATGATCCAGACTGCATCCGAGACATTGACCAATCCATCGCAATTGACCTCTCCTGCCAGCCAGGGATTGGGTTCCGGTCCCCCGATGAACACAAAATTGGCGATCCATATGGCATCACTGATATTTACAGCGGCATCATTATTCGCATCACCGCATAAATATCCCGGTTCAAAGACCTGCCAGAATCCTGAATTCAGTGTATAGGTGTCATTCTGGCTGGAACCGATAGCCGTCTGGCCGAGTGTGCCATCGAAGATATAATTGGTTGAGGTGGCATGTGTTCCACCGCTTGAAATNNCAGACAGAACCACGATGAGAGCAATTGCCATAAATGCTGCTTTTTTTGGCATACTTTCACCTCTTTATAAACATCTAGTTGTACATCCAAATTCGAACTCTGATCTGTTCAATCCAGAAGTCGTCACTTTATCTCTGAATTTCAGCGCAGGCTATATGCATTTATATATCTATAAACCAATTCGCCTTTATCACGAGATTTCTCCAGATGGTTCCAATCGATAGAGAAGAGCATTTCTGCTCCATTATACCGTATGCTGTTATAATTGTCCAGTTTAAAAACATAAGTTAATTCATCTGATGATTCGGCAATATATAGAGCTTGCGGTTTGGATTTGTTAGCCCGATGCCGACATCCCCCTCAACCAGCAGCCCATTCGAGGGCGCAGTTTCAGAGCCAAAATAGGAGCTGCCTATTACAGCGGCCCCGCTAACCTCAAGTCGGTAAATATTGGAAGGCCCATCATTAACTGGGGCAGTAACGGTACTGCTGGACCATAGTACATTGGTACCAGGAAGTGAACCGTAGATTTTAAATTGCATCTGGTAGTTGCCATCCGCGATCGGGCTTCCGTTCCTACCAGTAACGCGACCCTGGTAATTCAAAATTCCCGGAATTTCAGCTGACGCATTCAACAATAGCAAAAAGCTCACTAAAAGAGCACAGAGAATTATATGATTGAATCTCATGCAATCCACCTGATTAGAGTAATAGTTTTTAATCTATATTCAGAATCAGATGCCAAATATTACTCTATAAACCAGATTCTAACTCTAATCTTATCCGCCTCAAACGCCTCTGCACCTCGCCAGATGGTAATTGTCGTTGTGGTCAGGTTCTTATAATATGCTCCCTGAGCGCTAACTCCGTCAGGCGTTTCATATCTATCATAGCCCAGGCAAAAATTATTAATGCCGAAGGAAGTATTGTCTTGGAGTTGTAGGTCAACCACATATTTATTGACATCAACTCCTACATTGTGAGTGAGTACCGTATCAGATCCGAGCGGGATTGTGATCCAGGCACTTTCATAAGCTGGACGCGGGAAAGCGCCACCTCCATTTGGGCCATGATTCCCTCGATAGGCCCCTCTAACGACCAGGTCGCCGTTAACATCGAGTGTCGCATCGGGATCCGTTGTCTTTACTCCAACATTGCCAGTGCTGGCTTCAAAAGCCATCAGGTCAATGCCTCCGGTTTCATCTCTGAGGGCGAAACTGGCTGTCGCCCAGGGGCGATGCAGGAAGGTCCAGCGAAATGTCCCTGCTTCTGCGAATCTGAGGAAATTGCCATTACCAGTACCCTGATCCATCCTTATATTTCCGTTTACCTCCAGCTTATCCTGGGGAGAGGACGTGCCAATGCCGACTCTTCCACTGCTCGTGATCCTCATCCTTTCAGTGAATGTTGTTCCATTGTAATCACCTATCTGCAGGTGTTCACCGGATTGCCAGCTCAAATCATTGGAGGTGCCCTCGATATGCAGGTTGCCATTGACATGCAGCGTAGCCTCAGGTAAGATTGTTCCAATTCCAACCCTGTTATCCGCAAGCGTGATTATATCATCGGCTCCAGATCCCAGCATCAGCCTGTTAGTTCCTCCCTGGGCTCTAATGCGAGCATCACCGGCGCCTCCACCACCCGTGGCAATGCCCATTTTAAGGCGTATATTTGAATCGCCTATCTTGAAATCGCCCTCACTGGCGGTAAGATCCCAGTTTCCGCCGGCAATATGCAGTTTAGTATCGGGCAGCACCCCGATTCCAAGATAATCTGAGACGCCCAGGTTACCTTCGAAATATCCGGCATATCCAGATCCGGCGTGCGCAAACATCGCAAATTGATCTCCACCCAGATATCCATAATTTCCATTTACGTTCTCTCCATAAACACCGATTCCGGAAGAGTTTCCTGTTCCGCCCCAGACTCCATAGCCGCTTGTCGTGTTGCCCTGCACACCATACAGATTGTTGCTATAGCCGTAAGTACCGATATTTGAACCTCCCATATAACCATAACTGCCGGAAAGTGTATGTTCGGCGAACAAGGCATAGCTGTTTTGTCCCAGCTTAGCACTGGTCCCAACCGTCAAAACATGCAGTTTTGACTCAGGGTTGCTGGTGCCGATTCCGACGCTGTCATTGCTATTGGATAACCTAACCTTGAGTCCATCATCGATCCAGCCATTGCCTTCGCCAGATACATTGCGGGCGTAATCAGCAGTATCGGCAAACAGGGCATGGAAAGCATAAGAAGCCGATGTCAATAGTATACGGGGAATTAGCTCCGGATCTGAACCTATTTGAATACCGAGATATTTCCTGGAAGAACCAGAAAATAAGTTTTCGGGCAAAGGATTCATGGGTGCTTCACCCAGTTGAATATTGAAAAGTCCGTTTATTACAAGCACGGAAACCTCTCCGCTGGACCAAAGATAGGTGGTGGATACCTGTGAATCATAGATTTTGAACGTAATTTGGTAACTGCCGTCTGCAACTGGAGATCCATTACTTTCGGCCAACCTGCCCTGATAGTTGATGATTTCAGGAATTTCAGC
>JAABVY010000006.1:0-312 GCA_011777135.1 Candidatus Zixiibacteriota bacterium | reverse complement strand
AGCACAATACATCCCAGCATCTGGTGCATGGTTTTCATGTTGTCCCTCCTGAGGATGTTTTTATTTTCTAAATGCAATCCAATTCTTGAATAAAGCCCCTTGAGCGAAAACCCCCTAAAAGGTGAGTGGTTTGAAGATTATGGGAATATAAGTCAAACCAGAGTTTTGTCAAATTTAAACTGTTAATCGGAATTTAGATTGCTGGAATCTAAGAAATCCCGCCCCGATTTACTCAGGGCGGGATAAGGGAGGTATTAAAATGCCATGACTAACACTCCGGATCACCGTTTCCGTTGGTATCGCACGGAGCAT
>JAABVY010000069.1 GCA_011777135.1 Candidatus Zixiibacteriota bacterium | reverse complement strand
TCGATATCGCCCTCCAGATTTCCATGCTTTTCAACTGCCACATTGTGGATGAGCTGCATATCACCAGAAAGCAGTATCTGGATGGCTCCATCCCCACAGGCTTCCAGCGAACAGCCATTGTTGGTGTCGAGGGATGGATACCATACAAGGACCGCAAGATCAGGATTATCCAGGTGGCGCTGGAGGAGGATGCCTGCCGTGAGGTTCATGATATCGGACATCAGATCAGGTTCAGGACCGATCGTCTTTCGACTCCTTTGGTCGAGATTGTGACCTATCCGGATATGCAGACTCCTACCGAGGCGATGGAGGTTGATGAGATTATCGGTAGGGTGCTGCGTTCCTCGGGCCGGGTGCGGCGCGGGATCGGAGTGACCCGTCAGGATGTCAACGTCTCCATTGACGGCGGCACTCGTGTGGAGCTCAAGGGGATTGATAAGACCGGATATATCAAGCGCCTGACCGAGGTTGAGGGCTTAAGGCAAAAATCGCTTCTGGAGATAAAATCAGAACTGCGCAAGCGGGGGATCTCATCCAGCACAATTCACAGCGAGAAGAAAGACCTGACCGAGGTATTCAAGAAGATCGCCCATCCGGTGATATCGGAAGTCATAGATAATGGCGGCAAGGTTGGCGGTATCATGCTCGAACGGTTTGCGGGTATATTGAATTACAAGACCCAGCCGGATAAGACCTTTGCCGATGAGATCGCCGGGCGGATCAAGGTGATCGCCTGCATCGATAAATATCCGAATATCATTCATTCCGATGATATAAGCTGTGCCGAATTGCCGGATGAGATTTGTGACGAGATCAAGAAACTTTTCCATATGCGCCATACGGATGCGATCATAATAACTTGGGGCAGCGAGGCTGATGTCAATATGGCGCTTTCCGAGGTCAAGATACGCGCCGTGGAGGCGACCGAGGGCGTACCCAATGAAACCCGTCAGCACATTAGCGAGGGTATTACAGATTTTGAGCGTATCCTCCCGGGGCCTGACCGTATGTACCCCGATACTGACTCCTCACCTGTCGCAATCACCAAAGAACGTCTGGACAAACTCAGAGCGGTTCTTCCGGACCCGGCCTACAGCCGTGATGAACGCTGGAGGAAACTGGGGCTTTCTGAGGAGTTGATTCATTCCCTCGGAAGATCCAAATTTGCACTCATGTACGACCGTCTTCTGAAGCGTAGTCTGGCCGACCCGGTCTTCCTGGCATTTCTTTTCGAGGGTTATCTCNNCGTAACTGATGATCTTCTGGCCTTCATTTTGGAGGAGATTAAAAAACGAGAATTGCCGAATGAAGCGGTTTATGTGGTTCTCGATTATCTTTCATCAAATGGCACGAATGTTCCGCTAGAGGGGCTCTTCGAAGAACTGAATTTAAGGCCAATGACAGAAAGTGATGTGATAGCTCTGATCGAAACCAAAGCAGCGGAGCTTGATGGCGACGGGTTTAAATCTGAAGAAAAGCTGATCGAATATCTGATCGGACAGGTCAAATCAGAAATCCGCGGCAAGTTCCCTTCCGAGAAGCTCAAGGATATGATCGAAGAGCACATGAAATCTACGAATTTAGCTATATCATAAGTCTTCATTTATACAATCATTCCGACTATCCAGAATTTCCTTGGCTCACCATTATCAACATTTATTATTCAAGCATATGAAACCGAGGAGAGCAGAAACAACTATATTAGCCGCAATCAGCATCCTTTTTGCCGGGCTTCTTTTGTATTTCGCTTCAGATACATATTATCAATGGGATTTTAAGACATATTTTTATGCCTCCAGGCTTGAAGCCACGGGAGGCAATCCATTCGATCATGAGGCCCTAAGACATATTTCAGATAACCCCAGAATCCATCCCTTTATTTATCCGCCTCTTTTACTGAAATTTTTTCGGGTCTTTTCGATATTTCCTTATGAAATAGCCAGCGTACTCTGGATTAGCGTGAAAGCGCTCTGCCTGGTGCTTCTTCTATTCATCTGGTGCAAAAAGTTCTTGACTGACGAAAAATGCTGGCTGGTCTTTCTGTTTGCATTTTTTGCTTTCGGCTCCGCATTATTTCTGGATTTTAAGACCGGAAATATTGCAGTCATTATGCAATTATTTCTCTGGTCCGGATTTTATTTTCTTCTAAGGGGCAAGCCGTTGCTCTTTATTATTATGATAGTGTTGGCATCTCTATTTAAGCTCACACCTCTTGTATTTTTATTCCTGCTCCCGCTTCTGCTCGGAACACGCGGCTATAAGTATCTTGCTTCGGGCATACTTGGATTTGCGGCCATTTTAATCCTGGATTACTTCGCCGAAAAAGACAATTTTGTGAGCTGGATTGAGACTCTGGCAATGCCGGCAGAGCGGGGCTCTGATTATAATCCATCATCTCTGGCTTTAAGCAAAGATCTTTCGGATGTCTTTGGAATGATGGGTTTAAACAACATCCTCCCGGACAGTTTTCCCTGGATACTGTTTCTGCTTATGACCGCGGCGGTACTGATTATAGCGCTTAAGTTTATCCCCTGGCAAAAACTTAAGTCCATGAAAGATGGTAGACTTCAGATAATTTATATGTCCTGCCTTATTTACGCCATGATCATGCCGCGGTTCAAGACATATTCATTCATATTGCTGATACCGCCCGTCCTTTATTTGATAAGAAGATTTTCCAAAAGATTATCATTCCCATTGATGTTTATCCTGGTAAGCCTCAGTACCAATCCACCTCTGCCCAAACTTTATCTTACAGAACTATTCTGGACATATTATCCTCTGCTAATAGTCTATTCGCTCTGGCTGATCTGGGTGTACTTCATTAATAGAAACTCTGCTGATGCCCGTCAGTTCTGAGGAACTGACGGAA
>JAABVY010000040.1:5646-5832 GCA_011777135.1 Candidatus Zixiibacteriota bacterium | reverse complement strand
TATCCTCGTTTGAATGTCTACGGCGCCTCGATCCGTATGCCGATTTTCGAAGGAATTGCATGGCTGGAAGGCGGTTACTACGATTCGCGAGAGGATACCGACGGCGATAATCCCAATATTCCAAATTCATCACTGACAGGCCTGATAGGTTTTGAACGCCAGATTGCAACAAACCTGACGGTCAAT
>JAABVY010000040.1:5134-5488 GCA_011777135.1 Candidatus Zixiibacteriota bacterium | reverse complement strand
TTTATTCGCCTTCCCAGGAAGACTTCTACGGACGCTTCTCGCTCGGTTATAAGTATACCGATAATCTAACTTTGACGGTCGGCGGAAATATCTTTGCGGGCGAGGATCAATTTACTGATTTCGGAACGTTCCAGAAGAACGATAATCTATACCTGAAAATAACATACGGCTATTAAAAACAAAAAATCCGGCCTTGAAAGAAACAAGCTTCGAAAAACAACGTTGATTTCATAGCGGAGTAATTTAGTAGTGTATCGTAATAAGGAGAGGATAAAATGACTTTAGAAAATGCGGTAAGAATGTTTGCGGGTTTTATGGTCCTGCTCTCGGTAGCATTGACATATTTCTTCTCGC
>JAABVY010000040.1:0-5100 GCA_011777135.1 Candidatus Zixiibacteriota bacterium | reverse complement strand
AATGGTTCTAAGGAAGTTGTTTTACAGCAACAGGGGACAGAGGATTGCAGAAATATCATCCCAGGAGAGCTAGGATATTTAAAGTTTTTGCACTACTCCTTTGGTTCGACTTCGAAATAACCGCCGTTGATTAAAACGGCGGTTTTTTATCTGTGCGAAAACATTTCTGCATTCTATCTGTTGTTAAATGATTGAAATATGCTATCTTGCAAATTCTTCGCAGCATAGAATCCCGCGCGAAGACAGTAAATAAAAAAAAGGAGCTGCGGATGGAAAATTTCGTATTCAGAAATCCCGTGAAGATCATATTTGGCGTTGGTGAGATCAAAAAGGCCGGGGAAGAGGCCGCCGGAATCGGAAAGAAGGCGCTTATTGTCACCGGGCAGTCGCATGTCAAAAAAAGCGGTCTTCTTGAAAAAGTTGGCAAAAATCTTGAGGATTCCGGGGTCGAGTACGTCCATTTTGAGGGAATCGAGCCCAATCCTCGTTCTACAACAATCGATAAAGCCGGTAAAATAGCGCGCGAAAATAACTGCGATATGGTACTTGGTTTGGGCGGAGGCTCGACTATGGATGCCTCCAAGGCAATCGCTGTGGTTACAAAATCGGGTTATCCGATCTGGGATTATGTCTATAATGAGGATCCTGATAAAAAGAGGGAGGTCGAGGACGCGCTTCCGATTATGCTGATCCCGACTGTGGCCGCCACGGCCTCCGAAGGCAATCGAGGCGCGGTGATCAGCAGCTGGGAGACAAAACAGAAGGCGGGTCTTTTCTCGGATTTTATGTACCCGAAAGTATCCATTGTAGATCCCGAGCTGACTGTATCGCTCGAGCGCCAGACCACAATTGACGGCGCTATGGATATTATGAGCCATGTTATAGAGTCATACCTGACCGGGCCGAATAATACCCCGCTGCAGGACCGCTTTTCTGAAGGGATTATGCGGACGGTTATGGAAAATCTGGAAGTCCTGCTGGAGGATCCCAGGAATCTGGATGCTCGTGCCAATATGTCCTGGTGCTCCACCATGGCTCTGCTGGGGCCGGTGAACCTGGGCCGTCCGGGACCATTCCCGCTGCATTTCATCGAACATGTTATCTCGGGACATTACGATATTGCCCACGGACGCGGGCTGGCTATTATGTTGCCTCCGCTGATGAGATATACTTTCAGAAATCGTCCTGGGAAATATGCCCAACTTGCCAGAAATATTTTCTTCATCGATATAGATGAAATGGAGCTAAATGAGGCCGCTGAGGCCTTTATTTCCCGTTTTGAGGATTGGATGAAACAAGTGGGTATGTATGCCAGGCTCTCAGATGAAGGGATTGGCGAGGAAAAGCTGGAAAAAATGGTAGATGATACAATCGAAGTATACGGCGGCGGCGAGAATTACATCCGAAGCTATAAACCGTTGTATAAAGACGATCTTTCAGAAATTTTTCAAATGGCCTTATAAGAGTTGAGATTTTTCAGTTTTTCTGCAATTTCATTCATGATTTTTGCCCGGTTTTTCAGGATACAGCAAGATTTCGGGGATTGTGCCGGTTAGTGCGACTCAATCAGCTGAATCTGCGGTTATAAATATATAGTATTCAATAACTTTGCAGAACTCTCAGCATCGCAGTGTATTCAGGGGAGTATATTTTCGGGAGGCATATAATATTATAAGAAAGGCAGGAACAAAATTATCCTTTATGCGTTTTAGACTATGGAAAAAATACGGGCTGAGGGCTGATCGGTCCAGTTTGAGTTTATGCCCCCCTCTCAAGCAGCCGGTCAGTTTTTCGGCCTATTTTTATTTTTTTTCAAAAAAAATATTGCCAAAACACCTGCTTTTTGTATCATATCACCGTACCAACTATGTGAAGGCTCTTTTTTAGCTGGCACATTACTTGCTTTTTTGGAAGGTTACTTTACAGGAGTCGATTAGGCAGAAATGGAGCGCCTGAATTACTGGATCATATTCGTAAAATGATCGAAAAAAATATTCGCAAAAAGGATTGATTTTCTGTTGACAAAAGACGCAACCGGACTTATATTTAGCCCGACAGAATTTAATTATGGACAAGAATTAATCCTCAACCTTTCACAAAATACTCATTTGGTACGTTACCTGGCGGATGTATTGAGTCTTCGTTGATACAGTTGTAAACTGAAACTTTTGTCTCGAAAGTAAACAGAGTTTTTGGGCTCTATCAACATGTACTGAACATTTTGACTGGAAAATACTCCATCAAGAATACTTAAAATCGAGGCCGTTTATCATACTCGTGTAATGATTGGGATATCGAAAAGCTAAACCAAATCGGCAATGGAGGCGATATTACTATTGTGCGTGAATGCTACGGGAATTAAAATTAAAACTCCCAATCATTAATTAAGGAGGAGATTTATGGCCAACGGCCCTATGAATAAGCTGCTCTGTATAGTATTACTTACGATTGTACTTGTATTATTCGGTCCTCTTGACGCGAATGGTCAGTTGATTACATATATTGATTCTGTGGAAACGCAGCCTGATAACGATAGCATTGTTATAAACATGAAGATTGACAATTTTAGCGGCGAGAAGATAACCGGTTTCACCCTCTGGGTATCACTGCAATATGCAGATTTTATCGGCTTTTTTGCTGACTCCGGATGGCTGGTTGATACAATATATGAGAATTGCCTTGAAGACTCCTGTCTCTACTATGATAATGTGGGTGACAGTTGCTTGTTGTCAACCTGCCTGTCGTGGGCGGATACTACAATCGACTCCAGCTGGGTCGAGAAGGGTGCGATTGATACTTCCAGCGCCCTTACTGGAGGCTGGCATTTTGTGGATGTTTCCATTCTCGACAGTGAAAACAAGAATTTGAAAGTCAATGCAATCGCCAATGATCCCAACGCCGGTGGGTCGGAGAACGGGATACCATCGCCGACCTCGCAGGGATTGTTATGCAGGGTAAGGGCCGAGGTGAAAGATTATACAATATATGACAGTTGTGAAGTCGAAGACGGGGACAGCACTATTATGCTGCCCTGGGAAGAGTGTTTCTGTGACTCCATCATAAGGATCACATTCGATACTGCGCAGACAAGATTTTCGAATGACTCGGGCCAGTTTATCGGCTGGGTCTGGAGCGACACAGCCTATGCATGTGCTACGGTACCGCCCGACCTGCACAAGGAATGCGTGCGCAAATGCGCAAGCGATGAATTGAACAACTATTGCCTGGACTCGGTCTGCTATTATGAGTACGGTGGTTCCTGTTATCTCTGGGAATGCACCAACTGCCTCCTGTGGGATTCCACCGGGTATGTTGATCCTGCCCAGGTCTTATTCTCGCACGGTCAGATTGAGGTGACCTGCCCTGAATATTTATGCGGAGATGCAAATTCCGACGGCTCGCGCAATGTATCCGACGCCGTCTACATCATAAATTATGTTTTCGTTGGAGGCCAGGCTCCCAATCCATTGGCCAGCGGGGAAGTAAATTGTGACGGCTCGGTGAATGTTTCCGACGCTGTCTATATTATCAATTATGTTTTCGTGGGAGGGAATATGCCCTGTGACACGAGCGGGGACGGTATTCCGGACTGTTAATTATGAAAAAACCTGTTTTTAATACTATTCAAATGTTTTTGAAAGTAATTACCTTTAGTGAGATACAAAAAGGTAATTCATTTAGGAAAAGAAAGGAGGTGCAAAGAGAAGAAGAAGAAGAGGCCCTGTAACCTCAAGCCACCGCTGAATGGACGAAAAATTTCTGAAATTCAGCAAGACAAGCCAAACTAGTTTTCCTTGAGGGGGGAAAGGTAGAAAAAACAATATTAACCCTATACTTCTTTAGTTAAGGAGTTTACTATGAAGCGCAGTTTGTTTCTTACCTTTTTGATGCTTCTTCTCACTTTTGGTTTTGCTACGGCTGCAAACCGGATCATGGTAGCGCCATATGGCGACATTGCGCCGGACACCCTCAATAATGCGGGATTGACCGGTGCGACTGTCACTTTCCAATTCGAGAATGATCAGGTTATAGTTGGATTCTCGAATGGTCTGGCAGTCAGCGCAACCGGTAGCGTTACCGCTACCGTAGTCAATGGTTCCGGTAACTACGTTTCAGGCAGCCGCTTTGAGCCGATCTTCAATGTACAGGGCATGCCATGGAACTGGTACTATGCGGCCACTGATGATACCATTGGATTCGGTGGTGCCTGGACACCCCCGACCACCTTCCCCGGATTCGAGCCAGGCGGTCTGGCTGATGCCGGCTTTTTTGAACTCGATATCGCAGTACCGGGCGCCGGTTTAGGAGATACCGGTACTATTTTTATCGACTCGACGATCAAGTTCGGCCAAGCCGGTGACTGGCTCTGGGACGGCTGGGATGGAACATCCCAACCGCCTGATATCACCCCGCTGAATCCGACCTTTAATGACGGAGCCGGCGCCTTTGCGACATATGTCGCGTTTATTCCTTGCCAGGCTCCGCAATTCACAAGCACTCCTACGGGAGATGTTTTGACTGTTCCCCACTGTGATGGTGGTTCATTCCAGTTCAATGCTATTCCTGTTCAGGATGGCGAGACCCTTACTGGATATGCCGTTGTTGATGACGGCGGCTTGACAAATGCAAGCATCACTAATGGCGGATTATTCACCTTTGACGGTGGTGATCCCGGCGATTATACCGTAACTGTTTCGGTATCAAATTCTTGTCCGGCGACAACCGAATACACTTTTACTGTTACTTTAAGTAACGCCGGCTTGCAGTACACCAGCTGCCCGACCGGAGCACTTGAATTCGAATTCTCCCAGAACAAGACCGTTACTGTCGATCTCGGTCTGGACAACTTCGACTGTGATCCAATAACCGAAACCGTCACCGATCCCGGCGTAACAAATCCGCCGAGTGTCAGTGGCGGTGTCTTTACCTGGGAAAACAATGGTGATATAGGTACCTGGACCTTCACCGTAACAGCCGGCGACGGCTTCGGTGAGACCGCGACCTGCGATATTACCATTACAGTTCTGGAAGGTTCACTGTTAGGTGTCAGAATCGCTAAGATAGGCGATCCTCCGGATCCGTTTGTCTTCCAGGGTACCT
>JAABVY010000042.1 GCA_011777135.1 Candidatus Zixiibacteriota bacterium | reverse complement strand
CGATATTCTTGGCATAATCGCCTATCCGCTCAACATCGATGACAATACTGATCAAAACCAGGGCGTTATGAATCTCTTTTCTTGGCGATACTGCCAGGTGAGTCATCATCTTGCGCCGAATTTCCTGCTGGTACTTATTGATCTGCTTGTCCTTCTCATAGATATCGATTTTCAGATCAGCGGTGTCCGAATAACGCAGCGACCTCACGGTCTCATCGAACATTTCGCTGCATATATTAAGCGTCTTCTCCGTCTCATCATATGATTGAGATAAGAGGGATTCTTTGGAAAAATATTCTTTCAATTTTTTTAACATAACTACCTCGTCAAAAATATTAATAGCAAAGGAATTATAAAGAAAACTGTGGCAACAAACAAGATCGGAACAATCCTTTTTTTCATTGCCAGTATTGAAAACCACTTTGCAAAATTCAATGGTATAAATCTTATCGGCCAGATTACTATTATTCCAAACATGTTAAAGAAAACATGTGCCAGGGCTATTGTGACCGCCTCCGGCCTTCCTATTGCCAGGGCAGCCAAGAGCGCTGTTACAGTCGTTCCCACGTTAGCCCCTAATGTATACGGAAAAATTTGCTCCAATGATAAAATACCTGCACCGGCGAGCGGAATTACCAGGGATGTTGTTATGGATGATGACTGAACAAGAGCTGTCAGGATCAATCCCAGCAGCATTGAACGTATGGCGGTTTTGAAGATATAAGTATCGAAAAATACCTCCACCCGTGTCAATACCAGAGATTTCAGGATTTTGACTATTCGATTAAGCGAAAGGAAAAGCAGAAGCAGGGCCAGAATTATATCGAGCCAGCCTATTCCCAGAGGAGAATTGTGGATGAGCTCAATCACCGGTTTGGTGATCACCTTGATTGGCGAGGCGAATTTCAGCCCTCCAACGGCGGTAAATATACCGGCCACTTTCGAAGCCGCAACTCCAAGAAAGTTAGTGGCCAGCTGAATGGGAAGGAATATCAGGACTGCCACCAGGTTGAAGCTGTCATGCACTATAGCTGCCGAAAAAGCGCGCCGAAATTCTATCCGATGGGAAATATGCCCCAGCGAAACCAGAATATTCGTTACCGAGGTGCCGATATTTGCACCCATTATTATTGGAATGGCATTCTGGATGGTAAGTGTCGGAATTGTCGTCGCATCTCCGCCCGCCTGCGCACTCGCCATACCCAGCCCGCCTACCAGGCCCACAACAATCGAACTGGTGGCCGAACTGCTCTGGATAATGCTGGTGGCGAGAATACCGATCAGAAGAGCCGTGAACGGATTAGAGACAGAATTAACCAGCTCTTCCGCGAACCCATGCCCCAGCAGCTTAAACGAGGCCCCCATCAGGGTAATAGAGAGCATAAAAAGATAAATAAAGAAGAGCAGTCCCAGGAGCTTAATGCCAGTTCTTGTGGTCATCCTAATTCTCTATCCCGACCAGTATCCCAACCATAATTGAATTATGATAAAAATTTCACATAATCATGGCAACAATATTCTAACCCCGTGCTAACAAAATACTAACATTTTTCCGAATAAAAGTATGAATTCGATGCAATATTATATGGATTTTCCTTGAATTTAATAGTTTGATCGCTGTATTTTTGATGATTATGGGGAATTTCTGGAAAATATTCTGGTTCACCACATTTATCGTGCTGCTCCTGCAGATCTTCTTCTACTACCCCGATCTGCCCGATCGCATGGCTGTACATTTCGACCTTTCCGGCAATCCCGATGGCTGGTCGGATAAAACGACCTTCNNTCATCAATGCGCCTCATAAAGAATACTGGCTGGCAAATGAAAAAAACCGGGAAAAACTGATCGAAATCACAAACCGGATGCTGGCGATGGTACTGGGGGCAACAAATCTGATTTTTATTTATGCTATGAAATACACCTATGACATTAATACCAAACACTCTTCCGAACTTGAGTTATGGTACATGGTCTTTCCGCTCGTCTTTGTGTTGATTGTCCCGATAATCTATTATCTGGATAAGCTCAGAGTGCCTGATAACAGTCGGCAATTTACTCGACAACAAGAGGAATAAGTCAAGCTAAAGCATTGTATTTCATAAGNNTTAAGTAGATCAGCGATATTATCAAATGAAAAAGGGACAGGTTTAAAAACTGTCCCTTTTCTGATAAAATTCAAATTCTAATTATTCTTCTTGAATTGCTGCATGAACTCCGCCAGCTTCTCGGCGCCCTCCAGCGGAAATGCATTATACATCGAGGCCCTGATACCGCCTACCGAACGATGTCCCTTCAGGCCATGCAGATTCTTCTCCTTGGCCTTGGAAATAAATTTCTTCTCCAGATCTTCGTTCTCCATGCGCATCGTCAGGTTCATGATAGAACGGTCTTTTTTCTGGGCCGTGCCCTTGTAATAACCGTCACTTCCATCGATTGCATCGTATATCAGGTCGGCTTTCTTGCGGTTGATCTTATCCACCTCTTCCAATCCACCCTGATCCTTGATCCATTCCATGACCAGCTTGACCATGTAAATCGGGAAAACCGGAGGTGTGTTAAAGAGTGAATTCTTCTTGATATGAGTGTCATAAGAAAGCATGGTCGGTAGCCCCTCGCGTGCAGTCTTGGCAAATTCATCCTGTATCATAATGACTGTCACGCCTGATGGCCCCAGATTTTTCTGGGCGCCGGCATATATCATGGCAAATTTCGCAACATCCAGAGTCCGCGACATAATGTCCGAAGACATATCCGCTAACAGCGGTTTACCGGCAGTATCCGGAAACTCGTGCCACTGTGTCCCTTTGATAGTGTTGTTGGTGGTGATATGCACATAAGCAGCGTTCGGATCAAAATTGAATTTCTCCGGGATGTAGCAGAAGTTCTTATCTTCCGAGGTCGCCGCGACATTATGGCGGGCTATAATTCCGGCCTCTTTTATCGCTTTGGTGGACCATGTCCCGGTATTGATATAATCTGCTGAACCGGCCTCCGGAATAAAATTCATGGCGATCATCGCAAACTGCAGGCTGGCGCCGCCGCCCAAAAACAGAATATGATAATCATCCGGTACTTTCAAAAGCTCCTTGATCAAGCTCTTTGTATCTTCAAGCACGCCTTCGAATTCTGGGGAACGATGCGATGTCTCAATGATTGACATGCCTGTTTCCCGATAGTTCAGGAACTCTTCCTGCGCCTTTTTCAAAGCCGGCAATGGCAGGGTGGCCGGGCCGGGATTGAAATTATAGATTCTATCAGCCATCAGATTTACCTCTCCTTTATAATATTAATCCAACTTTCCGTCGACATATTTGCCAATCAGCTCCTCTATAATATCGCCAATGCGAAGCAGGTTTTCCTTCGTCGAGGCTCCGATATGCGGGGTTAGAGTCGTATTGGGAGCCTTTGCAAGCGGCGTTGATTCAGGAGGATCGGAATACCAGACATCATTGCCGTAGCCGGCTATTTTGCCGGATTCCAGGGCTGCGGCTACATCCTCCTCAACCACAACCTTGCCGCGCCCGGTATTGACTATGTAGACCCCATCCTTCATTTTTGCTATAACTTTTTTGTTGATCATGCCTGCTGTCTCATCTGTGAGAGGAGTATTGAGTGAGATATAATCACACTTCGGCAACATCACATCCAGATCATTTATAATTTCGATTGTATCATGAGTATTCAGGAAGGGATCATAACCAACCACTTTCATCCCGAAAGCCCTGGCGCGCTTGGCAATCTCAGAGCCTATCCTTCCACAACCGAATATACCCAGAGTTTTCCGGTAAAGCTCTGTCCGCTTTAGCTGTTTCTTGATCCATTCACCCTTGACCATGGACTCATGACCCTTGACGATATGATTGGGAAGCGCGATCATCAGGGCAAAAGCAAGCTCCGCCACAGCTATCGATGATGCTGCTGCTGTATTGAACACCTTTATGCCCTTTTCGGCCGCATAGGGACGGTCGATATTATCAAGCCCCACGCCGCCCCGAATAATCAGCTTCAGCTTGGGCGCGGAATCGATATATTCTTTAGTGCACTTGGTTTTGCTTCTGACCAGGACAACCTCACAGTCGGCAAGCCGGGACTTGTCATCTGTCACCTCGCCGAATCTTTTGAGCTTATCGGGCAGGCCGGGATCGAATGCATCGGAAATGAGGATTTTCACGGCTAAACTCCTTTTTTATCTCAAATCAAATATATAGTTCAAAGTAAATGTGAAACCATTCCGCTTCTCAGCTTTGGTTCAAACCAGGTCGATTTGGGCGGCATAACCTCGCCCGCATCAGCGACCTTAATCAGGGTTTCAACTGATGTGGGATAGAGCGCAAAAGCGACGGCGAATTTGCCGGAATCCACTAATTTCTTGAGTTCCTTGTTGCCCCTGATTCCACCCACAAAATCAATTCTCGGGTCGGTTCGCGGATTACCGATTCCAAGTACGGGCTCCAGCAGATTTTTCATCAGGATATTGACATCCAGACCTTCCAGAAGATCTCCCGCATTGTAACTTCCGGTTCGAGGGGCAAGCATGTACCACTCACCATCAAGATACATACCAAATTCATGCTCGTCGGCAATCTCAAGCTCATCCTTGGCTTTCTGAATATCGAAATTCTCGCCTGCTTTTTCCAAAAACTGATCTTTTGTCAGGTTATTCAGGTCGGTAACTACACGATTATAGGGCAGAATCTTTAAATGGCTTTTTGGAAATATAACTGAAAGGAAGTAGTTATAGGGCTCATCGCCTGTATGATCCGGATTCTTCTCCTTCCTGATCTTGCAGACATTGCTGGCCGATGCGCTGCGGTGATGTCCGTCGGCAATATAGGTGGCCTCGCGCTTCCTGAAACCTTCGGTGATCCGCTTAATCATTTCAGCATCATCGATAACCCAGAGCTGATGCCGGACCTGGTCAGGCGAGGTGAAATCCACAGAAGGCGCTCCTTTGGCTGCTTTATCGAGGACATTATTCAGGGTCGGCTCATCCTTATAGAGTAAAAATACCGGCCCGACCTGAGCATTCATGACATCAATCAATTTGGTGCGGTCAGCCTCTTTCTGTGGTCTTGTGAATTCATGTTTCTTTATGCGGCCTTCATCATAGTCTTTTACTGAGGAAACCACAAAATATCCGGCCTGGACATGCTCTCTCCAAATCTGCCTGTAGACATAAATCGATTCCTTCTCGTCCTGAATAAGATACCCTTCGTCAATGAATCTTTGGAGATTCTTTCTGCCGGTTTCGTAGACAAGCTCAGAGTATGGGTCTGTATCCTCCGCCAGGTCTATTTCCGGTTTGTTTATGTGCAGGAATGAAATCGGATTTTCGCGGGCCATTTCACGGGCTTCTTCGGAAGACAGAACATCATACGGTGGAGAGGCTATCCTTGAGGCTTTCTCCTCTTTCGGTCTCAATCCACGGAAGGCTTTAACAGTAACCATAAGCTCCTCGAAGGGTTCGAATTAGCTTTCTTGCTGCATTCAAGCGATATTAATTTAGACGGAAATTTAAGGATTTCAGGGCAAATTGCAAGTGATAAGTTTCTCGAATTACTTCATTTAGCTGTTGAATTTTCCGGTCAAAAAGCATATTTTCAATGTACAAATTCGGAGGGATAAAGATGGATGCTATGACTCCCAAAAGGTTGTTTATGACAAAAGGAGTGGGAATACACAAGGAAAAGCTGAACTCCTTTGAGCTTGCGCTTCGAAATGCGGAAATAGCCAAATATAATCTGGTTGCTGTATCTTCTATATTTCCGCCCCATGCAAAAATCATATCGAGAAAAGAAGGTCTCAAGATGCTGCGTCCCGGGCAGATTGTCTATACTGTAATTAGTAAGAATTCCACCAATGAGCCCAACCGCTTGATATCCGCCTCAGTTGGAATCGCTATACCCCAGGACCGCAAGCAGTACGGCTACCTTTCGGAACATCATGCCTATGGATGGACCGGCCGTCATGCGGGCGAATATGCGGAGGATATGGCCGTCGATATGCTCGCGACCACTCTCGGGCTGGAAATCAACCTCGACAAAAGCTGGGACGAAAACAAGGAGATCTGGAAAGTCCAGGGTAAAGTAATCCGCACTCGTAATATCACCCAATCAGCCAAGGGTCATAAGGAAGGTCTCTGGACCACGGTCGTGGCGGCGGCCATTCTCATAATGTAAGTATCAACCGGCAATCTTTATCAGGAGAATTTATTTTGAAGGATTATCTCTCTAAGCCAACCACACCGTTTCAAATCGATAAATCATCGGATGTCGCTGATCTTCTGAATAATATGAAAAATATATCATTTCAGGGACGAACCCTGGCGCAGGCCTTTGCGGTCTGGAAAAATATGCTGCGAGAAGACACACTTATATTCATGGGATTATCCGGTGCTATGGTTCCGGCAGGCATGCGGGAGATAATAGTCTATTTGATAAAAAATCGCTTTATAGATTGTCTTGTATCGACCGGGGCTAATCTTTTCCATGACGCCCATGAATCTCTGGGAAATTACCATTACATCGGCAGCCAGCATGTAAATGACTCCGAGCTCTACGACAGAAAAGTGGACCGGATCTACGATACATTCGCCAGCGAACACGAATTTCGCAAGCTGGAGAAGCTGATTGACAAATGGGCCTATGATAACCTCGACCTTTCGCGTGCCTACACAACCCGAGAGTTCTTCTATCGCTGGGGCAAATATCTTAACAGTATCAAGGAAGCCGACGGCATAGTCACATCGGCATACAAATCCGGGGTGCCCATATATTGTCCCTCGATTGCCGACTCATCCTATGGGATTGCCCTGGCGGAGAGGTTCAAGCGCAATGGAAAAGTGGTTGTTTTTGATGTCATCGGGGATGTGGAAGAGACAGCCCTACTGGCGGCCGAAGCTCCTCAGACCGGAGTGATCTATCTTGGAGGCGGAGTGCCCAAGAATTTCATACAGCAGGCTGAGGTAACTGCCATAATACATCTCGGCTTCGAATCTCCCGGACATAGATTTGCAATCCAGATAACAACCGATGCCCCCCACTGGGGCGGGCTTTCCGGATGCACTTTCTCGGAAGCGGAATCATGGGGCAAAATCAATGAGGAGGCATTAACCGCTACATGCTATTGCGATGTCACCATCGCCCTGCCTATTATCGCCACAGCGCTTGCCCAGGAAGCCGAAGAGATTGCACATGCGCGCAACAAACCGGCCTTCAATCTCGGGAAAAAGCTCGAATTCAGCTTCAAATAACAGGGAGCTTTTATGGGTTACGAGGGACATGCTTTTAATTTTCTTGGATTAGAGAAGGAAAACTCCGACTACGCGAACTCGCGCTTTGCGATCCTGCCGGTCCCTTATGAACAGACCACGACATATAGAAAAGGTGCCTGCAATGGCCCTCATGCAATCATTTCGGCCTCACGCGAGGTTGAGCTTTTCGATGATGAACTGAAATTCGAGGCTTATCTGGAGGGCATTCACACCCTTGATGAACTTGAACCTACTGCGGAA
>JAABVY010000347.1:5800-10695 GCA_011777135.1 Candidatus Zixiibacteriota bacterium | reverse complement strand
CAATGCCCATTGACACTGGACCATAATGTATTGATCAATTTTCTTGATAATGTGGACTTCGGAATGGTGGAGGACGGCACTGCGATCGGTACCGCTATTGCGAACAGCTGTAACCGTTTGAAAGACTCGCCCTCGAAAAGCAAGGTGATCGTGCTCCTGACAGATGGTGTCAACAATCGCGGCAAAATCGATCCGCTGACAGCAGCCGATATAGCCGCCTCTCTGGGAATCAAGATCTATACAATCGGAATCGGCAAGCCCGGTAATGCCCCGTTTCCGGTTGATGATCCCTTTATGGGCAGGATTTATAAATATATACCAAATGCTCTTGATGAGGAGGTTTTGAGAAAAGTTGCGGATATCACCGGCGGCATATATTTCAGGGCCGAGACCGGGGAAAAATTGAGTGAGGTCTATAAAGAAATTTCGGCTTTAGAAACAACCGAGATAAAAACGCGGGGATTTATACAATACAACGAGCTATTTACGCCGTTTCTTCTGACCGGACTGGGATTTGTCCTGGTTGAGTCAGTTCTGGGAAGAACCCGATATCGGAAGATTCCGTAATATTAAGGGTAACAATTGGTTTTATCGAGATTTTACGTAAGTGTATAGAATATGAAGTTTTTTCAGCCTGAATACTGGTTTTTGCTTTTGATTGTGCCGCTTCTGGCGCTCTTTTTCCTGTGGTCATGGCAAAAACGCAAGCATGACAGGGATGTCTTTTTAAGGGGCATGCCCCTCGAGAATCTGGGCTCATCCTTTGCATCAGGAAAAGTCGCTCTCAAGGCTGCATTTATATTGATAGCTTTCGTCTTTGCGGTAGTAGCCCTGGCGCGTCCCCAATGGGGCGCATACCAGGAGCTTATCAAGCGTGAAGGATTGGATGTCATGGTAGTGCTGGATGTATCGCGTTCGATGGATGTTGAGGACGAATCGCTGGGCGGAATGTCGCGTCTGGAGAAAGCCAAGCTGGAAATCAGCCGTCTCAGGAAGCGTCTTCCGGGCGACCGTCTGGGATTGACACTGTTCGATCGGGACGCATTTATCTACTGCCCGTTGACACTTGACCACAGCGCCTTCGACATGTATCTCGATGTGGTTAAAGCCGATCTGATGCCCGCGGAGGGCCAGGGAACGCGGCTTTCGCGCGCAATTCAGACCGCCATGAACGGCTTCGATCCAAAATCGAAGCAGTCGAAAATTCTGGTGGTGTTTTCAGATGGGGAGACATTTGACGATAATTTAGATGAGGCGATGAATCAGGCAGAAACCATGGAGGTCAAAATCTATTCTGTCGGCGTGGGAAGCACCAGGGGTGGACTGATACCGATCAAGAACCGGGCAGGAGATATCGTTGATTATGTTAAGGATGAGTCCGGTACAGATGCGCTTTCCAAGCTGAATGTCAGGTCATTGGAGATCATGGCTGCGGAAACCGGCGGAAATTTCTACCTGGCATCCTCGGGAGGACGCGTACTGAGAAGTTTGGTGGAAGATATAACCGGGTTTGAAAAAGCCGAGCTGGAAGGGAAGTTGATTACACAGTATGAGGACCGTTTCCAGATACCTCTTTTGATATCTTTGTTGTTTTTCGCGCTTGAATTCGTATTATCCGATGTCAGGGGTACTCCATGGTGGAGGGTGTTTGTGCGATGAAGAGATTTGGATTTATTATAATCATATTACTGCTGTTTTCTTCCGGGCTGTCTGCGGATGATGCCAAGTCGTTGAATGATAGGGGAGTACAGGCTTATCACCGGCAGAATTACGATTCCTCCCTGCATTATTTCCGCGAAGCCCAGGATCTTGAGCCTGAAAACAGGATTGTCGATTTTAATCTGGGCAATGCCCTGCATCAGCAGGGGCAGTATGAGGATGCGGTACGGAATTATGAACGCGCCATTAGCCCGGAAGACAGCGCCCTGGCCGCCGAATCATATTATAATATCGGCAATACGCATTTCCGTGCCGGACAGCTTGACAAGGCGATTCAGGCTTACAAGAAGTCTCTTGATTACAATCCGGATGACAAGGATACAAAATATAATCTGGAATTGGCGCTGAAAGCCAAGCAGGAGCAGCAACAACAGCAACAGCAGCAGGATCAGGAGAAGGATCAGCAGAAGCAGGACGAAGAGCAGAAACAGGATCAAAAGGATAAGCAGGACCAGGAACAGCAGGAACAGGAAGAGAAAGAAGATCAGCAGCAGAATCAGGACGAGCAAAAGCAGGATCAACAGGAGCAGCAGGAAGACCAGGAACAGAAAGAGCAGCAGAATCAGGAACAAGAGCAGGAGAATAAGGATCAGAGCCAGCAGCAGGAAGACCAGCAGGGTCAGCAGAATGAGCAGGACCAGCAGCCGCAGCCTTCGGAGGAGCGTCCAATGCAGCTCGATGAAGAGCGAGCCCAGGCCCTTCTGGAGGGCCTTAACCAGGACGAGAAAGAGGTCTTGAAGCAGTTGATAAAGCAGAAGGTCGGAGTGTCGTCATATAGAGGCAAGGACTGGTAGCGAAATATGGCTGGGAAGAAGATATATACATCATTGATAATTTGTTTATTCCTGGTGATGAGCTTATCGGCTGAGGTGCGTGGTGTGGATGTTCAGGCCCAGCTCAGCTCGGACAAGATCAGCATCGACGGTCAGGTCACATTGACTATCTCGGTCTCTGGCGCTGAGAATGCCGATGAACCGATTTTGCCGCCTATTGGCGGGTTCAATATATACACTGCCGGCAAGACCTTTTCATCCTCGACCGTTAATGGCGTTACAACGACTTCGGTCAAATTTAAATATATACTGGTGCCGCAGAGGACCGGCAATTTCCTGATAGGAGGTATCAAGGTCCGGGTAAATGGGAAAGAATATACCACCGAACCGATGGGGATCACTATCGTAAAGGGATCGAGCAGTACTGTACCCTCTCAGGATAGCAGGCCGGATAATGCTACTGATAATGGCGAATATATTATCGATGCGGAGATTTCCAGGGATACAGTCTATGAAGGAGAGCTGCTGGTACATGAATTCAAGGCATATCAGAAACGAGGGGCTGGTTTTCTGTCCGATCCGGTCTATGTGCCGCCGTCATTTTCTGGCTTCTGGCGGGAGGAGTTTGGATGGAAGCGCTACAGCAGGCGTATGCAGGGAAATATCTACATTGTAAACCAGATGGACTCTTATCTTTTTCCGGTGAGTCCGGGAGAAGTTGAGATAGAGCCGACCCGGGTTGTGGTCACTCCGGATGTATTTTCCAGTATCTTCAATTTCGATCCATTCGATTCGCGCAGCCTGCGTTCACGTCAACGAGCTATGCAGCCGGAGACACTAATGACAGATCCGATGATTATCGATGTTCTGCCGCTGCCTCGTGAAAACAGGCCCAACGCTTTCAAGGGTTCTGTTGGCAGTTACAATATGGATGTAGATATTTCCAGTACAGAGGTTACAGTTGATGAAACTATCCTCCTCACGATAAAGATATCCGGTCAAGGTAATATAAAGACCATATCATCCCCGGATCTTCCTGAAATCGACGGCCTCGATATCCGCCCTTCGGGCGACACTACGTCAGTAAGGGAGGCGGGAGGAGTGGTCGCCGGCCTGAAGACATTCGAATATTCAATCATACCCGAGCAGGACGGCCTGTATGAGATACCGGCTCTTAAATGGTCTTATTTTGATCCGGAGACTGAAAATTATAAAACCTTGTCCTCAGAAAAGTACAGCATAAATATCAAACCTGCGGGAGGCATTGCCGGGGATGAGCTGTCGGGACTGATGAATATTCCCGGGGATATTAAGGTCAGAGATATTCTCAGTGTGAAAGGTCTGGACGGCAACCTGACGAAGAAGTCGAGGCCGCTTATTATGAGCCCGGTTTTTATTGGAGTACAGGTCCTTCCATTATTACTCCTGGCGGGTGTTATAATCTTCAGGAGACGTCAGGAAAAGCTGATGGGTGATGTGCGGCTGCGCCGTTTAAAGCGCGCCCATGGACTGGCAAGGAAGAAATTATCAAGTGCAAACAGCCTTCTGAAGAGCGGCAATCTGGATAATTTTTATGGTGAGGTCTCAAAGGCCGTGTACCAGTATATAGGTGACAAATTCAACTACTCGGCCTCCGGATTGACTGAATCGAAAGTGGTTGAAATCCTGCAGCGGGAGGATTATTCGGAAGAGACCATAGAAGAATTCAAGAAGTTGATTCAGACTGCTGATTTTGGCCGTTTTGCTCCGGGTCAATCAGGTCAGGAATCTGCCGGAGAGTTATTGGAGCAGGCGGCGAAATGGATAGTAGCTGCCGAAAACGAGGGGAAACGCGTAAAGTGAAATATCAGGTAATCCTGCTCACTGCAGTTTTTTTTGTATTTTTTACCGCAGGTCTTTCTGCGGACGCTGCCGATAACTTTGCCCTCGGTGTGGAGGCGTATAATTCCGGTGATTATGAGCAGGCCGTGCAGATATTCAAGGAGATCGAGGACTCCGGTTATGTAAGCCCGGAGCTTTATTATAATCTGGGAAACAGCTATTATAAGGCCGGTCAAAAAGGGATGGCGATCTCATCATATATGCAGGCCGAAATACTCTCGCCCCGCAGCGAGGATATAGAGGCCAATCTGCAGTTTGTTCGAAGCACATTGCGCGATAAAGTAGAGGACAGCCTGCGAAATCCGATCTGGCAGTTTGTGAAGGAGTCCTCGCTTTACTTTAAAGCTGATGAGCTTACCTGGATCGCCTTTATAATATATCTGCTGATTATAGGATTGCTCATATATCAGGTATTTTACAAGCAGAAAAACATAGCATATCTCCTGGTGATAACTTTTGCGGCTGTTCTTTTGATCATCAGTATTTCACTCCTGGGAATTAACCTGAAGCTGAATTATTACA
>JAABVY010000347.1:837-5741 GCA_011777135.1 Candidatus Zixiibacteriota bacterium | reverse complement strand
AGCTTACCAGTTTTAAATTCACAAAAATGCGAATATAAATGCGATTTCTGCCGGGATTTCCGGCAGATGCCCGTATTTATTTATGTTTGACAGCCTATATTGTGCGTCGTATCTTCCGTCTTATGGGTAAAGGGCGGTTCAGACATAGATGGATCTTTGGAATCCTGCTTGCGTTGATTCTTCTGGTTCTATGCTTCTACGACCTCGATTTCTCCCGCCTCTGGCAGACATTGAAAAAAATTCGCTTCACTTATTTGATTCCTGCTTTTCTGCTGGGGATGCTGAAAGTTTTTTTCGCAGCCATGCGCTGGAAGATGCTGATAGACAAGCGCAAGATTATTTCGGTCAGGCGCATTTATTCCGTGTATTCCTTCGGTCAGCTGGTCAATATATCTCTGCCCGCGCTTACGGGGCAGGCTGCGCGTGTGGTGATCCTAAATAAAACGGAGAATCTGCCCAAGACCTTCGGCGCGACCACCGTCCTGATGGAGGCGACTTTTGATGGAGTCTGCCTGATTTTGCTTTTGGCCATATCATCGTTCTTTTTCACATTTCCCGGCTGGATAGCACGATATGTGTTCATTATCGGACTGGTGCTTCTGGGATTGATTATTGCATATATCCTGATTCTGATCAACCGCAGAGGACTGACCTACTTCGGCAAGAAGAAGATCAGGCGGAAATTTCCCAGGTTTTATAAGAAACTCGAGAAGCTAGCCCGATCATTCAGTTCAGGAATAGAATCGCTGACCTCTTTCAGGCACATAGCAATCGTATTTATGTACTCCTGCCTGATGTGGATATGCTCTGTAGGGGTAGTGATTTTTCTTATTGCCGCTTTCGATGAGGCTTTCGGATTGGAAGTGCCCTACTGGATGGCGATGATTCTGGTAGCCATAACAGCATTTTTCACAACCGTCCCGATAACACCCGGGAATGTGGGGACATTTCAATGGATCGTGATCGGTATCCTGAAACAGGTGTATGGCGGTGATGTGTCCAAGGAAGTGGCGGTCGGTTTTTCGATAATACTCCATTTTTTAAATCTGCTTCCGGTCTGGGTTACAGGGTTATTCTTCCTGTTCAGAGATCATTTCGGTGTTAAGGAAATCCGCAAGGAGTCACTGGAGGAGGAATTTCCGGACACGAATGGGCATCCAGATGGTAATGATTCAGGTCATGGGGTGGATAGCGATGCAGAAAAAGACCATAAAGCCAAATCGGCTTGAAAAACAGCTGGAAAAACAGCATCGGAAACGGGAATGGGAACCGCATGGCTCAGGACTGGATGTTTTAATCTCCACAATCCTGTCCCAGAATACCTCAGATAATAATTCCTCCAGAGCATTTAAATCGTTAAAGAGAGATTTTCCTACCTGGAAAAAGGCAGCCCACGCCCGAAAATCATCAATTGCAAGGTCGATTAAAGCGGGAGGGCTGGCGACGATCAAGGCGGCATATATCAAATCTGCATTGAAGAAAGTAAAAGCTGATTTTGGGTCCCATAGCCTGAGCAAGATCAAGCCAAAACCAATTGAGGAAAGTCTGGATTACCTGACATCATTTGATGGAGTGGGAGAGAAAACTGCGGCATGCGTGCTCTTATTTGCCTTCGGCAAGAAAGTAATGCCCGTGGATACACATGTTCATCGGGTAACTCACAGATTGGGATTGATCGAGAAGACACCTAACCGTCAAAAATCATTTCAGTTTTGGTTTGGTCAAAACAATATTGTTGATTATTATAATCTCCATTTAAATATGGTCAGGCATGGCAGATTAATCTGCAGGGCGCAAAATCCGAAGTGCAGCGAATGTATTCTCAGAGATAGATGCGCCTATTATAAAGAGCGGATGAACGATGATTAGAACATTTTACTGGACTCCTGACGAAGGCGGAAAAGAGCAGATTGGAATTCTCGATTTCAAGGAGATGACCGAGGTCCAGGGTTCAATCCTGTGGGTGGATCTTTTCAATCCAACCGATGAGGAGTTCTATATACTCACCCATGACTTCAGGTTCCATCCGCTTTCAATCGAGGACGTGCTTTCCGAGGAAACCCGTCCCAAAGTTGACGAATACGAACATTATTTATTTGTGATTTTTCAGACTGTCGGCCAGCCGGGCGGGGAGGATGAACTGGCGGTCAATGATATTGGAATATTCCTGACCCGGAACGCGGTGGTGACAGTGCACTCGCATCAGATCGATATTCTCGACTCCCTCTTCCGTAAGTTTCTTCATGACGACAGGATTGTGGCTCGCGGAACGAGTTTCCTTTTTCATGCTGTGCTTGATTACCTGGTAGATAGTTATGACAAGCCATTGGCCTATATCGAACGGGAGACCGACAAAATCGAGGATGATGTCTTCGAGGATCCCAAGCCGGAAATTGTCAAACGGATCTTTAATATGCGTCGGGATACCCTCGAATTCAAACGCATCCTGGCGCCGTTGAAAGAGGTGGTTTACCAGATGACCAGCGGGAAGCTGGCGCTTATCTCGGAGAAAGCAGAAGTCTATTTTTCAGATATTTACGACCACCTTTCGCGAATGGCCGATGATGCCGACAGCAACCGGGATATCCTCAATGCTGCACTTGAAGTCTATTTTTCGACTGTCAATGACAGGACTAATCAGATTATCAAATTCCTGACTATTTTCACCGCACTCCTCCTGCCACCTTCATTTATAGTGGGCCTTTACGGGATGAACTTTGCCAATATGCCCCTCCTGGACTGGAAGTATGGTTTTCTTCTTACTGGCGTGGTAATAATCCTGGTTGTGGTTTCTCTGCTTATATTTTTCAAGAAAAGGAAATGGATATAAGCTGCATTTTAACAAGAATCTAACTCTTTTTTCGTAGATAATTGAAACATATTCCCTTGACAATCGTTATACCATTCAATATAATGACTGACCGGTCAGTCTGACTGACTGGTCAGTCAAAAAATAGTGTCATAATGGTTGAAACGAAACAAAACAAACGCAACAGCATTATCGAAGCAGCTGAAAAGTTGTTTGCAAAATCCGGTTTTCACGGCACCGACGTGGATCAGATCGCCAAAACCGCCGGAGTTTCCAAAGGATCTGTTTACAACTATTTTGACAGCAAGGAAGAAATCCTGATTTCGGTGATCGAGGAGGGTGTCGACGAGCTCGACAAGAAGATGAGGAGATATATCAGTCCTCTGGAGGATCCGATCGAGAAACTCAAAAAGGGGATAGAATTTTATATAAAATTTTTGGAAAAGCGGGAGCCGCTATTTAAGGTTTTGACGGGTGATAAAATCAGCCTGCGCCTGGATCTCAGGAAGCGTTTCCACCTGAAGATATTTGCCAGGACAGAGCATGCGCAGAATATGATTGCTGAAGCTATAAAAGACGGCAAATTAAAAAAAGTAGATCCATATATTGCGGCTACCTGCCTGATAGGAATGATCGATTCTCTCTTTTTCAGGGTAGTGCATGAAGGAAGAAAAATGTCAGCCAAACATAAAGCGGAACAGATAACTAAACTATTCTTGGAAGGGATGTTGCTTTGATTGCAGATGGCAGAAAAACAGCTTGGAGTCTGATAAGCACATTGGCAATTATATTATTCCAGGTCTTGCCCGGAGTCTCTTCCGGGGCCGAGATTGATGTCGATTCAGCAATTGCACTTGCGCTGGAGCGCAACAAGACATATCTCCAGGCCATGCAGGAGAAAGTCAGGGCTGAAGGCGAAATTCGTGAAGCCTGGGCTGGGGCGCTTCCCACGTTGACGTTCGAAGGGGCCTATACCAGGAATCTGGAGCTGCCGGAAGTTGTCTTTCAGGATCAGAGGTTCAGGATTGGAACCACCAATAACTATCGGCTCGGATTTACTCTGGATCAGACACTGTTTGGTGGAGGCCGAGTTTTTAATGCCCTGGTGGCCGCCCGTCTGTATGATAGATATGCCACTGAGGCAGTAAAACTTGCCCGGGTGCAGGTGATTTACGGGACAAGGGAATATTTTTTCAGCGTTATCCTGGCGCGGGATAATGTGGCGGTTTATGAAGATGCGGTCAGGACGGCAAAGGAGAATTTCCAGGTGGTGAAAAGCCAATATGAGCANNGAAAAGCCAATATGAACATGGGCTGGTGTCGGAGTATGATAAACTGAGGGCCGAGGTAGAGCTCGCCAACCTTATGCCGCAATTAACCAGCGCCCGCAATAATGCCAACATTGTCCTCAGGAATTTCAGATACTTTATTGGATATACAGGTAAGGAAGAGCTGGGAATCCGGTTCGATTTTGATATCAAGGATACGATTCCCACTCCTTCAATGGAGGAATCAGTGGCACAGGCCCTGGAACAGCGGCCGGATTATGTAGGCCAGGACTACCTGATAAGGGCGATAGAAAAAGGTATAGGTATAGCACGTTCCGGAAGACTGCCCTCTCTTTATTTCTCCGCCGCTTTAAACTGGGAGGCCTCGATTGATGATATGTGGCCGGGCAGCAATGACTGGATCAGGAGCAGTTCGGTATCACTGAACCTCAACTTTCCGATTTTTGACGGATTGGAGTCCTCTGGCAAGGTCAAAAAAGCCAAAGCCGACTATATCCAGGGCAGCCTGGAAAAGCAAAAGATCGAAGATGCTATCAGGGTCGAGGTTGAAGAAGCGATTGGCTCTATAATGGAAGCCAAGAAAAGACTGGCCTCCGGAGAAAAGACAATTGCCCTTGCAGAAGAGGGGCTGAGGGTGGCAAACCTGCGTTTCAAAAATGGAATTGGAACTCAGCTCGAGATACTCTCTGCCCTGCAGGCCCTGACACAGGCGAGAACAAATTATATTCAGGCTATACATGATTACCAGGTATCACTTGCAAAATATGATAAGGCGGTCGGTTTTGACCTGCCGGATATAAGGAGAA
>JAABVY010000347.1:0-822 GCA_011777135.1 Candidatus Zixiibacteriota bacterium | reverse complement strand
GCAGAATGTGGCGGTGGAAACGCAGATTCTGGATTATGGTTCACTGGTCGTTTCCAAGAAATATTCCGGCACTATAAGAGGATTGGAGCAGGCGGAACTGGCAGCTAAAATTGCTGAGACAGTGGAGAAAGTAAATGTTGGTGAGGGCCGGAAGGTACAATCGGGAGATGTTTTAATCGAGCTCGATGAGGGCGGGCCCAGTTCGCAGTTTCATCAGGCCCAGGCTGTTTATGAAAATGCCAAAAAGCTCCTGACGAAATACAGGAATTTATACGCAGAGGGGGCTGTTTCGGAAAACGACCTGAACCGCGTCGAAACCGATTTCGAGGTTGCCAGGGCTAACTTCCAGGCCGCCAAGGAGCTGGTTTATATAGTCTCCCCGATAAATGGAGAAGTGACCGCGCTTAATGTCAATGAAGGCGACCAGGTGTATATCGGCCAACATCTGGCTACGGTAGGCAGACGCGATTCAGTCAGGGTAGAAGTCGGTCTTGATCCGGATGACATCGATTATGTCGCTCCGGGAGACAAAGCAATACTGAATATGCGTGGAAAGAACGGTAAATCCGTGCCCGGGAAGATAAAGGATGTGGCTACCTCGGCCGATCCGGAAACCCGGGCATTCTCAGTAGAGATTGTGGCTTCCAATAAAGAGGGGATTTTGAAGGTCGGCGGCCTTGCCACTGTTGATATTGCGTTGTATGAGATCGAGAAGGCACTGCTGGTTCCAATCGAAGCGGTCAGGATTCTGAGAGGAATTCCCCAGGTATTCCGTCTTGAAGGTGATACGGCCAGGTCGGTCGAGATAGAGCTAGGGCAGAG
>JAABVY010000371.1:14244-27150 GCA_011777135.1 Candidatus Zixiibacteriota bacterium | reverse complement strand
AGTTCGCCGGTCTCCGGATTGGAGAGAAGCACCACAACGCCGCGGGAACGCTCGGGCATCTCCCAGCGTTCCTTGGGATACTGCAAGGTGATTGCATGCCTCCCAAGGTGCTTGCCGGTAACAAAAAGACCGACCACAAGATTATATATGCCGGAGAAGAAGTCCTTTACTAAACCCATGATTACTTCACCAAATTATATATCAAGCCTGTTGCCAGGAGGTTTAAGAAGGCCAGCGGCAACAGCCATTTCCATGCAAATTCCATCAGATGGTCGACCCTCAAGCGCGGGTAGGTCCACCTGAACCACATTAATACGAAAACAACGCCCAGGCTCTTTAATACAAACCACAGCCATCCCAGGGACTCATTGCCGAAGGGTCCCCACCAGCCGCCCAGGAAAAGGGTGGTGGCGATAGCTGCGACCACAAACATATTCACGAATTCCGCCAGGAAGAACATGGCGAACTTCATACCTGAATACTCAATATTAAATCCCGCCACCAATTCCTGCTCGGCTTCCGGCAAATCGAAAGGTGTTCGGTTTACCTCCGCTGTTGCGGCCACCAGATACACGAGAAAGCCCAGGGGCTGGCGGATTATATTCCAGTTCCAAAATTTATCCTGGTCGGCCACAATGTCCTGCATTGACAGTGACTGCGCCAGCATCACAACACCCATAATCGAAAGGGTCAGGGGAACCTCATATGAGACAATCTGTGCCGCCGAACGCATGCCGCCCAGCAGCGAATATTTGTTATTCGATCCCCAGCCGGCCATCAAGAGGCTGATGATTGTAAAGGTCGTGATTGCTATAATATAAAGGATTCCAACGTTGAGATCGGCAGCGATGAAGGTGGGTGACCAGGGGATGACCACGAAGGTCATCATGGTGGCGCCAAAGACTATCACAGGTGCCCAGAAATAAACGCGCTTATCGGCCGCTCCCGGTACAATATCCTCTTTCTGCAGAAGTTTCAGGGCATCCGCAAGTGTTTGCGACCAGCCGTGCCATTTACCGGTCATCATGGGGCCGAACCGAACCTGAATATGCGCGGAGACCTTACGCTCCCACCAGACCAGGAAAAGCGCCATCAGTAAAACAAATCCCAGTGTCAATGCGAAGTAGATGGCTGAGAGAACAATCTGGGGCAGCTCTATGCCAAGAAACATTACCTGTCGACCTCCGGCATGACAATATCATAGGAAGCGAAAATTGCGACCAGGTCGGCAATCTTCAGACCCTTGGAGATTTCCGGAATGATCATAAGATTATTGAATGATGATCCCCGCAATTTCAGACGGTAGGGCTTCTTTTCACCCTGGGAGACGATATAACAGCCCATTTCACCCCGGGAAGATTCTATGCGCGCGTAATGTTCGCCTTCTGGAAGCTTGAAACTGGCCCGCACCTTGAATGTCGGGTCGCCCTCCGGCAGACCTTCGAGGGCCTGGTCGATGAGCTTTGTCGACTCGCGCATCTCAATGACCCTGGCCTGGTAACGATCCCAGGTGTCATAGTTCCTGCCCTTGGGTATATCAAATTCAAATTTGTCATAATATCCGTAGGGATCATCCTTGCGGACATCCCAATTCACCCCTGATGCCCTCAGCGACGGGCCCGAAACGCCGTAAGCGATTGACAGGTCAGGCGGAGCGATGCCGATTCCTTTGGTACGGCTCAGGAAAATCGGATTTTCATTTAGCAAAGCCTCATAATCTTCCAAAACTTGCCGCATATAGCCGGTGAATTTCCTGCACTTCTGCTCAAAGCCGGGTTTGATGTCCTGCGAAACACCGCCGATTCGGATGTAATTGTATGTCAATCTTTGTCCGCAGGTCTCCTCGAACAGATCCATAATCATTTCACGTTCCCGCAGTCCGTAGAGGAAGGGCGTAAAGGCGCCCAGATCCATACCGAATACGCCCCAGTAAATCAGGTGTGAGGCTATACGCTGCAGTTCGCCGAAGATTATGCGTAGATGTTCCGCCCTTGGCGAGACCTCAATCTGCCCGATCCTCTCCATACAGAGGGCATAGACCCAGTCTGCCAGCATGGAAGATACATATTCGAACCTGTCCATGAAGGGAGTGATCTGGTTATAGACCCGGTTCTCACAGATTTTTTCGATTGCCCGATGCAGGTAACCGATATACGGCTCGACCTTTACGATAACCTCGCCATCCATGGTCAGCTGCAGCCGGCAGACGCCATGGGTGGAGGGATGCTGGGGGCCCATATTGACCAGAAACTCCTCGGTATGGAGGTCCCTGGCTTCAGGGTTTTGCTCTTCCCGCTCGAGCTGCTCTTCTATGTTCAGGTCTTTTTCTTCCATATATTAAAATTCAGGCATTTTCACGAAATCATCATTGCCTTCCCAATCCCTGCGCATCGGCCAACCATCCTTCCAGTCCTCGGGCAGCAGGAAGGTTTTCAGATCGGGATGCCCCTTAATATCGATACCAAATAGCTCCCAAGCCTCGCGCTCATACCAGTCGGCCCCGGGGAAATGCTCCCGTATGGTGGCAATCTCCGGTTTCTCTCTGTCCAGCTTGACCTTTACGGTTAATTTGTGGCGGAATTCGATGGAGCAGAAATGATATACCATTTCGAAGCCATTTTCGAGATAATCCACTACCGCAAGGGAGGAAAGGAAGTCTATTTTCAGATTCTCGTCTTCCTTGATATATCTGGCGAATTCTACCAGGATGGATTTGTCCAGAACCACAGCAGCCTGGGGCGGATTCAACTCAATCTTTTCTACTTTGTCGCCAAATTTTTCTGCAAGCTGTGAAACCAGTTGCTCATTTTGCACTGTCGGAACTCCAGTCGGCCATTTTCTCTTTTCTGATCTTCTCTCTGAGTTTCAGGCAGCCTTCCATTAATGATTCGGGGCGTGGTGGGCATCCCGGGATATAGACATCAACCGGAATGACCTTATCTATGCCCTTTAAAACCGCATAGGTATCATAATAGAAAGGTCCGCCGCGGACAGCACATCCGCCCATTGCGATAACGTAACGCGGCTCGGCCATCTGCTCATAGAGCAGCTTGACGCGAGACGCCATTTTATGTGTGATCGTGCCCGCCACAAACATCAGATCGGACTGACGGGGCGAGGCGCGGAATATCATTCCCAATCTATCAAAATCATATCTGGAGGCGCCGGTACACATCATTTCAATCGCACAACAGGCGGTGCCGAAAAGTAGATACCAAAGCGAGGAAGCCCGCGACCAGTTGAGGATCTTGTCTATCGATGTGACAAGGATTCCTCCGCCGGGCGCTTTTTCCAAATAAACAGGAACCTTGGATGCTACACCCATTTCAAAACACCTTTCTTCCAGGCGTAAACCAGACCATAAATCAGGATTGCCAGGAAAATTGTCATCTCAATAAAACCAAACCATCCCAGGCTGTCATAAACGACCGCCCAGGGGAAAATGAATACGGTCTCGACGTCAAAAATGACAAATAAAAGTGCAAAAATGTAGAATCTTACGTTGAATTGAACCCATGATGTTCCAACCGTCGGTTCTCCGCATTCATAATTCTGGAGTTTGATTTCCGATGGCCTGGCGGGTCGCAGCAGCTTTGCCACAAAAAGAGTTACGAGAACAAAGCCGACTGTACCAAAGAGAAAGACCGCGACAGTAAGATATTTATCTAACAAAGGGACCTCCTCACAAAGCGCTGTTCTGCCATCAGAGCTTTGTGATGTTCTTCACAAAAATAAGTATTACATAAAAGTCTTTTCGCGAATTTTGTCAAGCGAATTCTGGAATAAATTTCCTTCTGAAATTCCATCTCTTGAGTAATACGAAAGTTGCAAAAATATATTTAAAAAAAAGCGGCGCTTCTACATGGAGGATTGAAATGTCCCTATTATGTAATTTAAATTGGAGGGCGGGAAAACAAGTTTAAAGGCCTGCATGTCAGCTCAAGAAGTCTTCAGTGACTATCTTTTTTTCGTGCAAGGATGACCAGATCATTCGAAATGACTCTATCAAATTTAACCCCCTTGATATTTCCATACTTTCTTATTGAAGTATAGCCTTTTTTCTTCAGCACATCAGTGATCTCATTCGCTTTCCAGCCGCGCAAGGGCACCGAGCTCATGGTATAATCACAGACACCGGGCTGGTTTTCGACCGTAAGCAGGTTGAAATTGATGAGATCATTTCCAAAATCATAGAAGCGGATGAATATTCTGTCTAAATTATTGTAAATCTTTACAATCCTTTGGCGGTCGCGGAGAATCCTGTGGTAATTGAGCAGCTGTATTACAAGAGACCCGCCGGGGCTGAGCCACTTCCTGAAATTCGCAATTGCTCGATCGAGAGACTTCTTGTCCAGAAGATGAGAGATGGTGTTTGCAAGAACGAATATTGCATTGAAGTGGCTCTTGAAATCGGGTCGATCATCCAGCATATCAGCTTTCAGAAATTTAATTTTCATTCCTGCCTGACGGGCATGCTCTTTTGCTATTTTGACCATTCTTGAGGAGAGTTCAATTCCTACAGGATCGACTCCGAGTTCAGTAAGCGCGATGCAGGTAGCTCCCGTCGCGGATCCGACATCCAAAGCGGTTTTTATATCATATTTTTTGATAAAAGGAGAAAGCTGCTTTTTCAAATTGTCAATTCGCTTTTCGAGCGGGATCATCTGGTCATAATACTCAGAAATTTCATCGTAAAACATCGTTCTATCTCCTGTCGCCCTTTTTTCTGACCGCGATAATATTGGGAAGTTTTGCAAATCCGGAGCCGGAGATCCTGAGCGGCCATAATTCCACCGCCACACCGGAAATATCGAAGCTGTAGTTATTGGTTTTAATATATAGACTGGCGGGAACGCCTCCCTCAAGATAAATCATCTGCTGGATTCCCAGTTTCAAGGCTTTAATATTATTGATGAAGTCGTAACCAGAAATCGGGGCCTGTGAAAATAAAAGGAATACCATACCAGAATTGTCAGTAGCCATGGCCAGAATACTGTGCTTCTCTTCAGACTGATTCCAGACATTGCCGCCCGCACAGCCTAACATGCGCACACTTTGAACCATGCTATTATATTTGTTCTCAAAAGAATCAAGCTCCTCACAGCCTCTATTTATGATCCTGAGCGGGGCAAGGCCGTCATCTGCAGGATTGAAAGCCAATACCGCCTTGTGATAATTAATCCGTGGATTCAGTATACGGCCGTTATTTTTAGAGTATCCTAGGGGAGTCAGGTTATCAGCTGCGTACATGCCGGCATTAAAACAGAGTTCATAGCCGAATTCAGAACACCATCGGGAGGCTGTTCGTGAAACAGAATCGAGCTCGACGGCTGCAAGAAATCGGAACTCATATCTGTCCGGGTCAATCTTCAGGACATACAGATCATTTTTTGATGAATCCCGGGGACTCGTGATTCCATACTTATACATTGTAAGCCCGGTCGATGAATCTATAATTTGGATTTCTGGCTCGGCTGCCGCAGCCTCCGAAAAGCTCAGAATGAGAAAAATTGCCGCAATCATTTTTAAAATCATAGCATTCCGATTGAACTTTTTTTATCTGTTGCCCATTATACGAATGAATAACTGTATAGTAACTTTATTATGCAAAGTAAATAAAAATTTGTGATTCTCAAAATTGCATAAATACATTATTATCCGAAAAAAGGGAAGGAGAGTTGCGATGCCATATCATATTAGCAAAACAGTCGATTATTCATTCGATGAGGCCATTCAAAGAGCCACCGATGCATTGAAAACAGAGGGTTTCGGTGTTTTGACCGAGATTGACGTCAAGGATACTCTGAAACAAAAGCTCAATACCGATTTCCGTGATTACAGGATTCTGGGAGCCTGTAACCCGGAGTTTGCCCATCAGGCGCTCCTGAAAGAGGATAAGATCGGGACCATGCTGCCCTGCAATGTAATAGTCCAGGTCAATTCCGAGGGTAAGGTCGAAGTCTCGGCTGTAGATCCCAAGGAATCGATGGCCGCAGTTCAAAATAAGTCCCTGGCTGATATTGCCGATCAGGTGCGCGAGAGACTCCAGAGAGTGATTGATAACTTGTAATTATATTTTCGAATCAATTGGGAGGAATCGAATGAAAATCGTGACTGCTTCATTGGGTGAAAAGTATACGACTGAGATACATATGGAGGAGCATGATCTGACCGCTGACGAACCAGAGGAGGCGGGCGGAGATAATATAGGTCCTAACCCTTACGATCTGCTTCTCGCATCGCTGGCTGCCTGTACTGCTATGGCAATCAGGTGGTATGCTGAACGCAAGAAGCTCTATTTGACTGCATGCGAGGTTACCCTGTCTTATATCCGTATACATATTAAGGATTGCAAAGCTTGTGAGGAGGGTGACCCAAGGAGTCACATTGAACATATAAAGTGGGAAGTTGAGATCAGCGGTAAATTCAGCGATGAGGGAAGGCGTAAGCTGCTCTCTATTCCAGGAAAATGTCCTGTCTCGAAAACATTAAAAACCGGAGTGGTTATTGAGGATGAGGTGTCCTATGTATAAAAGCATCATCACCAATTTGAGAAGAATCTTAATTATGGGATCGATTGCATCTGCCCCGATTTTGATTTCTCTTGCCTGCGGAGGAGAGGAGTCCGGGCAGAAAGAACCGCAATCGGCTGAAGCTCCCGCTGAGAGCTTATTGAATCCGGGCGAGGAGCAATATCTGGCTAACATCAAGCAGCTGACATTCGGCGGGGAGAACGCGGAAGCATATTTTTCGTATGACGCCGACCAGCTGATCTTTCAATCAACCCGCGACAGCTTTGAATGCGATCAGATCTATATGATGAACTCGGATGGTTCCGACATCAGGCTTGTATCGACAGGCAAGGGCCGGACCACCTGTGCATTTATCGCTCCGGATGGTGAAAAGATCGTATATGCTTCCACGCATCTGGCTGATTCGACATGTCCGCCGCCGCCGGATATGTCGCGCGGCTATGTCTGGTCGCTTTATCCCGGTTATGATATTTTTCGAGCCGATCCTGATGGTTCAAATATTGAACGCCTTACAGATAATCCATACTATGACGCCGAGGCGGTCTATTCTCCTGATGGCAGTAAATTGGTATTTACATCACTCCGCGATGGCGATCTGGATATATATACAATGAAGCCTGATGGCAGTGATGTGAAAAGGATTACCCGCGAACTGGGTTACGATGGCGGGGCTTTTTTCTCACTCGATGGCGAATGGCTGGTATATCGCGCGCATCATCCCGCAGACTCGGCAGAGATAGCCGATTATCAATACAATCTTTCGAAAAACCGGATTCGTCCGGGAGACCTGGAAATATTTATCATACGTTCTGATGGGAGCGAGCGCAGGCAAGTTACAAACCTGGGTGGGGCCAACTTCTGTCCCTATTTCCATCCTGATGGCAAGCGTATAATATTTGCCTCAAATCATCACACCGGCGATATGAACTTCGATTTGTTTATGATCAATGTCGACGGCACAGGTTTAAAACAGATCACCTTTGAACCGGATTTTGATGGCTTTCCAATGTTTTCGCATGATGGAAAGAAACTGGTGTTTGCCTCTAACAGGAATCAATCTGAGCCCGGGGAGACCAATATCTTTATTACGGATTGGCAGGATTAGTTAAACGCATCCACGGTTCCCGATTCAGAAACCAGAACCCCTTGGTTTTGTAATTGATCACTCTTTTTGGAAAAGAACGCAGTCAATTAGTCCAAGCTGTAAGGCTTGAAGCAAAGTCTCTCGATTTTACTTACGGTACTTTGCTTCAAATACCTTTAGAATCCTCTCTGCTTTCTTCTTGCCGATCCCCCCGACTTTCATCAGGTCAGAGGAGGACGCCTTAAATACTTTTGCTAGTGATCCGAAATGGACCAGCAGGGCTTCAGCCGTAGCCGCGCCAACCTCCGGCAATGACGATAACACCGCAAGCTGTGCCTCCTTGAGTGACGCATATCTTTCCTTCTTTTTATCGCCCTCGTGCTCAAATGTCAGGCCATGTTGAGCCTGGCGCACGAGCAGGTTGAGATATTGCGCCGAGTCCTTGCCATCAGTTGTCATGATGATCGGCATGCGGTTGAGAATCGTGATGTAGGAGATTGCGCTCCTGATCTTAGGCGAATTCATCTTGCCGTTCAAGGAAATGAATCCCTGCAAGATGAAAACCGCCTCGGGAAAATCACGCTTGAAATCGATCAGCTTCCTGAACAACATCTTGTTGTTGATGGACTCGATGAATTCATCTGCGGTCATAATTTCCACCGCAATCTTGTCGGAAATCAGAAAGTCTCCCGATTTCAGGTTAGCATAACGAAGTACTATGCCCAGATTCTCCAGCTCAGTAGTGACCGTTCTGCCTTTCTGCCGGTTGGATACTATCATCGATAGATTTGAATCAAACAATCCAAGTCTCCTTGTAACTGGTACATTATGCCTTTTGGGCTTTAGTTTAGAATTATGAGAATCTTAAGAGAATCGCAAAATATACGCTTTATTTTATGCGATGCAACTCTATTTTTTATTAAATTTCTGCCTATATTTTTTTAAGCAATCAGGTAGATACAACTTGTGCTGCTGCTAATTATAACAGCATTCAGACACTAAAGTGCCTGAAATCAGGTCTTGCGTTCCTTCTTTTTCGCGGCCGGGAAGAGAATGTTANNCCCACCATGTGCATATAATCCTCGGGATCGTGCCCGGCCAAAAATGTGAAGGTACCTCTGCCATGGTTTCCGTGTACGTATCTTACTTCGTCAAACCCTTCGACCTCTGCCAGCACAGTAACATGAGATTTAAGCAAGGACTTGCGCATTGCAGTGCTCTGACCCATAAAAGCTCTAATCTGCCCCACATGACATTGAACCAGCATGCTGGGCACCGGGTCGAGTTTGGCGGAGAAGTCGAAGAGCCTGAAGTAATCCATATCCTGATTTTTTATGTAATTTGTTCTTTCCGGATAAGTGTCGATATCCGAATGCCTGTACTCCAGAGGATTCAATGATACTGTAAAATTCTCGAAGGCCAGGCAATTTTCATAACGCAATTTTTTCTGGCAATTCGGATCGATCGGATCGCCGTCATATTCTTTCGGGACTATATCGGTATTTTCTGCCGCAAGGGCGATGTCCATAGTCTCGGGAGCGGAGCACATTGCAAACACAAATCCGCCGCTATAAATATAATCTTTCACAGTCCTGGCCACTGCCAGCTTGAGATCCGGGACCTTCCGGAATCCCAGCGCCTTGGCAGCGATCTCATTGGTGGCGACCTCCTGCTTGTACCATTCGGCATTGCGGTAAGCGCCGTAAAATTTTCCGAACTGCCCCGTGAAGTCCTCGTGATGCAGGTGAAGCCAGTCATACTTTTCAAGCTCACCGTCAAGCACCTCCTCATCCCAGAGAGTGGTGTAAGGAATCTCGGCATAAGTCAAAGCCAGTGTAACCGCATCATCCCACGGTTCCTTGTTAGGCGGGGTATAGATTGCAACCTCGGGAGGTTTCTCCAGAAGAATAACCTCCATATTTTCAGCTTCAATAGCACGGTATATATTCTCTGCCTCCGAGTCGGGGATGGTTTCATAGGTTACCCCACGAAGAAGACAAATCTCGCCAATATCATCTCTGGCCGGCGTCAGAAATGATCCTGCGCGATAATTCAAGAGCCACTCCACTTTGTAACCCTGCTGCAGGCAGTAGAATGCGACACCATAGGCTTTCAGATGATTGTTCTGCGTGTGATCCATGGGGATCAGTATTCTTTCCGCCGCAAGAAACGCCGGAAAGATAAAAGTCGTGACAAATAAAATGATCAGAATTTTTTTCATGATTGTCTCTCTTATCAGCTTATTACCGCAGGTCCTGATTTATTATACCGGAATAATGCCGATGAGTTTCTGCTCCCCTCTAATTTTTCGGTACCGGTTCTCAAAAGCTTGATACCCCTCTATAATTATTTGCAGTTGCGTCTGCTGTGCCAATGGTATCAGGCTTGTCGAAAAGACAGACGAGACTTATCTTGAAATAAGTTTGATTTCAATAGACTTCGACAGGCAAGAGTAATATAAGCACATATGTTCTCAAAATCAAGAATCAGGTCAGAAAAATCCTCAGATTTTTTTCTTATCTATGGAATGAAAGATAACCGAACAAAGCTACTTTTGTTCCAGTTTTGCTTCATTTAACATGACTTTAAATTTAATTTTTTTTGCGTCGAAAAAAGCGACAATACAGTCGTTATCATTTCCGAAGCAAGCATCTAATCATATATTATTCAACAACTTAAGTCGGTCCACAATATAATTGTGATGTGGGAATCACCCCATAATACCATCCTGCACAATCGATTAGCATTGCTTTCCGGTTAAAGCTTTACAGCAGTAAGCCGAATAAAATAGTAAGCTAAGAACATAATAAATAACTCCATGCCGGATCGAATAGTACACTCATTATTCGACCTTCATGGGCGAATCAACCTAAACAAAGGAGTAAGGACATGCCAGTCAGGAGAAGCACTCGCTACAGCTCCAAGAGTTCCACCAGGTGGAACCGCCCGAGTAGAAAGCGCTTTGCCAATGGCAAACCCTGGACACCGACTGAGGTCAAGACCCTCAGAAAGATTTACAAAGACACACCGACCAAGGACATCGCCCGCAAATTCCGCCGCACTGTTTCTTCGGTGCAGGCCAAAGCCGGCGACCTCGGTTTGAAGAAGACCAAGACTTATCTGAAGAAAATGCGCACCAACCAGTGGCGTTAGAAATAAGAAGTCTTCTTTTGAAGCCTGCCCGTTAGCGGACAGGCTTTTTTTGTTGTCCTTATAGAAATGATTTACAGTTTTCCTCATAATAAGTATATTTATATCGCAAGTTTATAATTATTGAATTTCATTTAAGGAGGAAAGATGTTCAGGACTGTTGATGACTTCGAGAATATCTGGAAGACTGAATCTGAAAATATGTTGAATATTTTAAAATCGCTGACTCCTGAATCCCTCTCTCAATCTGTTGCCGATGATCATCGAAACATAGGACGGATCGCATGGCACAATGTTCTCACTATTCCCGAAATGATGTCTCTGACCGGCCTGGAATTTTCGGGGATATCCGATAATGATCCTGTGCCGGATAGCCTTGAAAAAATGATTGAAGCCTACAAGAACGTTTCCTCCGAACTTCTAAACCAGGTTAAATCCAAATGGGATGATGCCGCTCTGCTCGTGGAAGACGATATGTACGGGATGAAGTGGAAGAAGGGCTATACGCTGTATATTCTGGTCGTGCATCAAGCCCATCACCGCGGACAGCTCACTGTCCTGATGCGTCAGGCAGGGCTTAGAGTGCCGGGTGTATGTGGTCCCTCAAAGGAAGAGTGGTCCGCTTATGGCTCTCAGCCTCCGGAGACTTAAAGTAAAAATCTGTTAAGTCATATTGCGGATTGTTAGTGCTGCGAAGACAGATTGTGACAACGCATCATTATGAACAATAATAGGTTATATTATGTCATAAAATCGCCTGCATCTCACCTCTAAATCGCTTTAAAAAATCCCCGTAAGCCGTTAAAAAATTTTGGATTACAACACTTGACAAAATTAGAATCCGACGTATATAGATTATGGCCTTGTGAAGGCGGGAACAAATAGTCAATGTTCTATGTAGTGACTATGATGACGACGATCCGAGTAAGAAGGAGAAAGATATGATCGGGTTGACAGACTTAAAAGATATCGACGCTATTGAGCTCGATCAGAAATACGGTGCCCACCACTATAACAGGTTGAAAACCGTAATTCGCAAGACTAAAGGTGCCTGGCTGTATACTCAGGATGGCACCAAAATCCTTGATTGTCTGGCTGCATATAGCGCAGCTAATACGGGGCATCACCATCCTAAAATTGTAGCCGCAATGATCAAGGCTCTCCAGGAGGGTATGGGCTCGGTTATTTCCAATGTTATATTCACCGATGTAAAATCACGTTTTCTGGAAAAGCTCTGTACCCTGCTTCCGCAGCTGGGTACGCGCTTTGGTGAAAGCGGTAACGTCGCTATGGCTAAAAACGGCGGAGTTGAATCGGTAGAGACCTCCATCAAGCTGATGCGGTATTATGGTTACAAGAATAAGGGTATCCCTGACGGCAAGCAGGAAATCATCACCTTTGCGAATAATTTCCATGGCCGGATGATCACGGTTATATCGTTTTCCTCTGCGAAAAAATACAAAGAAGGTTTTGGGCCCCTTACTCCTGGATTTATAGAGGTTCCCTTCGGCGATCTGGATGCTGTCGAGAAAGCGGTCACTCCCAATACCTGCGGCATACTGGTCGAACCCATGCAGGGCGAGGGCGGTATGTATGTCCCACCGGAAGGCTTTATGAAAGGCCTGCGTGAGATATGCGATAAGTACGACCTGCTCCTGGCGGCTGATGAAATTCAGGTTGGCATGGGGCGTACCGGTAAGGACTTCGCCTTCCAGCATGAAAATGTTATTCCTGATGTAGTAGTATTGGGCAAAGCCATTTCGGGCGGTCTGGTTCCGCTATCTGTTATGGTTACTAATGCCTACCTCATGCATATGGCCTTCTCGCCCGGCTCCGACGGTTCCACCTATGGTCATTATCCGCTCTCTATGGTGGCGGGCAATGCCGCGCTCGATGTTTTCAAGGAAGAGGATTTATCCGAAGAGTCCGCTCGTAAGGGCGAGTATATGAAAAAGCAGATTATGGATATTGCCTCCCGTTCCGAGCATGTTAGAGAAGTCAGAGGTAAGGGACTATTCATTGGAATAGAAGTCAATAACGGCGATGCCATGTTCTTCTGCCGTCAGCTCCTGGATATGAATATGCTGGCCAACGACAGCCATGGGCATACGATCAGGATTTCTCCTCCGCTGATTATCG
>JAABVY010000371.1:8234-14206 GCA_011777135.1 Candidatus Zixiibacteriota bacterium | reverse complement strand
GGATCATCATTATATGTTACCAGATCACATCTGATTTCGAATTTGATAATCATATATGGATGCGCGGAGATGCTGTAAATAATCTATTAGCTGGTTGCATGAAAATCAAGATTTTTTGGGGAAAGAGAAGAGTAAAGTTGAATCTGAGTTGGTTACGCTATGCGGGCTTTGAAGAATTTATTCAGCATATTCTCGATGTCGACCATCTTGAAGGGCTTGTTGATGAATCCGTCGGCCAGCCTCGAAAGCAGCGTGTCTTCTCCCTCGGCCAGATTATATCCGGAAATTACCACAACCGGTAACTCAGGATGTTTTTCTTTGATATTTTTCAGAAGCTCCGAACCGGACATCTCAGGCATACGTAAGTCCGTGATTACCATGGCAAACGAATCATCGCCGAGAATTTCCATCGCTTCCTGGCCATTCCCCGCCCGTCTGGACTCAAACTCGAAAATTTCCAGCATTTCTGATAGAAGGCTGGACATATTTGGATTGTCATCGACTATTAGAATCTGTTGTCTGGCCATCTCACTCCTGTGTCCCTAAGCACTATTATTATCATCGGCCAAAAAGGTGATCCTCTTTATTAAATGTTCAATTCCCTGCTTTTTAATGGATGAAATGAAGAAATTTCTGAGATCAGGAGTGAAATAATGTCCGAATTCAGCATAGGGTTCGGGGGATTTATCGATTTTATTGAATGCCATAATTATAGGGATCTTATCGGCCCCTATTTCTGCCAGTACCTCGCTGACATTAGCGATACGTTTGAGATAATGGGGATGTGAAAAATCGACCACATGGATCAGGAGATTAGCCAGACGAACCTCGTCCAGGGTGGATTTAAATGAAGCCACCAGTTGATGAGGAAGCTTGTTTATGAAGCCAACGGTATCAGTCATCAGAATCTTATGGCCGTTGGAATCGGACAGCTTTCTCGTGGTCGAGTCCAGCGTCGAGAAAAGCCTGTTTTCGGTTGTGACCCCGGACTTGGTCAGGCAATTGAAAAGCGTGGATTTACCGGCGTTGGTATAACCCACCAGACAAACTCTGTAGAGATCGAGGCGGTTTTTACGCTGTGTTATGCGCTCATTGTCGATCTTTTTCAATTTCTTTTTTAGTATTTTGATCTTGTTATTGATCAGACGCCGGTCTGTTTCCAGCTGCGTCTCACCGGGTCCCTTGGTCCCGATCCCGCCATATTGTTTGGAAAGGTGGGTCCACTGACGAGTTAGGCGGGGAAGGAGATGGTTAAGCTGGGCCAGCTCAACCTGTACTTTGGCCTCATTTGTCTTGGCTCTTTTAACGAATATATCCAGGATCAGAGTCGTACGGTCTATTACTTTTACGCCCAGGCCATTTTCCAGATTACGGATCTGGGCCGGTGCCAATTCTTCATCAAAAACAACAATGTTGGCGCCCTCACCCTCAACTTTCTCCCTGATCTCTGATACTTTGCCCTTGCCGATAAAATATGCCGGGTCAATCTTCTTTCTTTCCTGGGTTATGATGTCGAGGACTCTGGCTCCAGCAGAGGTTGACAAAAGCCTTAGTTCTTTGAGGGATTCGTCGAATTCGTAATCGATAGCTCCGGGTAATTTTACGCCCACCAGTATGGCGCGTTCAGTTTGAACTTCATCGGCTGTTTCGTAAAAGCTCGCTATAAATACCTTCCTTTATGCTCTTCAGCTATTCAAACGGAGCGTTTATCCGTTCATATATTATACGTGAGTATTTCCAGGATATTATACTTCTATGTCCTCAATTAGTTTGTAATAATTTTCGGCTTGCGCTTTGGGAATCGATTTTCCGGGAACTTCAACGACTTCAACGGTAAGTTTGTGATTTTTGTAGTAGATATCAATCACATCGCCGGGATTCACATCATGACCGGGTTTTGTACGATTGCCATTCAGCCGCACTTTACCGGCCTGAATCCACTCTTTTGCCAGAGTTCGCCTTTTAATCAGGAAGACAGTCGATAGGTAATCGTCAATTCTCATCTAATCTAATATCAACGTAATATTTTTCTTTGGCTTCTTTGAGCCATTCCTGCAGGACCGCATCGCTCTTTTCTCTTTTGGCAAATTCCTTCAACCGATCCCAGTCTTTTTCGAGGCTCATGGGACGGGCATCCTGTCGATCCAGAATCTTCAATATGTGGTAACCATAATCCGATTTGGTCGGTTCCGAAATATCTCCCACCTCCAGGCCTATAAGGGCAGTCTCAAATTCAGGAGTGAGCTTGTTGGTGGCAAACCAGCCCAATTCTCCGCCCTGCTTTTTGGTCTCCTCATCATCCGAATATATTTTCACCATTTCGGTGAATTCAGCGTCGCCCTTTGTCAAAACCTGATGGAGGCTGTCCGCTAACTGCTCGACCCTCTGTTCGTCGGTCTGGGAAGGTTGGGTCAAGAAGAGAATATGGCGGGCATGAACTCTCTCTGGAAGTTTGTCTTCAAGCTTGACTATATGATATCCCAGCTGTGTTTTGAAGGGCTCGGATATCTCGCCTGGCTCCAGACTGAAGACTTGGTCCTCGAATTCCTTAAAAAGGGTGCCTCGTTCGAAGTAGCCCAGGTCGCCGCCGGAAGTAGCAGTTCCCTTGTCCTCGGAGTAGAGCTGTGCCAGTGTGGTAAAATCGCCGCCCTCGTCCAGGAGCTTTTTGACTTTCTCGGCCTTCATCCTGGCAGTGTCCAGCGTGGCCCCGGAAGCTTCTATGTTCAGTAGAATGTGCGACAGTTTAACGGCTTCTGGCTGAGTCGGCAGGGAGTCCTTATACTTTTCATAAAAATCCTGTACCTCCGCGGAGGTTACATTGACCTTCGATAAAAATCGGGAGACATAACGGTCACGAATCAGCTGGTTGCGGACCTCACGTCTGAATTTCGCCTTCAACTCGCGAATGTTAAGCCCTTCCAACCGCATCTGGGCCTCGAATTCTGCCTCGGATGGAAAGCGGGCTTTCAATTCCTCGATCTTTTGCTGCAGGGCCTGCTCAACCTGCTCCTCTTTAATTTGTATGGAGGTATCTTTCTGGGCTTCTTCCAGAAGCAGTTTGTCAGTTACCATCTGCTGCAGGATTATATCCCTCAGGCTGTCCGCCTGGTTGGTCGTCAAATTCGGATTCTCCACCTGCATCAAAAACATCTGCAGCTGGAAATCAAGTTCTGAAACCAGAATTATCTCATCGCCCACAACCGCGGCAATTTTGTCGACCAGTTCGCGCTCCTGGCCGAGCGCCGTCGTGGTAAAAAGAAGAAGAGATAATATAAGGACTATTTTGAAGACTCTATTCATATGCTTCCTTGTCAATTGTTTCCCAGATTAGTTCATAGTTCACATCGATATCGAATCGATCTTTGTTTTCCGCCATCCACTCCTGGAGGGCAGTTTCTTTCTTCTTGTTTTCAAGCTCGGTCTGCACCTGGGTAGCCACCTCGTCGAATAATTTAACCTGCTGATCTCTGACAGCAACCAGGGTTACGATCGACCAGTTATCTCCGACAGGAAATGGTTCAGAAAATTCTCCGATTTCCAGTTGATTGGCCTGTGCAAACAGGGTAGGGAAGTTAAATTCGGAGATGAATCCCAGATCGCCTTTGGAATTTACCGCGGTCGGACGGATGGTATTTTCAGCAAAGCTGTCGAAATCATCTCCAACCTGCAACTGATTGTAGATTTCCTCGGCTTCTGCTTCGGTTTCGACCATAATCTCCTTTACATGCAGTTTTTTTGGAATAACATATTCATCCGCATGCTCCCGGTAATATTCTGCCACCTCATCTTCAGAGACAAAGGCTTTCTCTTCGACAATCAATTCCTTCATTTTGGCAGCCATAATTTGATCTCTGAAGAACCGCACTGCATCCTTATAATCTACAGTTTCGGAGAGCTTCATATTCTGGGCTTTCTGCTGGAGCAGGTCCATTAGTTTTAGATTGAAAACAGCTTTCTTCAGATTCTCAGTCTCATTGAATGGGGGACGCTGATTGTCATTCCAGCGCGCTGTCTGATTGAGGTAATCTCCTAGAGTGACCTCACCGCCGTTATAGGTGGCCAGTATCATATTGCGCTCATATTCAGCCAGGTCCTGGGGATTGAAAGTGTTTTTTCTGAAGGGTACTCCGCCGATAACGTCGGGATAGAGAGTCGCCGCCTTGTCATATATAAATTCTGCGGTCTCCTCATTGATTTTGATATCCGCTTCCTCAAACAGTTCATCGTAAAATTCGTTCTGTACCCGGGCTTTTTTCTCGGCCTGTATTCGGGAAATCAGCATATCTTTGATCTGATCCAGCGGTTGCCTTTCCACCTCGCGCCTGTCTGTTACTGTGGCGATATCCCATCCGCCGGGCACACTGAATATGGTGACCTCGCCTTCCGCTAGATTGAAGACATTGTTCTGAAATTCCTCTGACAGGCTGACCCAGGTTCTATGGCCCAGATCGCCGCCCTCTACCGCCGTGGGCTGATCCAGTGAGTATTTTCGAGCCATAGCAGCGAAATCCGCACCGTTATCGATGGCTTTGTAAACCGAATCCGCGCGAGTACTGTCTTGCAGGAAAATGACCGACATCTTAACTTCCTCATCCATATTTTCGTACCAGGTCTCGATTTCATGTTCTGAGACATCGATGAATGGAAGTATCTTGGCCTTAAAGAGTTCGTCTCGCATGAACGCAGGATGGCTTTCTTCGATAACTCTGATAACTTCAGGATCCTTTTGCAGGCCCAGCTCGTAGGCGGCTTCGACGAAGACATACATATTTATCATGGAATCGAGATATTCTTTTTTAGCTTCATATTCTTCCTGGGCGGAACCGAAGCTGGTCGCGTACATTTCGTTAAATTCTTCCAGCAAAAAGACTTTCAGTTCCGACTCTCCGATTTTTGCAATTGTCTGACTCTGGGCTCGCTCCTCCTTATAGTACTGCGGGTCGGATGCATCCCTGTCGCCGCCGCATGAAACAGCTATTATCAGTAAACCGATCAATATTAATGCGCTTATTCTTTTCATTAATTCACCTCAGAAGTTTTATAATTTTTCCAGTGTATTGTTCCGAATAACCTTCAAAGATAGTTTCTAAGCCAATAATTGCAAGCTAAATTTGAACTTTTGGCCCCAGTTGGAATCCTCATGGCCACTGTAATCTATAGCGATCGCAAATTCACCCGTTGCGCTGAATTCCATAGGTTCCGACAGCTTTGCGCTGAGATTGGCAATCTGTTTCTTAGAAGGCAGGTATCCGTTTGAGTAGACAATTTTCAGTTTATTATTACGGAAAACAAGCCGGCTCAATTTGAGTTGACTGGCCAGTAGCTTTATTTCCGCCATTTCGAACAGGTTTTTAGCCTCAGGCGGCATTTTCCCGAAACGATCGATCACTTCCGACCTGAGATCGTTGATTTCTTCCTGATTTTCGGCCTGCGCCAGACGCTGGTATAATTCCACTTTTTGCTGAGAAAAAGGGATATAATCGTCCGGGAAATACATTTCCAGATCAATATCCATCTTGACCTCGGTCTTCTCCTCGGTCTTCTCACCTTTGAGTTCGGCTACAGCCTCTTTAAGGAGTTTGAGGTAAAGGTCAAAGCCGACCTCCTCTATAAATCCATGCTGCTGGGGGCCAAGCAGATTCCCGGCTCCACGGATTTCCAGATCCTTCATGGCCAGCTGGAAACCGGAGCCAAGTTCGGTATGTTGTTCCAGCGCCTTAAGACGCTTTCTGGCGGTATTGGTCAAGAGCCTGAGCGGTGGAATCAGAAGCAGGGCCTGGGCACGGCGTGCGGACCTTCCCACTCTGCCGCGCAATTGGTATAGCTGGGCCAGCCCAAAACGATCGGCGCGATTGATTATGATAGTATTAACCATAGGTATATCCAGGCCGGACTCGATAATACTGGTGGAGAGCAGGACATCATAATGCTGCGATAAAAACGAAAGCATTATTTCCTCCAGTTCTCTCTCC
>JAABVY010000371.1:0-8226 GCA_011777135.1 Candidatus Zixiibacteriota bacterium | reverse complement strand
CGGTAAATCGACATAATCGTCTGGACACGGTTGTGTACAAAATAAACTTGCCCGCCTCTTTCGACTTCGCCCAGAATCCCCTTCCTTATGGCCTCGGGATGAAACTCGGATATTTCGGTATCGATCGGTAGCCTGTCCTTGGGAGAGGTGTTGATGACCGACATGTCGCGCGCACCCAGCAGAGACATCTGCATTGTCCTCGGGATAGGCGTGGCAGTCATGGTGAGGACATCAACCTGGCTTTTCATCTTCTTGATTTTCTCCTTGTGGGCGACTCCAAAACGCTGCTCCTCATCCACAACCAGAAGACCAAGATCCCGGAAATTTACATCTTTGGAGAGCAAGCGATGTGTTCCGATCACAATGTCAACTTTACCTTCCGCAAGGTCTTTTATGATCTCCCTTTGCTCCTTGCGCGACTTGAAACGCGAAAGCATCTCGATTCTGACCGGAAAGTCGGCCAGACGATTTCGGAATGTAGTCTGGTGCTGCTGAGCCAGAATTGTGGTCGGGACCAGCACCGCCACCTGCTTATCATCGCAGACCGCCTTGAAGGCCGCCCGGATAGCCACTTCGGTTTTGCCGTAACCGACATCCCCGCAGACCAGGCGATCCATCGGATTTGCGACTTCCATATCCTTCTTGATATCTCCTATAGCATCAAGCTGATCGGGTGTCTCATCAAAAGGAAAGGAGGCTTCCAGCTGCCGCACCCATGTAGAATCCGGAGAAAACTTGAATCCGGGCCGGGCCTTGCGCTTGGCATACAGACGAAGGAGCTCCTCGGCCATCTCGGTAATCGCCTTCTTGGTGCGGGCTTTAGCCCTTTGCCAGGCTGTGCCTCTCAGGGTGCTGAGCTTCGGTTTGCCTTCTTTGCCTATATACTTCTGGACGCGATTGAATTCTTCAATGGGTACATAGAGCTTATCATCCTTGTCATACATGATCAGGAGGCAATCGCGCCTTCGATTTTCTATAGTAAGTTCCTCTAATCCCCTGTATCTTCCGATGCCGTAATCGACGTGCACCACATAATCGCCTATATTAAGATTGGTGTAAGACGAGATCGCCACCCCTTCTTTGATCCGGGCTTTACGGTAGCGATGAAATTTCCTGGTGAATATCTGATGGTCGGTCAGCACAGCCAGATTTGACTGTGGAAAGATAAATCCCTCGGAGATGTCGAGGACATCAGTATTGATCCAGTCGGCATCCTCCTCAAGTATATCCTGCATGCGATCTTTCTGGACCATATTATCACAGGCCAGATATACAGAATAATGACGCTCATGAAGATTTTTCAGATTGCTTTTCAGTAGTTTGATCTGAGAATTTATTACAGGATGTTCGTTCATTCCAAAGCTGATCGTCTGCGAACTTTTTCCAAAAGTGATTTCGGAAATTGTCTTATGCCCCTCGATTCGTGATTCAAATTCATCGGGTTGAAGATATATTCTATCTGGTTTCGGCAGCTCATCGTATTTCTCACGCTCCTGTTCATGGTAGTTCTCGAACATGTCGGCCAGATCGTCGCATTCGGATTTAAGCAAACCCGCCTCTTGTAAGTACAGATTTGTATTCGAATCAATGTAATCGAACAGGTACGGCCGTTTGCCATTGAAGAAGGCTGTAGCCCATTCAAGACCAGGGGTGTCGATCCCGAAACGGAACTTGTCTGAGAGTATTTCCTGGTCGCGCCTGGGCAGCTTTTCCAGATATTTATCCAGATCGGCAATCGTCAATAAGCTCTCCCGACGGGGCAAGAGAGTCATCTTGTCCAATGACCCGATAGAGCGCTGATTAGCCACTGAAAATGTCCTGATCGATTCAATGAAATCCCCAAAAAACTCGATCCTTATTGGATTTTCTGTGGTATAGGGAAAAATATCGACAATACCGCCACGCACCGAGAATGAACCGATTTCTTCCACCATGGGATCGCGCTCATATCCCAGCTCGGCAAGTCGTGAGATGAGATCATCCTGAGCCATTTCCTGGTTGATTTCCATATGCAGGGAGCTGATAGAGAGCTCATCGGGAGAAATCGTAGGCTCCAGAATTGCCCGCACCGAGGCCGTAACGATTATGTTATCATGATTCTGGAGATTATAGAGTGTCTGCAGACGCTCACCGATATTTTCGGCCGCCGGGGTCTTCCATTGATAGGGATTTATATTCCAGGCCGGAAACTGAAAAGCCAGGCCATTACCGGAGATCTCGTTTATATCATTCTTGATCGAAAAAGCTTCTTTTTCGGTTTTCGTGATTACCAGATACTTTCCTGGAAATTTTGTAAACCAGTTATATAGAAAGAAGCTTCGTCCGGCCCCTACCAGACCCGATAGCTCCAGTGAATCCTGGCCCGAATTCGAAACTGCCAGGGCCTTTTGATAAGAATCCGACTTCTCTATTATTTCGAGTATTTTATTAATCATGCTCCAGACCAAACGCAAAAACCCCACAGCCCCGTGACCCGGGGGGTGGGTTGCAAAATCATAATGTTATTAATGCCATCGGCATTAGCTTGACAAATATAAGCTTGAGTATTCAATTGTCAATTATTACATATACTCATCTGAACTATAAAAGGTTCAAACGGTTTATAGAAAAAAACATGCTTTTTAATATGGAGTTGAAAAATGTTAGATTTTGAATTGACCGAAGATCATAAAATGGTGCAGTCTGTGGCGCGTGAAATCGCCGCAAGGAAGGTGGCCCCGACGATAACAGATTTCGACCGCAAACATGAGTTCGATCCGACCCTGATTCCGGCTTTGAAGGAAGCCGACCTCCTGGGTGTATGTATTCCCGAAAAGTATGGCGGAATGGGTATGGATTATATCAGCCTGGGGCTGGTTTGTGAGGAGTTGGAGTACGCCGATACATCGGCCCGGGTGATATTTTCGGTGCATATCGGCCTGAATTCGATGACACTACTGGGGTGGGCGAATGAAGAGCAGAAGGAAAAATATCTGGTTCCGCAGGCCAAAGGAGAGAAGCTGGCAACATTTGGGTTGACCGAGCCGGGAGCCGGCACCGATGCTGTCGGCATTGCCACCACAGCCGACAAGAACGGTGATCATTATATTCTAAACGGCGAGAAGATGTGGATTTCTCTGGCAGATGTGGCAGATAATTTCCTGATCTTTGCCTGGACCGATCGGGATAAAAAAGAGAAGCGAGATCATTCGGGAATCTCCTGCTTTATCGTGGAGAGCGAATTCGAAGGCGTGACAACCGGCTCGATTCCCGGTAAGCTGGGGGTGCGCGCCGGAAATACGGGATGGATTGCCATGCAGGATGTCAAGGTTCCGAAAGAAAATATGGTGGGCGAGCCGAACGAGGGCTTCAAAATCGCCATGACCTGCCTTGACGGCGGGCGTTATACTGTGGCAGCCGGTTCAACCGGTCTTATCAAAGCCTGTATCGATGCCTCGGTTGAATACTGCCAGACACGGAAGACATTTGAGACCGAGATCAGCCAGCATCAGCTGGTGAAAGAGATGCTGGCGGAGATGGAATACGGTTATCAGGCCGGAAGGCTATTGTGGTGGAAAGCCGGATGGCTTAAGAATAAAGGTGTACGCAATACGCGTGAAACAGCCATGGCTAAATGGTTCTGCACCGATCAGGCCGAGAAGGCAGCCTATAATGCCGTGCAGATTCATGGCGCTTACGGTTTCTCGGATGAATATCCGGTGGAGCGCTTCTTCCGCAATTCCAAGGGTGCTGCGATTTATGAGGGCACGCGCGAGATTCAGAAGTTGATGCAGGCCGATTACCTGCTTGGATTTCGAAAGGACAAAGAGACTCGTCTGATGGTGCCCGGATACGAAGAATAAAACCTGCAATGCTGTCCGGGATTTTTTCCTGAGAGCAATTGCGGCAGGAAAGGATTTCCATCAAAAGTTGGATCTATGATATTTCGCACGGTCACACACCCTGATTCCATAGGGCTGCAAGACCCCTGCGTGACGAGAAAATCTTGTTTATTCTCTTTTATCTGTTAAATTGGATCCGCAGTATCGGCATTTAATCGCTTCTGCTTTTATCAATTCCGCGCAATACGGGCATCTCTTCATGTCCCCTTCTCGAATTGCTTTCTTTTCAACCTTCTCCTCGTCCTTGGGGACGACCAGGGCAAGGATGAAGCCGAATGGTCCTAACAGCACGCCCATGGCAAACCAGCCGCAGCCGCTGCGTCCTTTATTGGAAGCAACCGCCGCGCTGATTATTCCGAAAAGCAGCCAGATTATAATAAATTCCATATTTTGACCTGCATGATGCCGTCATCGATCCATTAAAGTGGTTCTATGATTTCATAAATCTCTTTCAGCTATCCTGAACTGGAAATATAGCATTTCCCAGTATGGTGTCAATCATAAACAAAAAGCCCTCCGTAGATGGAGGGCTTTTCGGGTCAGAGAATTATTATTCTATGAGATGTTCTAGTCCCCTTTAGATTACTTTTCGTCAGCCATAGCTGTCTTGCTGACATCAATCTCTTTCTTGCTTTCATCAGCGCTTTTCTTCAAATCATCCTTGTACTTCAAGCAGGCCGCGTCAGTGCCCGATTTCTCGGCAGCTGCTGTCTTTACAGCGGCGTCCTTTGAGCAATTATATTCGGCGGATGCCTTCTTGGCCGTGCAGTCGCTCTTTTCGCCGGTTACAGCAGCGGTCTTAACTGTGGCGTCACCTTCCTCGGTGGCCTCAGCAGACTTGAGGGACTTGCTGTAGGTGCACTCACTACTCTTTTCAGAGTTGACTGCGGCTGTCTTGGCTGTGGCCTCGGCTTTATCGCCACAGGCATATTTTTCGGATGAAACTTTCTGAACATCGGCGGTCTTGGAAGTGGTTTTTTCGCCGCCGCAGGCAAAAGCAGTAACTGATGTTACAAACATGATGGCAAGCGCGATAGTTAGAGCTTTTTTCAGCATTGTGCCTCCCGGATTTGGAGTTTTGGTTATAAGTAATACTATTATGATCCTGTTTATTTATCTTGTTCAACGCGGAAACCATGGATTTAGTTTCAAGAACATCAAAGTTTTTCGGATATTTTATTGTGGTTTATGGAGTTGTGGATTTGTTTGGTGATTTTTGCAGGTTTTCAGAGGGTTGGATTTTACTCTTCTAAAGCAGCGGTATCTTCCGTTTCCTCTTCCACCTCAAGGAGATAGGAGGCTGTCACAATCCAGATCTCACCCTCTTTTTCGACATGGAATTCATAGTTATCTATATGTTCCTCGGTGAGATAGCTTTCGACATAAACAGTGGCGGAATTCCTCAGGAGGCTATAATTCAGAGCCCTGAAGGTCAAATGCGGAATTACCCCTCCCGAAAGGCTGTGGTAGCCCGGGCGGCTTCCGAACCAAAGCGGGGTTTTAACAATGATGAGCGGCATAGGGAAGCCCCTGAACTCGAAAGTTCTCTGCTCCCGGGGAAATGCCAGATAAAGCGGGCTGGGCTCCTTGAGCACATATGTGCTGTAATATTTGGTCCAGGCGCTATCCTTCTCGATCCTGATGGTGTCCAGACCCGATGATCTGATTATATTCCACAACACGGCTTCATAGACCTCATGATTTCTATCCAGCGGACGGGGCCCTGAAAGCGGGCAGTAGTCGACCAGATCGCGTTTGCCGTCAAGATCGGTGTCGGGAAGGCGGTCGGAGGTCAGAAGCTCATTTTCGATATTATTATAAATCTTATCCAAATCGCGGTCTGTACGAAGTTTCTTAATAGAATATGAAAGCGGGATATCGTCTTTATAATCGACGAATGCTCCCAGCCCCAGGCCGTGATCCGGGAAATAGCCGGGATCGATCTCATAGAAGACAAAATGCAGGCTGTCATTTCTGACCTCAAAATCGATATCGGAAAAATAATATGCATTTCCTATCATAATCGGGTCGACCCAGTTTTGACGATCCGATGACCTTACAGCCCAGAGATTATATTTGGCGGAATATCTTTTGGAGATAAACAGGCCCCAGTATATACTGTCCTCATCCTGGGTTATGTAGGATGGCCTGAAGTCTGCGGGGGGGGTCCATGAAACCAGTGTGCGCTGGGAAGCCTCAATGACCGGTCCTTCTCCGCAGGAGAGAAGAAAAGCAGCCAGAAGTAAAAATAGTATTGTGGATATGCGCATATTCATTTACCTATTATAATCTTATAAACAGGATTTGCAACAAGAGAAAAGATTATTATGTTCAATTTCGGATATTACGATAATCCAATAGAATTCAGGAGGATATATGGGAAATAAACTGGAACAGTTTAAGGCGGAACGTCAGCGTCTCAATGACCTGGTGCTCTCAACCGAAAACACGCATATAAAACGTTTTTTTACTCTCGATAATGCAGTTTACAGCAAGGGTGCAATTCCGGTCAAGTATAAAGAGATGCTGGGGCTGGCAGCATCCATGGTCTTGAGGTGCGATGACTGCATTGCCTATCATGTTGATCGTTGTTTCGAGGAGAAGGTCAGCAAAGAGGAGATGGATGAATTGATGTCGATCGCACTGGTGGTGGGCGGTTCGATTACAATACCTCATGTGCGCCGTGCGTATGATCTCTGGGATGAGCTTGCTAAGGATCAAGCAAAAAAATCGGTTTAGGAGAAGTTATGTCAGATACAAAAAATCCGGATGATGTCAAAAAATTCGTGAAGGACCGCTATGGTAAGGTAGCCGAGGGTAAAGCTGACGGATGTGGATGCTGTTCTTCACCTTCACCTGTTGAACTCGAGGTCGGATACTCAAAGCAGGATCTGGATAATATTCCCGGTGGAGCGGTTCTGGGACTAGGGTGCGGGAATCCGACCGCGCTGGCAGATATTAAGGAGGGTGAGACCGTTCTCGACCTCGGATCCGGAGGCGGTATTGATTGTTTTCTCGCTGCTCGCCTGACCGGGAAGACCGGTAAGGTAATTGGTGTTGATATGACCGAAAAGATGATCAACCTGGCNNAATTTGCCTTTGGATGATGATTCAATCGATCTGATAATTTCCAATTGCGTGATAAACCTGGCGCCCGATAAAGCAAAGGCGTTCAGAGAGGCCCATCGTGTGCTCAAACCCGGTGGACGCATTATGGTCTCCGACCTTGTAGTGACCGAAAAACTTCCTGAGCATATCCGCAGGTCACTCGAGGCCTGGGCGGGTTGTGTCGCCGGGGCGATGATCAAAGAAGAGTATCTGGATGCCATCAAGTCGGCGGGATTTGGAAAGATAAGCATCGATGAAGAGCATGCCTTCCTGGAAGCGAACATGTCCGAGGAATTAAAGGGCAAGATATTGAGTGTGTCGGTAAGGGCCTTTAAACTTGCTTAGAAATAAATGGTGGAAACCCAGTAGCAGAATTGCGCTGTGGCGAAGGCGGCGTAGGTTCCGATAGCATATCCGATCAGCGCCATCAAAATACTGACCGGCACCAGCGATTCCTTGTGATAGGCCGCCACCACCGGCGCGGAGGCTGCGCCACCGATATTGGCCGCTGAGGCAATTGCGGCGGAGTGCACATCAACCTTGAATATCTTGGCTCCCAGTAAACAGAAGCCGCCATGAATAAACACCCAGATATAAGCACCAACTATAAACAGCGGTGCCTGGCCCAGAACTTCTGAGACATGAGCGCGTGCGCCCATATTTGCAACGAATAAGTAGATAAGCGCCATGGCGATTTCATGCGAGCCGGGAATATTTTTTGCAGGTGTGAAGGATAATGCCAGTGCAAAGGTAGTGACCAGAAGAATCCGCCAGGTGCTGGCTGTAAGCACCGGTTCAACCACAGGGAAGACCTCGGACAGTTTTCCTGCCAGATAGGTTGCAACAAAGCCGATTGCGATCAGGTAGAGCACGTGGCGCATGGCCTGACGGCCTTTGTCCCTTTTGATATCTTCCGCGGCTTTTTCCATTTCTATTAAACGGTCCTTCGATACTCCGGTGAATTTATTGAAGCGTTTGGCCAGAAGTTTAGAGCCGAGCATGATCGGCAGCCAGACTATATAGACAATGTTATCCGCAAGTGCAGCCAGGCCGAATACTGAAGGCGATGTCTTCAGCCCCTCGGCCACCGCGGCCATATTGCCGGTGCCGCCGATCCAGCTTCCCGCCAGGGTTCCAAAACCTTTCCATGTGTCCGGCTCCAGGAATCCGCCCACTATCGCAAACGCCAGAGGCGCACCGATCATCACACCCAGAGTCCCGAAAAGCATCACAAAGA
>JAABVY010000139.1 GCA_011777135.1 Candidatus Zixiibacteriota bacterium | reverse complement strand
AAGCGCGGGGCCAATTATCTTGCGCTCTGCCCTTTCCATAACGAGAAAACTCCCTCATTCTCGGTCTCCCCTTCAAAGCAGATATATCATTGTTTCGGATGCGGCAAAGGGGGAAATGTCTATACATTTCTGATGGAACATGAAAACCTGTCCTTTATAGAGGCTGTTAAATATCTCGCCAAACGAGCCGGAATCGAGCTTCCCAGAAAAGAGATTCCGCCCGAAGAACGCTCCAAGTACGAACAGCTGTACTTCGCCAATCAGGTCGCCAAAAACTTCTTCATAAAGCAGCTCTGGGAAACGGATGACGGCAGGAAGGTCTTGAAATACCTGAAGGAGAAACGGGGCCTGAGCGAGGAGACAATCAATCAATTCGAGCTCGGGTTCGCTCCTGATGCGTGGGATAAGCTTTTGAATCATGCGCAGACCCTCAAGCTGTCGGAAGTGGATCTGGTCAAGGCCGGACTGGCGGTGGAACGCGAGGACGGCAGCGGATATTATGATCGTTTCCGGCGTCGGCTGATCTTTCCCATCCTGAATTTCACCGGCAAGCCGATAGCATTCGGCGGAAGAGCTCTATCTAAAGAGGACCGAGCCAAATATATCAATTCGCCTGAAACCGACCTTTATAACAAGAGCAGGGTTCTATATGGCCTGAATTTCTCACGTCCCCATATCCGCAAGCTGGAATACACAATTCTTGTCGAAGGTTATATGGACCTCCTTGCGCTGTGGCAGGGCGGTTTCCAGAATGTCGTGGCGTCCTCGGGAACTGCTTTTACCTCCGAACATGCGAGGCTGATATCCCGATATGCGCCGACTGCAATCATGCTGTTTGATTCTGACCAGGCCGGGATTATGGCCGCGAAAAGATGCGCCCCGCATCTCATGGCTGCAGAACTTGATTTCAAGGCGGTGCTTCTGCCCGAGGACGAGGACCCCGATTCCTATCTAAGAAATAAAGGCCCTGAGAAAATGCAGGAGATGATTGAGAATGCGCCGAGTTTTCCCAAGTTCATTTATGATACTCTCCGGCCGCCTTTCGAGAAACTATCTGCGCGTGACAAGGAGAATGTATTGATGGAGTTGGTCAATGTTGCCGCGCAATCCGACAGCAGCATCAGGCGAGAATTGTTTCTAAAAGAAGCCTCGGCAATTTTCGATATCGCTTTAAACAGCCTGAAAAGTGAGTTGGACAGGCTGATGCAGAAAATACGCAGGACTCCAAAAGAGGAGGTCAAGAGATCTGCCGATGCAACATCGCAAAAGATACAGCTTCAGATCCTGGCGGTATTGATTGAAAATATGAATCTGCTGGAAAAAGCGCTTTTGGAGATTTCCGAAGATGATTTCAGCGATCAGGTGATCAAAGAGATTTATAAAAAGATGCAGCTCCTGCGAAGCAAGAATCCCTCCATGGATGTGTCATATCTTTTGAATCATATAAGCGATCCCGAGCAATCCAGGATAATCTCGCAGGCTTCGAACATGGAACTCGGAACAAGCGACACAGAAAGGCTTTTCAGCGACCTTGCCCGGCGGCTAAGAGCGCTTAACCTTGAAAACAGGCGCAAAAAACTAATCTCCCAGATCGCCAGCGCCGAGAAAGCGGGTGATCTTAAACGGGCCGAAGAGCTCACCGCCGAATTGAAAGACCTTACCGCAAGATTTTCCTCAGAGGAGGAGCTTACGGATTAAGTCTGTTCTCTCTGGACCGGTCCGAAATACCTTTGGATGACCTGCATCTTCTCCCTTACGGCATCATTTGCTCTCTGTCTCTCGAATGAATTCTCCGGTTCGCCAATAGAATCGAAGCGTGTTTTGTTGGTCTCCTGCAGGGAATTCTGTACCTGGTCGACAAATGACCTGCTTTCCGGATGAAGCACTTTGGTGCCGTCATACAGGAATGTTATCGACCTCATCATGGACTCAGAAAGCATCGAATTGTCCACCATGCGATGGAATGCGTCGGGCATGGGCATCAGAGCCAGGATAAAGAACAGAAAGCCAAAAAACACCCATCCCCTCACAACGCCCATAACTCCGCCCCCAATCTTATCGGTCCGCCCCAGCGACTGGATCTGTGATACCTTGTAGAACATGATCACGACCAGGCGGAACAGCCCATATAGAATTGCCAGCAGGATGATGAAACTTATGATGGCAATAATCATGGGAGAGGCGTCGATATGACGGGCAACTTCGATGGCGATAATATCGGCATTGTTAGTTGTTATAATGAT
>JAABVY010000014.1 GCA_011777135.1 Candidatus Zixiibacteriota bacterium | reverse complement strand
TTCGATTCTAACCTGATGATAATGGATACAATCCATATTCTATCGGAACGACTTGATGCTGAGCTGTCAATGAATGTGGAGTTTACTGACAGCCTGACGCGGGTTCGTGTCCCGGCATTAAACATGAAGCTGGACACATTTAGCCTTATCAGCACAGATACTATCAGTATTGCTTACAGCGAAAATGCGGTCATACTGCGTTCACTGAATATTAAGACAAATGGTGGCATGCTCGAGGCAGAAGGTGGATATTTTCAAAATGATAGTATGGATTTCAGTTTCAGCTGCTCGGATATGAACCTTGAGCCGATATTTGATTTCTATATACCTGACGAGGAGCTTGCGGGCATATTTGGTTTCAACGCAAGCATGTCTGGCACACCGCAGAATCCCAGGTTCTCGATCCAGGGTACCACTGACTCACTCGAAGTTTATGGTAATTTGCTTGGAAATATGTACTTTGACTTAAGCTACAGCAATTCCATGATATCGGTCGACAGCCTGTATATACAGGGCGACAGCAATATGATGCGGGTTACGGGCACCATTCCCTACAATCTGGCTTTCACCGGCGTCGAGAACCGCCTTGTGCCTGATGCGACGATTGATCTGGAAGTCGGGTCGCGTGTGACCAGTTATTACCTGCTTCCTGTTATTCTACCCGATATCGAATGGATGGAAGGCGATAATGCACTCGATCTTGAGGTCGGAGGAACACCCAATAATCCTGAATTTTCAGGAAACTATTATTTGCGAGGCGGCAGAATAAAAGTCTATTATCTTCAGGATCCTCTGGAAAATGTCAATGCCGACATTTCTTTTGAGGGGCGTGATGTGGTAATAGAGAAAATAGAAACCACCAGGAAAAATGGGAGTAAAAAGCGGATTGCCCGGGCTACCGGCACCGTGACTTTCGATAAACTGCTCAGCCCGATAATCGATATTCATGTCACCGCCGATGACTTTCCGATTAAGTACGATCTGGGTGAAATCGAAGCGGTTATCGATGAGGCGGATATCAACGTAAAAGGTCAGGATACTATCACCGCGACGGGTTCGATTAGACTCGCATCCTTGCGATATTCCGAACCGCTCGCCCCGGAAATAGAAACAGGAGCCATACAGGCTTCCGATACCGCCAGCGCCTTTAATTATATTCTCGATATTACCGCGCCCTCAAATATTATAATCGAAGGTCCTGATTTTACGGTCGAATTGAGCGGGGACTTGCGTGTTTTCAAGCAGGGAAGTTTTACCAATTTTTACGGCCGCATGGAGACCATCAGGGGAGAATATAATCTCTTCGGCCAGAGGTTTGAGATCCTGGAGGGCGGCGAATTGGTTTTTGATGATATTGAAGAGTTCAATCCCCGTCTCAATATTGTGGTGGAAACCTATTTGATGGCCCAGGGTGAAAGGCTTACCGCACGTATCCTCATCTCCGGGACATTGCAGGAACCAAAGCTGAGCGCGGCTGAAGGTTCGCAGGTTAGTGAAAATCAATTCTATGAATACATGACTTTCCAGAGAGTCCAGGGCCAGGGAGAAGGCGCAGCAACCCCCTTCGGGCAGCGGATTACAGAAGGTATTACCGATTTTGCCCTGGGAAGACTGTCACGTTATTTCGGCCAGCAGATCGGTCTTGATGTGGTGGAGCTCAATCCGGCCTACGAGGGAGAGGAACTGAGCCTCCAGCAATCCCGCCTGAAAGTAGGTATGTACACCACTCCAGGCTTGTTCATTTATGGTACCACACAGCTCGATTTCAGCCGCGCTCATGAAGTGGGGTTTGAATACAGACTATCACGGCATTTCTATCTTTCAGGACATCGTGACGAAGGCAATTTGTATCATCTCAATGTCAATCTGGATTGGAATTTTTAGTGAAGATTTATAGAATTGTAAATATCATACTGCTTCTCAGCATTTTGACCGCCTTCGATCTCTATGCCCGCAATGGCAAAGAGAAATGGCTGGCAAAAAAACCTGTCATAAGAGAAGTGGTTATCAATGGCAATGATGAAATCTCCAAAGATGATATAAAAGAGGCAATCGCTACCAAGGAACAGGGCTTTTTTCAGAAGCTCGGGCTGAAGGGAAAAAACCACCTCAAGAAGAACAGTGAACAGCTGAACAGTGCCGCACTTAATTACCTGTACAGACGCAATGGCTTCAGGGATATAAGATTCAATTTCGAGTACGATGTTGGTAAAGACAGTGGTGTGATTGTTATTATCAATATCACAGAAGGTCCTCAATATTTTATAGACACTGCCACTGTCCCCGATGACCTTGAGCATAATGTCAAACGCGTGAAGAAAATCGTCAGCGAATTGAAGCCAGGGGAGGTTTTAAATCCATACCGTCTGAACAGAGTAGTAAACGAGATTGAGAGAGTATTTGCCGATAATGGCCGCCCTTATCGAAAGGTGGATTACAATCTTCGGCCACTTCCAAGTGATTCCACCCGTCAAATCGTCAATTTCCAGATCGACCCGGGGCCGTTGACAGTCTTTGGCAATATCCATATAGACAGCCTGGAGTATTCCAGTTCAAGAGTGGTCAGACGTGAACTGCTGTTTGAGAAGGGAGATACTTACAGCCGCGAGGAGTTGATAGACAGCCGCCAGAGGATTTACTCCACGGGACTTTTTACCTATGTCGATTTCACAACCAATATAAATGGGGACTCCATTAATACATCTCCCGACCTGACCATAACATGCAGCGAGAAAAGGCCGCGTTTTATCAGGGTAAGAACGGGCGCGGCCCAGGACTCCACCTATGACTTGACATGGGACCTTGGACTCGAAGTGGGCAGCAGAAATATCTCCGGCATGGGGCGCCATCTCAGATTTGAGCCCACCACACGATTTCAGGTAGTGTCCGGCTGGAGAATAATAGAAGAAAGATTTGGCCTTTACTATATCGAGCCATGGCCCTTCGGAATTAGAATGCCTATTGATCTCTCTCTGGAATGGGAACCTAAGCTGAGACGGACCGAGCAGAATATCAAGACTGAAACCGTTGCCTTCAATATCGGGACTTTCAAGGAAATCGGTGATTATATCGATATCCGCACAGGGTTTGAATTTGAGAGTATAGATATTGAAGGTATCTCGGAGGATTCACTTACTCAGTTCAAACGGGATGAGGAGATACAAGCCAGCCGAAGTCTCTGGACAGTTTTTGAGCGGGATTCACGCCTGAATATTTTTGTGCCACGGCAGGGGGCAGTTACACGATTGACATATCGCTTTTATGGGAGATTTCTGGGAGGTGACAAGAATTTCCATAAGGGCGTGGCGGAATGGTCACGTTACCTGAGCACTTCGCGCTGGGCTGTCTATGCCTTCAGGATTAAGGCCGGTTGGGCGCGCAGTTTTGAGCCGGATGGTTATATTCCAAGTCCTGACCTCTTCTACATCGGAGGTGCCAACACAATTCGCGGATACAAGGAAAATTCTATTGGTCCGACAAACGACGATGGCGAACCGATCGGCGGAAAATTCTACCTTCTCATGAATCACGAATATCGCAGAAATCTGGTCGGTAAATTCTGGTTCTCACTTTTTCTCGATATAGGCAATAATTGGCGTAATGATGATGATTTCCAAATTAAAGACCTTCTGGCCTCGGCCGGGGTGGGATTGCAATATATTTCTCCACTGGGTCCCATTCGCCTGGACTACGGCCAGAGAATTGCATGGAAGCCGGTGGACGGCGGAGGACGTTTTCATATTTCAATCCTGTATGCATTTTAGCTGAGGAATGAGAGTATGGATTATAGATAATGCAGCATGATCTTTTAAAGCCGGTTATAGGAGTCACCATGGGCCTAACCATGGAAGACCACGACCCTGAAATTTACAGTGGATATAGATTCGAATTTCTAAAGCAGCAATATTATGAAGCACTCGAGAAATATGATCTTGTAATACTCCCGCTGCCCAACACCGAGCATATAGAACATACTGATTACTATATTGATCTGATCGACGGCTTGATGCTGGTGGGTGGGGAAGACCTCACTCCTGCTCTTTACGGTCAGGAAAAATCCAAAAAAACCGGGGCCACTTATACCCGCAGGGATTACCTCGAACGGGAAATGATCTTTAAGGCCGTCTCAAGAAAGATTCCCATTCTCGGCATCTGCAGGGGACATCAAACCATCAATGTGATTTTCGGTGGTTCGCTTTATCAGGATCTGGACGAGCGTGAGGAAGAATCAATCGATCATCGCCAGACGGCAGACCGCGATTTCTCCAATACACATGAAATAGAGATCGTCCCAGATTCCAGATTAGCCGGGCTGCTTGGAAAAAAACCGACGGTCGTGAATTCAGCTCATCATCAGGTATTGAAACGAGTTCCTGAAGGCCTTAAACCAGTGGCATATGCTCCTGACGGTGTGGTGGAAGCTCTGGAAGGTACTGATGATAATTATATCATGACAGTCCAGTGGCATCCTGAAGTTGTTCCCGATTCTGAAGTGTCAAGCAAGATTTTTGAAGATTTTTCCGGTGTTTCAAGGGCTTACAAACGTAGAAAATAGGAGTTTTTGTCGAAGAACAAATCTTTACAAAATTTGTTAAATTTATATATTGGGGTTCGAAATTGATATTAATTCTAAAATAAAGAGTGTTTGTGATGCAAATTTCAACCAAAGGCAGATACGGTTTAAGGGCGGTCCTGGAACTGGCCCGTCGCTCAGGCGATAAACCTGTTTCCACAAAGGAAATATCTCAGAAACAGAGAATTACTATCCCTTATCTGGAACAGCTTTTCTTCAGGCTCAAGCATAAGGGACTTGTGAAATCGGTCAGGGGGGCTCAGGGCGGCTATTTTCTGGCCAGAAACCCGAAAGACATTTCCGTCGGAGATGTGATCGAATGTCTTGACGGCCAAATTGAGTTTACTGATTGTAAGACAACCAGCGAAGGCCATACAACGTGCATAGGCCCTGAAAACTGCATGGCAATTTCCTTTTGGGATGACCTGACAGCGGCGCTGAACGAGAAGTTATATGGGACTACGCTGGCGGATCTGCTTAGAGATTTTAAGAAAAAGAAGAGTGGAATTAGAGAAGGCGCTGAAACGGAGGCCTGAGATTGGATAAGCTCATATATCTGGATCACAACAGCACCACGCCTCCCGACCCGCGTGTTATTGAGGCTATGCTTCCTTACTATCGTGATGCATGGGGTAATGCCTCCAGTCTACATCAATTCGGAAGACAGGCCAAAGCAGGTATCGAGGGGGCCCGGGAGATTATTGCAGGGGCATTTAACTGCCTGCCGGAGGAGATTTACTTCACTTCAGGCGGAACCGAATCGGATAATTTTGCGGTTAAAGGCGCGGCTTATGAGCACAAAGATAAAGGCAAGCACATAATAACGTCAAAAATCGAACATCATGCAATTCTCGAGTCTTTCGCTTTTCTCGAGCAGGATGGTTTTGAGGTGAGCTACCTCCCGGTTGACCGGTACGGTTTTGTCGATCCCGATGACTTGAGAAAGGCGATTCGTTCAGATACAACCCTGGTTTCCATCATGTATGCCAACAATGAAGTGGGGACTATTCAAAAGATGGATGAGCTGGCCTCTATCTGTCAGGAGAAGGGTGTGGTCTTCCACTCTGATGCGGTCCAGGCGGCCGGCAAGATACAAATAGATCTCAAGAAGACTCCGATTTCGTTGATGTCCACTTCGGGTCATAAGATATATGGCCCAAAAGGAGTTGGAATTTTGTATGTCAGGCAGGGAACGCGCATAATGCGCTGGCAGACCGGCGGACATCATGAGCGGGGTCTGCGTGCCGGCACGGAAAATGTCCCGGCAATAGTGGGTTATGGAAAAGCTATGGAGCTGGCTCAGGCCGAGATGCATGAGAACGACAAAAAGATTTCAGGTATGGCCGAGGAATTCCGCCGGAGAGTACTGGCGGAGATTCCCGATGTCAGGTTCAACGGACCCGAGGAAGATCGGATTAAAGGTACAGTCAGCCTATGCTTTAAGGGCGCTGAAGGCGAAGCCATCATCCTCAATTTGGATATGATGGGTATCGGAGTGACCTCCGGGTCAGCATGCACCTCGGGCGCTCTGGAACCGTCACATGTGCTGACAGCAATGGGAGTTCCGCCGGAACTGGCGCAGTCGGCTATACGGTTTTCATTTGGCAAGGATAATGATCCGGACGATATTGGTTATATTATAGATTCTTTGAAGGCGGCTATTGAAAAACTTAGAATGATGTCGCCGTTCTACCAATCGTAATAAAAGCCAGGGCTTAATTGGCGGGCGCTTCGTGCGTTGAAGCACTTGCCATACTTTTCAGGATAATAAAATGGTTAAAAAAACGGTGGCGGTAGCAATGTCGGGAGGTGTCGATTCCTCACTCTCGGCAATACTTCTCCAGCAGCAGGGCTTCAATGTTTTCGGGGTGACCATGAAGCTCTGGGACTATGCCGATGTGGGAGCTGGGATTAATACCAATTCCGGATGTTGCAATATTAATCTTATAGAGGGCGCCCGGGCGGTTTGTGCAAAATATAATATCCCGCATCATGTTCTCAACTTATCCGAGGATTTCAAGGAATCGGTTATAGCCGATTTTGTGGAAGAATATAAGAAAGGACGCACGCCTAATCCATGTGTGGTTTGCAATACCCGGATTAAATGGGACCTGCTTCTCGACAAAGTGCGCAGTATGGGTGCGGATTTCCTGGCTACGGGCCATTATGCGCAGGTGGAATTCTATCCCAAATCAGGCCGCTGGGTTCTCAAGAAAGGTCTGGATCAGAAGCGCGACCAGTCTTATTTTCTCTGGGGCCTCGACCAGGAATCTCTTTCCCGTACACTTTTCCCGATTGGTAAGATGACGAAAAAACGCGTCCGGCAGCTGGCGCGGGAATACGGTCTTCGAACAGCCGAGAATCCAGAATCCCGGGAAATTTGTTTTGTAACCGACAATAACTACCGTCGTTTCCTGAGAGACTACGCCAAACTCGAGCCGAAACCGGGACCTATTATCGATGAAGAGGGTAATGAAGTCGGCGAGCATAATGGTGTCCAGAATTACACTGTGGGCCAGAGACGCGGGCTGAATATCGCCCTGGGTGAGCCTGTCTATGTCAAGAAGATCGATCCGGAGAATAATACTATTCAGGTTGCCAGGGCCGAGAATATCAAGGCCTCGAGTTTCATCGTAAATGATATGAATTGGGTCTCCATCCCCGAGCCAGGGAAGATCATAAACTGCATGGTGAAAATCAGGTACACTCCGCGTGAATTTTCTGTCAAACTTGATGTACTCCAGGATCATGAATGCGAAGTCAGCCTTTCCGAACCTGTGGCTTCTATAACCCCCGGCCAATCGGCTGTATTTTACAACCAGGACGTGGTTTTGAGCGGGGGGATTATCAAGGAAGTCAAAGTTTAGCCTTCATGCATCATTGCAGCATACAATAATTCCAGATCAATAATATATTGACAACCGCAGCACAATTTATAGAATTATACTTAGAATCATCGAAGTAAGGAAAGTAATGTCAAAGGAGGACTAATGCTTACGATTACCTATCTCAGTCATTCCTGTTTTACGATCTCCGACGGTAAAAATAATCTAATCATCGATCCCTTCCTGAGCGGCAATCCCAAGGCCAAGACCGCTCCGGAGGATGTTGAAGCCAATTTTGTCCTGGTGACCCACGGTCACGGCGATCACTGGGGTGATACAGAGAAAATTGCCAAGAATAATGACGCCCTTGTTATCGGCCCCAACGAGGTGGCCGCTTATGCCGCCCGGAAAGGTCTGAATGCCCATAACATGCATATCGGCGGCGGACACGATTTTCCATTCGGAAGGGTGAAGCTGACAATCGCTCATCACGGCTTCTCGGATGGTGAGTCGGATTTCGATATCGGCGGCAGCCCCTGCGGTTTTATAATCACAATGGATGGCAAAAAGATCTATCACGCCGGGGATACCGGGCTTTTTATGGATATGCAGCTGATCGGGGAAGAGGGTATCGACCTTGCCATGCTGCCGATCGGCGATAATTTTACCATGGGTATCGATGATGCAGTTCGGGCTGCGGATTTCATCAAGCCCAAGAAGGTTATCCCGATGCATTACAACACCTTTGACCTGATCGCTGCCGATCCGGAGGAGTTCCAGAAGAAGGTCAAGGGCTCCGAAGTTATTATTCTGGGTGTGGGCGACGAGACGCAACTTTAGATTGCGTGCTCTGTATACCGGTATAGATAAGAAAACCTTATAAGTGAAAGAGGGAGAGCTTGTGTCGAAGGGTTTGAAAATTCTGATCTGGGTAGTATCAATTATATTGGTGCTGGCCCTGCTTTTGGTTGCTGCAATCAAGATCTTCTTTCCTGCTGAAAAAGTGCAGGCTCTGATTGTTGAAAATCTGCAAAAATCCTTGAATCGGCCGGTAACGGTCAAGCAGGCATCAGTATCCATCTGGGGCGGCATCGGTCTAGAGCTCGACAGCCTGGTGGTACAAAACCTGTCCGGCTTTTCCAGCGATGAGTTTTTTGTTCTGGACAAACTCGATGTAAAGCTGAAGCTGTGGCCGCTCATCAGCGGAAATTTCGAGTTTACAAAAATTATTCTGGATGGTCTCATGATCAATCTGGAACGTGCTCAGGACGGCAAGCTGAACTTCGAGGATCTGGGTCAGGCCGAAGAGGAACAGGTGGAACCTGCGAAGGGTGCAACTTCGATTCCATTTCTGTTCCACAAGCTGAGTGTAGAAAATTCGCGGCTGAATTTTTATGATGACTCCTCGGGATATACGTTCAGCCTCGACGGCATGAGCCTGAACACTGAACTCAAAAAGAATGGGTTCGAAGATGCCTACTATGCGCAGGGTCAATTTGGAATAGACAATATAATCGTAAGCAATCCCGAGAAAGAAATAGAGTTTCCGCACCTGACTCTTGATGCCGACATGCAGATGAAACTATATGCCCGAGCCGATATTCTTGAGATCGAGAAGATAGATATCCGCCTGGCAGAGCTGCAGGGGCAGATTACCGGTAAGTTCACGTCTTTGATGAGCGAGCCGACCTGCAATCTGGATTTCAGAACCAAGCGCTTTTCGGTTGAGCAATTGCTAAGCCTCGTTCCGCCTGATCTGAGCCCTGCCATAAACGATCTGGAGGGCAGCGGTGATATGTTTGCCACAGCCTCAGTACAGGGACCTCTAAGCAAGTCCGACGAGCTTGATGTTTCCGGCAGGATTTCTTTTGACAAAGTCGTATTTTCCAGTCGGCGGGTGGATGGCGATTTCAGGGTCGAATCGGGCGAAATCAATCTTAAGCAGAAAGCGGCCAACATTCTTTTCGAAAATTGTACTTTTGCCGGGGAACCATTCTCATTGAAAGTATTTGTAATGAATATCGTTGAACCTGTGATCAACGCCGATATTTCGATGAGCATCAATCTTCGGACTTTCAAAGACTATACGGAAGACATTAATGAGCTTTCAGGACGTCTATACGGCCAACTCAATATCACCAGCGATTTGAAAAATCCGGTTTCCACGGTGGTGGACGGTGGGATAGTACTCGAGGACCTGATTCTTTTGCATGCTGACCTCGAGCAGAAGGTTGAAGAGGTCGATATGGAACTCGGTTTTCGGCAAAGAGATATCAACCTTGAACATATGGAAGCGGAAATAGGAAATTCCCGCTTTGCTCTCGACGGCACAATGAAAAACATGATACCGTTTTTGGCCGATCCAGAATCCAATAAATACGAACCGACTATAAATTTTGAGCTCAATGCCGAGTACCTTAATCTGGATGAACTTCAGGAGATGATGCCCTGGGATACTGCCAGGGTGGTACCCGGCACTGAAGCCACGGCAGAGGTGGAAGGGCTTCCCGATTTTACCGCTCTGGGCAGTCTGCGGATTGATAGGGGAACTTATTCAAATGTAGAATTCGAGAATTTCACCGGCAGCCTTGATTATCGGGATAACATCCTGCACCTCGCTAATTTGCGTGCGAGTTTATATGATGGCACTGCCGAGGGTGAGGCTATCATGGATTATGAGGATTTTTATAATCCTGAGTTTCAAGTTGATTTCAAAGCTGATAACATTCAGATCAACAGTTTCCTGTCACGGATGACTCCGCTTGACAACGTACTTTTTGGGGAAGCTCGGATGAACTCATCTTTTTCAGGTATTGTCGGAGAGCCCTCGGAAGTTCTGGATTCATTGACTGCAAACGGCACGGTCAACATGAGCGAAGGACGCATAGAGAACCTTCCAGTTCTGGAAAAACTGGCAAATCAGCTCGGATTCAAAGCGTTCGAGGAAAAGCAGATTCGCAATCTGAACAACACTTTTGGGGTTGAAGACGGCAGAATACGATTCGATAATTTTAATATGAGCATTGGAAATACCTCCTGGAATATTGACGGTTCCGCCGGTTTCGACGGCAGCCTCGACTATTCTATTGGCATTGAAACGGATAGAGCCAACCTGGGAACGGATGTGCTGGGTGGATTGCAATCGATTTTAGGCGGCGGCAGCGGCCGGATCACAATCCCGGTCAGACTTACAGGAAGCTACACAGAACCCAAATTCTCGATCGATCGTTCAAAGCTGCAGGAATCCGCCGATAAGAAACTTAAAGAGGAAGGAAAGAAACTCTTTGATAATCTATTTAAAGACGACTAACGCCCTACAAAAAGAGTGAAAACATTAATTGAGGATATAAAAGCGATCTATCGCAATGATCCGGCCGCCAGAAACATCGAATTCCTGTTTTATGCCGGATTCTGGGCGATCACTTTACATCGCATAACACATTTCATGTGGAGAGCTCATATCCCCCTCATTCCCCGTATTTTATCGCAGTTGACGAGATTTTTTACGGGCGTGGAGATACATCCCGGGGCGACTATAGGTAGAGGCTTCTTCATAGATCACGGGATGGGGGTGGTGATAGGCGAAACTACGGAAATTGGAGACAACTGCGTCCTGTTCCATAATGTTACTCTGGGAGGTACCGGCAAGCACAAGAAGAAGCGGCATCCAACCCTCGGTAATAGAGTCTTTGTGGGCACCGGAGCAACGCTTCTCGGGCCGCTCAATGTCGGCAATAACGTACGGATAGGCGCAAATACCTTCATAATTATGCATGATGTCCCGGATAATTGCACTGTGGTCGGTTCGCCCGGAAAGATTGTCATAATGGAGGGCAAACGTGTCGATATTCCACTTCTGCCTACCAAGGAACCAAATGACTGATTCTGCTTTATAGTAATGATGTTCTCTAATAACGTAAGAAATATAATCGGTGCCTTTGTATTGCTACTACTATTATCGTTGGGCGCAAGCGCCTACGAGCAGGTAGGTATTTTCAAAATACAGGCGCCCGACAGGGACCTCTTCGAGCGCACAAGGATTAGTCTTCTTGATGCGAAGGCTAATCTGGAGCGGCTTCTGGGAGAAGCAATCACCGATACCATCAGAGTATTCATTGCCGCCAACAGGTATGATTTCGACACAGCTGCTTTCGGCGGAATTCCCGATTGGGGCGTCGGGGTCGCAATACCCTCTCGAAACTATATCTCTGTTCTCTCTCCATCCGGCAAAAATATGAACATGTCCTTTGAGATGGTGATCAGGCACGAGCTGGCCCATGTCGCCATCAATAAACGTGTTGATGGCAAGCGTATACCGCGTTTTATGGATGAAGGGTTCGCCATGATGTTTGCGCATCAATGGGGATTTGGCGATGACATTACCATCGCTACCGCCCAGGTTACCGGCTCGCTTTATGAGCTGTGGGAAATAGATGCAGTCAATATGCTGAATTCGTCTCAAGCTCGAATAGCTTATGCTGAATCGTATCTGGCGGTGAAGTACATATTCGATGTCTTTGGTAAAGACACCTTTCAGAGCCTCTTGGATGGCTTTCGGAAAGGCCAGGATCGGAATACTGTTTTCCGCAATGTCCTGGGGACGGATTTTGCGGGATTCGATAAAATGTTTGCGGATCATTTAAAAAGCAATTATCATTGGATTATGATTATAACAAATCCCATAGTCCTCTGGATAGGTGTCGTACTTCTGTTTCTGCTTGGCTTTATCCTGATCAAAAAGAGAAATAAGGATATCTACAAGAAATGGGAAGAGGAGGAGAAACTGCAGAGTACGGATTTCGACTATGAAGAGTCTTCGCCTTGGGATTGAGTTTTTATTGCTGAAGCTGCTTGCCGCCTTCCTTGCTTCGCTACCCGAAAGAACATCACTTCATTGCGGCCGTATTCTGGGAATATCGATATTTCATCTGATGGGGCATCGCAAAGAAGTTGCATATAAAAATATGAGCCTGTGTTCGGTAGGGAGCAGTCGAAAGCTGCAAAGCAGGATTCTT
>JAABVY010000357.1:6047-10892 GCA_011777135.1 Candidatus Zixiibacteriota bacterium | reverse complement strand
TTCAAAGAAGATCATTACGACATTCTCATTACCGATTTGGGGCTGCCCGATATAGATGGATGGGAGGTGGCAAGGCGGACAAGGAATATCAATCCCGATCTCCCGGTCATCGTAATAACTGGATGGGGGGTCAAGACTAAGCAGGTCAAAGATAACCGCGATCTGGCCGATTATGTCCTGGCCAAGCCGTTCAGGATGGAACAGCTCGAAGAGCTGATCAGGAAAGCTTCAGTGGCAAAGGCCTCGACTTAAATGCATTGCAATATAAAGCTATCGAGTCGCTTTTAATATTGATCATTGTCTTATTTTCGGACACCTGCAATTTCTGCATATCAATTTTTGCGCTCATTCTGCCGATAACGGATAGGGATAAAGGTAAAGAGCAGAGAGACTATGTCTAATATTGATATTCTGGCGAAATTAGATCGGGCCGATGAGATATTCTCATTGCCGCCGACAATCCCTGAAATTATTCAGGAAATGGACAGTGATGACTGGTCGGCCAAGTCGTTAGGGGCCATAATAAACCGGAATCCCGATTTGGCCGGGCGCATTGTGAGGATTGCTAAATCAGACTTCTTTGATACTGGAAGCGAGATCAAAACAGTTAATAGCGCAGTCAATGCCCTGGGTGGCCAGACAGTTAGATCTCTGGCTCTTTCATTTGTCATTTTCAGCCCGCCGGATGAAATTGAGCGCAATCTGAATTTCGATATCAAGCCGCTTTATACTCATTATGTGAGCACTGCTGTGGCCGCCAAACAATTGGCAGAGAAATGCGGGTTAGAAGAAGCCGGAAAGGCCTTCATCGCCGGGCTGATGCATGACATCGGTATGATCTATATGATCAGGGTTGCCCCCAAAGAATATATTGAGCTTCTGATGAGATATGAAGCTGGAGAAGATCTGGTCAGGATGGAGCGTGAAATCTTCAATACCGATCATGCCGAAGTCGGATATCTCCTCAGCCGCAAATGGAAACTGCCCGGTGGACTTCAGAGCGCCATCGGAAATCATCATCGCATAGCCCAACAGGGTGATTTCGGCAGTCACAAAAAACTGGATCAGATAGTGGCCCTTGCAAACCTGATCAACCGACGTGTCTTTTGCTATTCTGGATGTTATGCAAAGGAAAATATCCGCCAAATTGAAAATCTGATTAAGGCGCTGGGTCTGGATGAAAAAGTGACCACAGAGATCAGCGATAAGAACCTGCGGAGGACCTTCGAGGCCGCAAATAATATCGGTATTGAAATCGCCGATCCATTGATGTTGCTGGAGAAAGCCAATCATCAGATAATGAGATCATATCTTACACTGGAATCGCTCCTCAAGGAACGCCGGGAACTCTCCAGGCAGATTATCGTCGAGGAGCATGAACCGGGGACAATCGAATCCAAGAGTTCGGCAGTGGCCAATATCTCTCATTTTGTAAATAACACTGCAACCGCCATCTCGGGGAAGATACAGCTTATGGAAATGCTCCTGCGAAACGACAAGATCGTCGATAAGGAGGGTAAGCTGGCACCGGCTCTTGTGGTCATCGACACATCATTGAAGAAAATACTGGCAGTTCTGACTGAACTAAAATCAATTACTTCTCCAGGCGATGAAAAATTCTCAGAGGATTCCAGTAAGATTGATTTCACACAGCGGCTCGAGATGCTGAAGAAGACTGTCAAACAAGACAAGTAGACCTTCCCCCGGGCTCCATTATANNGACCTTCCCCCGGACTCCATTATATCCCTATTTCATCCTTGATCTTTATTTACACCGCCTATCATTCGGTTTGCTCACGCTCCTTGCCAAAGCCCTCTTTAAGTATTATTATACCGGACTGAGATTTTTATATAAACCAGTATGGAGGTTCAATGAATTTTGAATCACAGATCACAAAGATTTCACATTTAAAAACCGATTGCCTTGCAGTACCAGTTTTTCAATCCAAATATGGTGACAATCCTCATCTCAAAACCTTTCCCAAAGCGATTGCCGATCATATTCAGGCTTTGTTCAAAAGCGATATTGTTTCCGGCAAGGGGGGCGATGGATATCTTCTAAGGGTGGGGGAGAAGCATGGTTTTGCTTACTTATATGTTGCCGGTGTCGGCAAAAAAGGTGAACTGGAACAGGATACGATCAGAAAATTCGGCGGCAACCTGGCATCAGGTTTAAAGGGTAAGAAATTCAAAAGTGTTGCTGTTTACATTCCGGAGTTATTTAAGCTGAACGACGATTATTCAGTTGTCTCTCAGATGGCTGTCGAGGGGCTTTTGCTCGGTTCCTATGAGCTCTTGAAATACAAGTCCGATCCATCCAGAAAGGCGATGCCTTCAAAGGTCAGTTTTGTTTTGCCGGATAGCTGGGACAAGCGAAAGTTTAATGCCGGTCTGAAAATCGGAGAGATCATGGCCTGGGGTCAGAATCTTTCCCGCGATCTGATTGGCCATCCTTCAAACTATCTTACACCCGTTGAGCTGGCAAATACCGCCAAATCCCTGGCGCGTAAATATTGTTTTCAATGCGAGGTTTTGACCAAAGCCCGGATGAAGAAGCTTAAAATGAACTGCATCCTGGCTGTCAATTCTGGATCCACACAGCCGCCCCAATTTATCATTATGAAATACAATGGACCTGGCTCGAAAAAGGATCCGGTCTGTCTGGTCGGCAAGGGGATCACGTTCGATTCGGGCGGAATTTCACTGAAAAAAGCTCAGGATATGGATCAGATGAAGGGTGATATGGGAGGAGCCGCCTGTGTGCTCGCCTCTGTTGCGGTTGCAGCCCGTTTAAAACTCCCGGTGAATCTGGTTGGCCTGATTCCTGCCACCGAAAATCTTCCCTCAGGCTCGGCCTATAAACCGGGAGATATCCTGACAGCCATGAATGGCAAGACCATCGAGGTATTGAATACTGACGCCGAGGGACGGCTGATTCTTGCTGATGCTCTCTCATACTCGCAGCGTCTTAAACCGGCGGCGATTATCGATGTGGCTACGCTTACCGGAGCCTCGATTGTGGCTCTGGGATATGTCAGTTCGGCGATGTTTACGAATGATGATAAGCTTCGCAAGTTGATTATGTCCGGATCAAAAAAATCCAGCGAAAAAACATGGGAGCTGCCGCTCTGGAAAGAGTATCAGGAACAGATAAAATCCTCGATTGCTGATATAAAAAACACTGGAGGACGTCCTGCGGGATCATGTACGGCGGCAGCATTTTTAAATAATTTTACCGCCAATTATCCCTGGGCACACCTGGATATTGCCGCAGTCGATATAGTCTTCGACAAAGGCGCATACACTCCCAAGGGCCCAAGCGGTTACGGAGTTAGATTGATAAGTGAGTTTCTACGCGAATGGAAGTAAGAATGTCCTGATAAAAAAACCGCCCTTCTAAGGGCGGTTTTTTTTAGTATATTTTATTAGTCGTTTATTTTGTCCAGGCCGGATTGGAGTCGTTGCCGGGACCGGAAATACGTGTCATTCCTGAACCGCCCACATTAACCGTATAGATCGCACCATTGGAAGTTCCGAAAGCGATCTTGCTGCCATCCGGCGACCAGCAGGCAATACCGCTCACCCATAGACCCTCTTCCGGTTTGCAAACTAATTGTTCTCCGCTTAAATCAGAATTGGCGATGTAAACACCGTCGCTTTTCAAGAATAGAATCCTGGTTCCATCAGGCGACCAGTCCGGGGAACTGCCCTCGGGATTGTTTGATGCTGTCTCCACCAGGACATCAGTTGCGGGAAGCTCGCCCTCGAGCGGAAGCACAACCAGTCCCAGTTTCTTCATGCCGGACGTCTGCAGTTCTCCGAGAACGAAGCAGACCTGACTGCCATCGGGAGATATCGACGGCATGAGGGGATGAAGCTGTTTCACATCCCGGGGCATTTCCATATGGCTGAATNNAAAGCCGATTGAATATTCCGGCAAGCTTGCATCGACGACGTTGCCCATTCTATCGTATGTAAAGCAGATTGTTTTCCCATTGTCAGACCAATCGGGAGATTGTGAGCCAAGGGTATTAGTGACTCCCATCCAGAAATTGTTTCTCTGGGGAAGGCTATCCGGAAATGCGTAAAAGAGATCGTACAAATAATGATATCCTCCACCACCTTCTGGAAATTTTATATCCACCTTGCCCTGACGGCTGAATGCCAGCCGTTCGTTATCCGGCGCCCAGGACATCCGGCCCTTGGCGTTGGACATTCCTATCACGAAGGGCCGCTGATCGGAACCGTCGGGATTCATAAGCCAGATGTCGCCGTTGCGAATAAAGGCAATCTGTTCCCCCATCGATTCTGATTCCGGGGCCTGAGCCTGAGAGGATTGAGCTAAATAAGTCCATGTCATCAAAGTAAATAGAAAAAGCATAGTAAATAAACTGAATCTCTTCATTTGCAGTCCTTTCGTTTCCCGTTTATACACTGATTTCGGCCCTCCGTTGCCCGATTTTTGGATTAAATCCGGCTTTTAAATTTCCTGTATTTTCCAGCTAACTCGTTGCTGTAAAATCAAAAGGCAGCCATTACGACTGCCCTTTTTATTATCAGAAATATATTTAGAGACTTACTCGCTTCCATTTCCATTCATGCTGTAATCCATCTGGGCCAGCTGCCGGTAGAGATTCCACCTGCGATTCGCGTCCTGCTGAGCCAGCTTCATCAGAGTTGCCGCTCTCTCAGGATCAGAGGCTTTCAGCGTTCTCCACCTGTTCTCGCGGTAAGCATATTCCTCATATGGAATGGACGGTTCTTTGGAATCCAGCTGCAGAGGATTTTTGCCCTGATCGATCAGGGTCGGATTATACCGGTAAAGAATCCAGTGTCCGGATTTAA
>JAABVY010000357.1:0-6024 GCA_011777135.1 Candidatus Zixiibacteriota bacterium | reverse complement strand
TGCGCAATACAGGTTGAATAGGCTATGATTATTGACGGTCCCGGGTAGGATTCTGCCTCCATGAATGCTCTCACGGTCTGATTATGGTTGGCGCCAACCGCCACCTGGGCGACATAGACATTGCCATAGGACATTATCATCATTCCCAGATCCTTCTTGGCGCTGGGACGGCCCGCGGCTGCAAACTGCGCCGTAGCGCCGCGCGGTGTAGCCTTCGACATCTGGCCGCCGGTATTGGAATATACCTCGGTATCCAGAACCAGTATATTGACATCGCGGCCCGAAGCCAGGACATGATCCAGGCCGCCGTAGCCGATATCATAAGCCCAGCCATCACCGCCCAGTGCCCAGACCGATTTTTTGACCAGGTAATCGGCGATGGAATCCAAAATCATGGCATCTTCGGAATCCATGCCCTTGAGTTTCTTTCTCAAGGCTTCAATACGCTCTCTCTGTTTTTCGATTGCCACAGGATCGCTTTGATCGGCATTGGCGAATTCCTCATACATGTCGGGCACAATCTTCTGCAGAAGCTCTCTTGCAAACTCGGACATTTTGTCCGCATTCAAGCGCATGCCGAAGGCGAACTCGGCATTGTCCTCGAATAGAGAATTGGACCATGACGGTCCTCTGCCGTCGGCACGTTTGGTATAAGGTGTTGTCGGGAGGTTGCCGCCATAAATCGATGAACATCCGGTGGCATTACCGATCAATGCCCGATCTCCGAATAGTTGCGAAAGCAGCTTGACATACGGTGTCTCGCCGCAACCGGAACATGCACCCGAGAACTCGAATAATGGTTTCACAAACTGGCTGCCCTTGACGGTTTTGATCTTATATGTTGATGGATCTGTTTCCGGCAGAGTCAGGAAGAAGTCCCAGTTTTCAGCTTCCTGCTTACGCAGCGGAGCCTGAAGCGCCATATTGATTGCCTGCTTATCGGTTTTCTTTCCGTCGATCTTTTCATAAGCCGGACAGGCCTTGACACAGAGCTCGCAACCGGTGCAATCCTCAGGAGCCACCTGCAAAGAATAAACCTCGCCATTTTTATAACCCTTGGCCTCGATCGATTTAAATGTATCCGGAGCGTTTTCCAGATACTTGGGATCGTAGACCTTGGGCCGGATGGTACCGTGCGGGCAGACAATTGCACAGATATTGCACTGTATGCAGATGTCCGGCTCCCAGACCGGTATATCGACGGCAATGTTGCGCTTCTCGTATTGAGTGGTTCCGGTCATATAGGCGCCGTCAAAGGGGAAAGCCGAGACCGGAAGTTCATGACCCTTGCCCTTTATGATCTCGGCAGTAACATACTTTACAAAATCCGGAGCATAATCGGGGACTGTCGGGGGCATGCTAATTTCACTGGTGACTTTCATCGGATAATCGACCTTATGATAATTCTTTAGCGCCGCATCAACAGCGTCATAGTTCATCTGTACGACCTTTTCACCCTTGCGGCCGTAGGTCTTCTTGATGGCATCTTTAATTGCATTGACTGCCTGATCTTTGGGTAAAATCTCGGTGATTGCGAAGAAAGCGGTCTGCATGATCATATTGATTCGCGCACCGAGACCGAGTTCCTTGGCCAGACCGATACCATCGATTACATAGAAANNTTGGAATCTTGTTCCAGACTTCATCTGGACCGTACATGCTGTTCAAGAGGAATGTCCCGCCATCGATAATATGCTCGAGCATATTGATCTTCTCGAGGAAGGTGAAGTTATGGCAGGCGATGAAGTTCGCCTTGGTAATCAGGTATGGACGCTGGATTTCTCGCGGTCCAAAACGGACATGCGAGATAGTAATCGCGCCGGCCTTCTTGGAGTCATATACGAAATAGCCCTGGGCATAATTGTCAGTATTCTCGCCAATGATCTTGATCGAATTCTTGTTCGCACCTACTGTACCGTCAGAACCCAGACCATAAAACATTCCGCGGAAAACATCTTCACCTTCAATATCGAAGTCGCGATCGAAATCGAGACTTGTCATTGTGACGTCGTCCTTAATCCCCACTGTGAAATGATCCCTGGGATCATCCTGTTTTAGGTTGTCCAGGACGGCCTTGGCCATGGCGGGATTAAACTCGGCCGAACCCAGACCATAGCGTCCGCCGACGATGATAGGTTTTTCTTTGAAACTGGTCCAGCCCTTGTGCATGGCTTCCACCACGCCTGCCTGGACATCGGTGTAAAGCGGTTCGCCTACAGATCCGGCTTCTTTGGTCCTGTCGAGCACCGCGATTTTCTTTACTGTCGCGGGCAAAGCCTCAGCCATAGCCTTGACCGAAAACGGCCGATACAGCCTGACTTTAATCAGGCCGACTTTCTCGCCCTGCTGGTTGAGATAATCGACTGTCTCGTGCACCGTCTCCGCACCGGTGCCCATAATAAAGATCACGCGCTCCGCTTTGGGGTCGCCGAAGTAGTCAAATAGCTTGTACTTCCGTCCGATAATCTTTGCGAATTTATCCATCTCTTCCTGAACTATCTCAGGCGCAGCGTCATAGTATTTGTTTACCGTCTCACGAGAGGTGAAGAAGACATCAGGATTTTGCGAGGTTCCTTTCAGCACTGGATGTTCCGGATTCATCGCTCTTTCCCTGTGCCGTTTTATATAATCGTACGGCAGCATGGCCTTCATGTCGTCGAATGCGATTTCATGTACTTTGGCCACTTCATGAGAGGTTCGGAAACCGTCGAAGAAATGTACAAACGGTACCAGGCTTCTAAGCGATGCGGCCTGGGTGATGAGCGCCAAATCCATCACCTCTTGCACTGAACCGGATGCCATCAGACCAAATCCCGTGGAACGGGTGGCCATGACATCGGAATGATCTCCAAATATCGAGAGAGCGTGTGTTGCTACTGCACGTGCCGAAACATGAAACACAACCGGTGTCAGTTCGCCGGCTATCTTAAACATATTCGGTATCATCAGAAGAAGACCCTGGGAGGCGGTAAAGGTGGTTGTAAGTGCGCCGGTCGTAATAGCGCCGTGCACTGCGCCCGAGGCTCCGCCCTCGGACTGCATCTCAACCACAGTCGGTATCGTTCCCCAGATATTTCTTTCGCCTGCAGCAGATTTGGCATCGGCAAGCTCGCCCATATTCGAAGAAGGAGTAATCGGATATATAGCAATTACCTCGTTTGTCGCATGGGCCACATACGCGGCGGCAGTATTGCCGTCGATCGTGACCATCCGCTTCTTATCGGAAGACATGGCTTGCTCCAATTCTTTTGCTTTTGTTTCTGTACCCATATATCTGCTCTTTTCTGTTAAATATCTCTAATTAATGCCCTTCAATTGGCTTGTCAACTATATACGTGAGATTAAAGTCGTGGAAGGGTAATATTTACCTGTTTTTGATATTTTCCCTTTTTGTCTTTATATGAAGTTTCGCATTCCTCGTCTGCTTCGAGGAAGATTATCTGTGCAATGCCCTCGTTAGCATATATCTTTGCTGGAAGGGGAGTGGTATTGGAAATCTCCAGAGTGGCATGGCCCTCCCATTCCGGCTCAAAAGGTGTGACATTGACTATTATTCCGCAGCGGGCGTAAGTGGATTTTCCCAGACAAATGGTCAGGATATTACGTGGAATCTTGAAATACTCGACCGTACGCGCCAGTGCAAATGAGTTGGGCGGGACAAGAATCGATTTGGCTTTCACGCTCTTAAGCATATTGTTAGTAAATCTCTTGGGATCCACTATGTCAGAATTGACATTGGTGAAAATCAGAAATTCATCCGACACTCTTATATCATATCCATATGAAGACAGACCGTAGGATATTCGATTATCGCGAACCTGCTTATTCGAGAATGGTTTGATCATACCTGCGCTTTTGGCCATCTTCCTGATCCATCTGTCAGATTTAATCGGCATGTTCCTCCTGTCGGTGTTTACTGGTGATTATAATCTTGAGTCCTGAGGAAAATGTTATTTCACATTCGCTATCAATTCAGGATTTTTCTTCCAGTTCAGCATGTCAGCCAGAGTGTATTTTTGAAACTGCTCCAGGATGCATGTTAGTGTCAGGCTCAGTAGATGCCTTACCGGACAGTTTTCGCTTTTGTCGCACTCTCTGTGATCGTGAACGCATTTAGCCAGGAAATATGGCCCCTGAATTGTCTCCACCAGTTCTCTCACAGTGATATCCTCGGGTGACCTGGCAAGAGTGAATCCACCCTTAACACCACGGTGTGATTTTACTATCCCAGCCTTGGAGAGAGACTGGAAAATCTTCGCCAGGAATTTCTCAGGAACATCCTGTTCTCTGGATACCTCAGATAACGGCACCACCCGGCCATCTTCCTGCTCGGCCAGATAAAGAACTCCGTACAGACCGTAATCTTCAGCTTTAGTAAATCTCATAAGTTCCCCTAATTCAATTGGCTGTCCTAACAGCTCGTTGTCAGAAATTTAATTCAAAAAATACGAATCGCCTTTGCAATATTATTGAGTAAAACTATATTCCACATAGCTCACTGGATAAAGAATATATATTTTGACTTGTTTTGTGTCAAGCAAATGTTTGATAAAACTTTCACAAACTTTTCCATGTACTTTGTTGAAATTGTATCAGTTAAAGATATTCCGTAAATTTAATTCCTATATTATACGTATTCTTTTTGATGAAACGCAAAATCATAAACCAGCTTGCATCAAATATTGGCTCGGCTAATGTTCTGACTTCCCATGCGGAGCTTGAGGCATATGCCTCTGATGCCTCGATCTACAGGGCCTATCCTCAGGCAGTTATCATTCCGAGAAATTACAGACAGCTCAGAGCCGCAGTCGATATACTTCTCAAAAACGGCCTGCCGATCACTCCGCGCGGGGGAGGGTCCGGCCTCGCTGGAGGAGCTGTATCCGAGGGTGTGTTGATAGATTTCTCCCGGATGAACCGCGTTCTCTCCTGTGATATCAACTCCCGGACTGTCAGTGTCGAGTGCGGAATTGTCTATGACCGTTTGAATCGCTATCTTCTGGGCAAGGGGTTTTTCTTTCCGCCCGATCCATCTTCCGGCGACACCTGCCAGATTGGAGGAATGCTGGGTAACAACTCCTCGGGTGCACGCTCTGTAAAATACGGAACTACCCGGAAGTATGTGGAGGAACTCCATGTGATACTGCCGGATGGACGCGATCTGATTGCCCGCGATGTTAAAATTGATTCGGAACAGATGCAGGTCCTTTTTGCAGAATATCCGCAATTTGAAAAAATCTACAGGCTGATTTCGGGAAACAGAGAGGAAATTCTGAAAGGCTACCCGAATCTAAGGAAGAATGTCTGTGGTTACGATTTGAAGACGATGGTGGAGAAGCTTGATCAGGGAATATTCGCTCTGCCGCAGCTCTTTATCGGTTCGGAGGGTACCCTGGGACTATTTGTTTCTGCAAAGCTGCGGCTGTTACCGCTCCCCAAAGAAAGACTTACATCCTTAATTCTATTCGAAAAACTCGATCAGGTGGGTGACGCCACTCTCGATTTCCTGAATCTGGAGCCGGCCGGGCTGGAACTTATCGACGGCAATACGCTTGATTTGATCGGGCGCGAGCGCTTTGATCTGCCGCCCTCGGCCGAGGCGATGCTGATTGTCGAATTCGATGATCCGCCATTTGATGATAAAGTTACTTCTCTGAAAGATCATCTCGAGAAATATAGTTTATCGAGTGAGCCGGTATTCGAGACCGATCCGAAAAGACAGGCGGCTTTATGGGGTGCGCGTAAGGCGATTGTACCGACTTTATACCGGCTGGATAAAAACGCGCGTCCATGGGGCTTCATCGAGGATGCCGCCATTCCATCAGAAAAAATGCCTGATTTTATCCGCTTTTTGAATGCCATTTTTGAGGAAAACGGCCTCACATGCGGCATATTCGGCCATATTGGCGATGGCAACCTGCATGTCCGCCCGGCCATCAATCTCGCCTCAGAGGGCGGCCAGAAGCTCGCCAGAGGCCTTTTTGACCGGGTTTACGACAAAATATTCGAGCTGGGCGGCTCAGC
>JAABVY010000283.1 GCA_011777135.1 Candidatus Zixiibacteriota bacterium | reverse complement strand
CAGAAGGCCGGCTTTTTCAAAATGGCGAATGGCCATTTGCTTATTTTCTTCCTTTCGATCAGTAAGATAAATCTTGCCGTCCTCGGGAAGCGCCTGAGCCATCCAGAGTGCCGAGTAGCCATAGCCCGAGCCGAGTTCGAAAATCATCTTAGCCTTGATTGAATATGCTATCTGCTTTAAAAGGGTCCCTACCAGGGGCCCGATGATCGGAAAACCGTGCTCTTTGGCATACGCTTCCATCTCATAAAAAGGCGCCTTTCTGGCGGGAATTGCGCCCTCGATATATTCTTTTACTTTTGGATTGAGTAAATTCATGACTATGCCCTCACAAAGACCTTTCCATTTTCAACTTTAACTTCAAACGTGTTTACTTTAATGCCCGGCAGCTCAAGAGATTCGCCGGTCACAACATTGGTGCGCCAGCCATGCAGAGGGCATGTGACGATCTCGCCCGAGACCGGTCCCTCATGCATCGGGCCGCCCTCATGCGGGCATAGATTATCTATGGCGTAGAACCTGCCGCCAATATTGAATATTCCGATCTCTTCCCTACCGATTTCGAACATCTTTCCGGTTCCGGGAGGAATTTCAGATTCAGAACAGACTTCAACAAACTCGGCCATCTCAATTTCTCCTTTAAATGTCATAGCTGCTCAAGTACCTCATCGACATGCCCCTCAACCCTGACTTTTGGAAATACCTTTTTCACTTTGCCGTCAGGATCAATCACGAATGTCGACCGCTGTATACCCCATTTCTTCTTGCCGTACATATTCTTTTCCACCCAGACACCGTATTTCTCAGCGGTTTTATGGTCCTTGTCTACCAAGAGCGGAAAAGGCAGTTCATACTTTTTGGTGAACTTTTCGTGCGACTCGAGCGTGTCCGGAGATACACCCAGGACCACTGCACCCTTGCGTTTGATCTTATTGAATGCGTCACGAAAAGCCTGGGCTTCTTTGGCGCATCCGGGAGTATCATCCTTGGGATAGAAATACAGTACTACTTTTTTGCCCGCCAGATCTTTAAGGGCGACCTTATCGCCGCCGGTCGATTCCAGATTAAAGGCCGGAGCCTTATTACCCTCTTTTACCATAATTATTTCCTTCCTTTTTATTATCAGAGAGCTTTCTTGATGCTCTCGTCAAAAATGATCGGGGTTATATTTAAGTCCTCGAAGAACTCCCTTGAGTCTGTGTAATTCTCTTCCAAAAGCATGTTAATCTGATCCCTGGTCAAAGGGAAAGACTTGAAGTATTCGAATGCGCCTGCGATGCCTTTCATCATGAAAACCGGCAAATGTATTTTGCGTGCCTTCTTGCCGCGCGCCTCGGCGATCAGGTCTACCATACGATTATAACTGAAACGATCGGGCCCGCCGATCTCATAGATCTTCCCGATTGTCACGTCTTCTGTCAATGATTTGACAAAGCCTTCAGTTACATTATCAACATCGGTCGGCTGCATACGGTACTCTCCGTTGCCAATTACCGGAAAGAGCGGGGCAGAATCCATAAGATTCAATACAGTCTCCACAAAGTCATTCCCTTTGCCGATTATGAATGCCGGACGGAAGATAGTCCAGTCAAGGTCGGTATCTTTCAAATACTGTTCAGCCTTATATTTGGTTCTATGGTATCCCGACCTGGAATCGGGCGAAGCGCCGAGAGCGCTCATCTGCAAAAAGCGATTTACGCCCTTTTCTGATGCCAGATCGGCCAGCGATTTCGTAGTCTTGAAATGAAGTCGTTCAAATGTTATCCCTCTTGAGGGAAATTCTCGAATAATACCGATTAAATTTATGAATGCGTCTATATCCTTGAGCTGGTCTTTCCAGGAAGGAAGGTCTGAAATTCCCCCCGAGATAATCTCGATATCCTTCAGATATTTCTTTATTTTCTTTTCTGAGCCCTTGCGAATGAGGCAGACCGGTTTATGCCCTGCCTCCAAAAGCCGTGGAAGAAGATTGCTCCCAAAATATCCGCTGGCACCCGTAACAAAAAGACGCATAATTACTCCAATTTTTAGACAACTATATACTTTGTTTACAAAAATGTAAATAAAAATAAATAGTTCCAAAAATCAGAGATAGCTTGATGGCTTCAGGGCAGCTCAATTATCTCCATTGTCAATTGGTCGAAATCTCCCGGCAGGAGCTTTTTGGGAATCCGGAAAGTTATATGCGCGGGGTCAAGCATCTCATCCGGATTGGACAGAGAGGTTATATATTTAGATTCGATTTCATTTGTTAGATAATTATATACGCCCAATTCTTCCGGTCCAAAGATCAGGCCGTAAAACTGCCCGTCATACTGTTTCTCCGGAAAATGTTTTTCAAACAGCGAGGAGCGGTAATTTTGAGTCACGGTCGCCCCGGGATATCCAATGAGCATAGCCGCATTAACTGTATCGCCGGTATTGTTTGAGTAGGCGTCGAGTATTAAAAAGTCCCCATTCTCATAGAGTGTTACTGAAACCTCAGGGGTGCCTGACTGATACAGTATACTTCCATCAGTATCTTCAACAAGCTCTATATTGAAATCGACATTCTTGAAATATTCTCCAAAACCGCTTTCCAGTGAATACCAGGTTTTGCCAGTTTGTTTCTCCAGGATGCCTTTGACAGTATTGATTGAACAGCTGTCGACAAACTCCCGGTCGCCGGAAGATTGCAGATATATGTCCAGAACCTTATCGATCCCGAATTCCTTGGTCAAATAGGCAATGAAATAAGCTGAAAGAGTATAGCCGAAATCCGGGCCGCCGGTCTTTTCCTCAAAATCGTCCGCAGCCAGGATATCCTCGAGCTTCATGAAATCAGATTCCAGGCTGAACTTGACCATCTGACCGAAAACGCCAAGATCCGCACCTGCTCTGCCCCCCAGGTATACGGCAAGACCCTTCTCCATGAAAGGTAAAGTATAGAGCGGCAGCTCGCTGAGCTTATATTTTATGAGGAAATCGGCCATTGGCATGCCATGGGGAAGATAATTCGTGACGATAAAGTCTCCCGCGGGATCGTGCCAGCCGGGGATATATTTGCCTGCATATAATGCAATCTGATTAGCATTTTCGCACAGAAAATAATTGAATTTGTCCATACTCAGGCGTTCCAGGAGCTGGGGAGAAAGCTGCAGATTCTCTGCCATACTATCGACCAGCAGATCGATATGCATCAGTGCCGTATCATTTATCTGGATTTCTTTATTATAATAAAGCTTGTAATATTTCCCTTCTCTGGTGTCCATATTTGGGAGCAACGGCCAGTAGTTCGGAGCAAGATAAAAGCCCGCATCATCTCCCCTCATCAAATAGTATTCTCCCTCAACCTCGGAATTCTCATCTCCTCCTTTATCATCATATCTGACCAGGATCTTATAAACATCGTACATGCTGGGCATGGCAGTGTATGTTATTTCCAGCTGGTCCTGTTTATATTCGTCCAGGTGCTCGGTCAGATGGGAATTGCAATCGTATTTATAAGGAGCATTGGTATATACAATGCCGAATTTGTAGACCTCGTAAATATAATCCGAAAGCCATTGAGCCGAAGCCTGATCATACTGACCTTCTTTCATGTATGACAGGTAGTCATCAAAACTCTTTATAACGAGGTCGGTTTGCATATCGGCTGAGCCGACAGTCGCCCAGCACAAAACGATAATTATTGTGGTCAATATCAATAGCTTTTTCACTTTTCTCCTCCGATAGTTATCCATTTTTACAACAGGTTGGGCATATGGTTCAAATTATCGGCCCTGCCATATATAATATTATCGCCTGAAATTGCCACCAATTTTTCAAATAACCGGAATAAAAAAGAATTGCCTTGACATATAGACCCCATAAACTTAAGCTAATCCTTTACAATAAGGAGGCTTTGATGAAAGCACTGGAATATGCTGATAAAAACTTCGATAATTTCGTTCAGGTCCTGATTGAACTGCTCAAAATCCCGTCGGTTTCCGCTCAATCCGAACACAAGGATGATATGCATAAATGCGCCAAATTCATGGTAGATAAATTGAGGTGGATGGGGTTGGAGCCAAAGATATTCGAGACCCCGGGCCATCCGGTTGTATATGCCGAATATATCAATAATCCTGATGCTCCCACTGTGCTGATCTATGGTCATTATGATGTTCAGCCGGTTGATCCCCTGGAGCTGTGGGAATACCCCCCATTCGATCCGAAAATCGTGGAAGATCGAATTTATGCGCGCGGGTCGGCGGACGACAAGGGACAGATCATGATACATGCCGCCGCGATTGAATCATACCTGAAAACCGAAGGCAGTGTTCCTATCAACTTTAAGATTATTTTCGAGGGTGAGGAGGAAATCCAGTCGGCTCATTTAGATGATTTCCTTGAAGAACATAAAGATATGCTTAAATGTGATCTGGCGGTCATCTCCGATACGGCGATGTTCGGAAGGGACCTGCCTGCCCTGACTGTAAGCTTGAGAGGGATTGCGATCGCGGAGATGAAGGTAGTCGGGCCCAATCGCGATCTGCATTCCGGATCATATGGCGGAGCGGTGCCAAATCCGATTCATGAACTTTGCAAGTTAATTGCCCAGCTGCATGACGATGACTATAGAGTGACGGTACCGGGCTTCTACGATGATGTTATAGATGTCGCCGACTGGGAACGTGAGGAAAGCAAGAAGCTGCCCTTTGATGAAAAAGCCTATCTGCTGGAAGTGGGCAGCAAAGGTTTGATCGGTGAAAGAGGATATACTACGTTAGAGCGCAAATCGGCGCGTCCAACCCTCGAGATAAATGGCATTTACGGCGGTTACAGCGGCGAAGGCACCAAGACCATTATACCGTCATGGGCAGGGGCCAAAATCACCATGCGTCTTGTTCCCAAACAGGATCCAATAAAGATTTGCGGCCTGTTACAGAGATATCTAACAGAGTTGGCTCCTGAGTGGGTTGATGTTCAGGTGACCACATCAGGCGGCGCAAAACCGGGTATGGTAACTCGCGATAATCCGATGATGCAGGCGGCGGCCGATGCTATCCAGGAAGGTTTTGGCAAAGAGCCGCTTTACACTCGGGAAGGCGGCTCGATACCGATCGTAAATGTCTTCAAGGAGATTCTGGGGGTCGATACAATTCTGTTCGGTTTTGCCCAGCCCGATTCGAACGAGCACTCTCCCAATGAATGGTTTGACTTGAGAGATTTCAGGCGGGGAATAAATTCCACTATTCATCTTTATAAAAAATTAGCTGAAATGAAGGTTTGATATGGATTTGGGATTAGTAGACAAAGTAGCGATCGTCGCGGCCTCATCAAAAGGAATCGGTAAGGCCGTGGCCCAGAAGTTTGCCGAGGAGGGCGCCAAGGTCGTAATCTGCAGCCGCAATAACGACGCCTTGAATAAGGCGGCCAAAGACATTCAGGAGAAAAGCGGGCAGGAAGTGCTGCCGGTCAAGTGTGATGTTACCTCATCGAAAGACCTTGAAAAATTATTTAAGACGGCCGAAAAATACTTGAAGAAAGTGGACATTCTCGTATGTAATGCGGGCGGCCCGCCCCAGGGGACATTTGAGAAGCTCACCGAGCGTGATTTTTCGTGGGCCATAGAACTTAATCTCAAATCCACCATAAACATGTGCAGACTTGCGGTGCCGGGAATGAAGAAACGCAAATGGGGACGGATTATAGCCATAACCTCTATTTCCGCCAAGCAGCCGCTGGATGACCTGATTTTGTCCAACACCGTGAGGGCGGGTGTTTTGGGATTTACTAAATCTCTATCAAATGAAATGGCCAAATACAATATTACTGTCAATTCGATTTGCCCCGGCTTCACCGCCACTGACCGCCTTAAGGATTTTGCCTCGGGACTAGCTAAGAAATCCAAATTTACGGTAAAGCAGTTATTTACATCTTGGGAGCGTTCGATCCCTATGAATCGTCTCGCCGAGCCGGCGGAGCCAGCCAACCTGATTGCTTTTCTGGCATCAGAGCAGGCCGCCTATATTACCGGGACTGCGGTACAGATTGACGGCGGATATATAAAAAGCATTATTTAGCCCGGAAAATATTTTAAAGAGCCAGCGGTATTTGCAGATATGTCTTCCGTTAGACTATACTCTATTATTCTTTTCGGGCAGCTGGTATTTGCCGCCACTCCTCTCTTCCTGAAAATAGCCCTGCGTGATTTTGACCCGCTTACACTGGGAATAACCAGGTTCGTAATCTCAATAATAATCCTCAATATATTCCTATTCATACAGGGTAGAAAGATCATCCCGGATAAAAAGCACTGGCTGTGGATAGCGGGCCTGGGATTCCTGGCTATACCCTGCAACCAGGGCCTGCTTTTTTATGGATTGCAATTCACGACTCCCGGTCATGCCGCGCTCATGTACGGCATGACACCTGTGCTCGTCTATCTGTTCGCCATACCACTTTTAAAAGAGAAATTCAGAATAAGTAAGATGCTGGGAATCATCCTGGCATTTGCCGGGGTGGTGATTGTGCTTTCAGATCGGCAGATTACGATTGAACCGGAATTTGTGAAGGGCGACCTGATAATTTTTGTAGGTGTGATCGCATGGGCTCTTTACACAGTTTTCGGAAAGAGCCTGGTTGCCAAACTCGGTTCAATTCTGGCCATAACCTATACAATGACCTACGGCACAATACTATTTATTCCTATCGGCGCTTATAATACACTTACTTTCGACTTTGGTCATGTCGATTTCCTTCCCTGGATGGCGCTTTTATACACCGCAGTTATAACCTCGGGCATTGCTTATCCCTTATGGTTCTGGGCATTGAAATACCTGGAGGCTTCCAAGCTGAGCGTGTTCATCTTCCTGCAGCCGCTCCTGGCAACGATCCTGTCTTACATATTTCTGTCCGAGCAGCTGACCCGCAATTTTGTAGCTGGCGGAATTATAGTTCTGGGGGGAGTATTCATTGCCGAGAGAAACAATCGAATTAAATTGATTCCCGACCATTCGCGTCCCTGATTAACAGAATAAGTTTCGACTATGTACGCGGGCAATTTTGTTTTTCCACAAACTTCTGCCTTGGAATGAAGTAGAAATTATGACAAAATTAAGGATGCGACTTCAAGTATTTTCTTGCTGCATGAATTTAACTTTTTTAAATAGCCTTCAAATGAAGGCTAGTCAACGGATAGAAAACCAGCTAAGGCGAGAGGGAATAGAATATATTGCTGGCGTTGACGAATCCGGGATTGGTCCCCTGGCCGGTCCGGTGGTATGCGCCGCAGTAATGCTCCCTGTGAAGTTCCGTACCAACGGCATCAACGACTGCAAGAAAATCTTGCCCGAAAAACGTGAAAAGCTTTTCGATTATATTACGAAAAAGGCTCTGGATTATAAAATCGTATCAGTACATCAATCTGTAATTGATAAGATCAATATCTACCAGGCATCGATACTGGGAATGCGGATCGCACTTCAAAACCTCGAGATTCAGCCCCAGGTAATACTGGTCGATGGAAACAAGAAAATACCTGATACGGATATTCCCCAGCAGTCGCTGATAAAGGGTGATCTCAGATCCACATGCATAGCGGCTGCCTCAATCCTGGCCAAAGTTACTCGCGACAGAATTATGGATTTGATAGATCATCACTGCCCGCAATACAGGTTCAAACAGAACAGGGGTTATGCCACAAAAGCTCACCGGGGGGCAATCATCAGATACGGCACCTCAGTCTATCACCGCCAGAGCTTCCGTATGGACTACACAGAATATATCCAGGAGAGTCTGATCCTTGAGGAAAAGGAATAGAAGGTCCTTCGGAACAGAAGCCGAGAATCTGGCGGCAAATTTTCTTGAAAATAAAGGCTATGAGATTCTTGAGCGCAGCTATCAATATGGCCATAAGGAGATCGACTTAATCTGCAGGAACGAAAATACCATTGTTTTTGTGGAGGTCAAAGCTGCAAGAAGCGATAAATTCGGCGAGCCACAAAGCTGGGTCACGGAATCAAAACAGAAAAACCTGATCGCCGCCGCCCAGGGGTATATTCAGGATCATGATGTCACCGGATGTGATTTCAGATTCGATGTTATCGCCTACAGCCGGATTAAAAATGACGTCAGATTGAATCACTTTGAGTCGGCCTTCTATGCATGAGCGAATCTTTTATATATTCGGCGTGATCGATCATTAACTGATAGACATCGACCCATTTCTGATGCTCATCGATTACTGCCCTCACTTGGTTTACC
>JAABVY010000064.1:1862-2023 GCA_011777135.1 Candidatus Zixiibacteriota bacterium | reverse complement strand
GGTCTTGGCGATTACTGCAGATGCACCTCCCAGTTTGGCAACATTCACGGCTATGTTCGCAGGTGATCCACCCTGGAACTTCCGGAAGGTTTGAGCGTCTCTCAGGGATTCAGCCTCTTCGATCGAAATAAAATCAACCAGGATTTCTCCGATAGCCAGGA
>JAABVY010000064.1:370-1761 GCA_011777135.1 Candidatus Zixiibacteriota bacterium | reverse complement strand
ATTACTTGATATTCTGAGTTAGAGTCGAGGATGTTGACAAGAGTGTGCTCATCAAATTCTGGTATAGATACCCTCGCCTCGATTTGTTGATCGCTCAGATTTTGGATTATCAGCAGTCTTTCATTTTCAAAATAACGCATATAGGAAGCGATTTTCTTGGAATTTGCATCTAACCAGGTAATATGGCTGGAATTGAAAACCTGATGTTGCCGTCTTACAGAAATCATGTGTTTGATCGTGTTATACAGTGAATCGGGGTTGGATTGATTAGCCGCAACATTGACAATTTCTGGCGAATACTCCTTGGTTGAAATCACCGGAGAATAGAATTTTCCCGATTCCGCGCGAGAGAACCCGGCACTTTCATTGCTGTCCCATTGCATCGGGGTACGAACCCCATCGCGATCGTTCAACCATATATTGTCACCCATACCGATTTCATCACCGTAGTAAATGATGGGAGAGCCGGGGAGAGTGAATAAAATACTGTATGCCAGTTCGATCTTCCTCTGGTCATTGTCGAGCAAGGGGGCAAGACGGCGGCGGATCCCCAGATTCAGACGCATCCTGGGGTGAGGCGCATACTCATGCCACATCCACTGACGATCGTCTTCCGTGACCATTTCCAGTGTTAATTCATCATGGTTGCGTAAGAAAGTCACCCACTGACAATTCTCTGGTATTGTTGGTGTCCGGTTGAGGATATTAACCATATCGGTGACATCCTCTTTACGGATGGACATATAGATTCTCGGCATGATGGGAAAATGGAATGCCATATGGAATTCGTCACCATCCCCAAAATATGCACGAACGTCCTCTGGCCACTGATTGGCTTCACATAAAAGAATTTTTTCTGGATATTCCTCGTCCATCATCGAACGGAGTTCTTTCAGGAAATCGTGGGTTTCTGGTAAATTTTCGCAGTTTGTTCCCTCACGCTCGTAGAGGTATGGAACCGCATCCGCCCGAAAACCATCAATCCCCATATCCAGCCAAAACTTGGCGATTTGTTTCATTTCCTTTATCACTGCCGGATTGTCAAAATTGAGATCCGGTTGGGAGGAGAAAAACCGGTGCCAGTAATACTGCTGAGCGACTTCATCCCATGTCCAGTTGGATGATTCAGTGTCCAGGAAGATGATTCGGGCTTCCTGATAGCGGGTATCTACATCAGACCACACATAGTAGTCGTGATATGGGGAATTGCGATCTTTTCGGGCTTCCTGGAACCACGGATGTTGATCCGACGTGTGATTAAGTACAAGGTCGGAGATTACCTTTAATCCCCGGTGATGAGCTTCATCAATTAAAGCTTTAAAATCCTGCAAATTCCCATAATCTGAGTGGACGCCGTAATAATCTGCGATATCGTAACCATCATCTTTGAG
>JAABVY010000064.1:0-240 GCA_011777135.1 Candidatus Zixiibacteriota bacterium | reverse complement strand
AGCGTCTTTGTACCAGGGCTGCTTTGGCATGTTAATTTATCAGTCTGAGTTTCATTCCTTGATTTGCTGTGGCATGAATTTTACCGTGGCGGGTCTTTTATGTGTCTATCAAATTTGTAGAGCGTTGGAGTACAAATTTCTTTTCTTAGCTTTTTCTACAAGAAGACCTAAATCGTACAAAGTATCGAAAAATGGGCCAACATTCGCATAATCCAAGGCATCATATCCGATATTCTGCAA
>JAABVY010000021.1:9294-10740 GCA_011777135.1 Candidatus Zixiibacteriota bacterium | reverse complement strand
ACAGGACTCTTTATTTTTTTGATTTAATAGGTGACAGTATCTACCGGGCTATTACTGATGAAGATACTTTTTCCCCCGACTGGTGCCCCGATGGGGATCGTATAGCTTATCATAAATTGAAAGGAGAAAAAAGAGGAGTTTTCATCGAGAGACTCAGTACCGGAGATACATATAGGATGCCTACATATTATGAACGGCCCGTGTGGTTTGGAGATGGCGACCATTTAGCCGTGATATCATACGAATATGAGGGAGCTCCGCAGATAATAAAGATTGATANNGGAGCCCCGCAGATAATAAAGGTTGATACACTTGGAAATGTGATTGAGAAACTGACCGATACCCCTTCCTGGAAATATGAGATTGACATATGTTTTAAGACGGGACAAATTTGCTTTTCGCAGCAAATCCATGGAGAATACACCAAGATATGGATTATGAANNGGCTTGTTAAGGATAATGCTAACTATCCTGCATTTTCACCAAATGGAGAATGGGTGGTTTATACACATAGTGACGATAACGATGGTTCATTATGGGCAATTAGAACAGATGGAACGGAAAATCATAGACTGACATTGTCACCATTTTCGCAATAAAATTATAGGGAGCCTAACTCTGTAGTGAATGACACCATTTGCAGGCACCCTTGGTACCCCACATGAAATTTGGGTTTAAATTCCACCTGCTATGCTGCGGTTTATGATCTGCAATAAATCCAATTGAAAATTTTGTGAAAGAGGATCATAATCCGAATGCACTGTTTGAAATGGATGTCGCAGGTGAGCGGAATGAACCCACCTGTTAGGCGGGGTACAAAGTTGTGTCCTTGGGCAAATTCATCGTTTGTGCCTTGGCGCGGGGTCGCAATCCCGATAAATCGGGCTCAAGACCCCCGCGCCACAAAAGATCCTCGTCATCATGAGGAGCGAAAGCCCTTGGGCCTGAGCGACGTGATGATCTCATAAATCACATGATTCAATGGTCATAGAGATTCTCACGGTCGTCCTCGACCATGGTCGGGACTCCCTCAGAATGACTTGTCTTGGGATGATTTCGCATTACGGAAAAAGACGGCTAATCTTTGTTTTCGTATTTGGTGCGTGTTTCGCTGATCGTCTCCGTCTGTATCGAGACTTCCATACCGCCGTAAACTTTGATCTGCACGGTCTCGGTTCTTTCTTCATGTTCGTAATAGTAGAGCATGGTAGCCGGATCGAGAATCCATTTGCCCTTCATGCTGGCAGAGCCGCCCAGCAATTCAAAATACTCGGTTGGTTCTTCACTTTCAAAAAGCATCTTACCAAGAGCTTCTTCGTAATAATCAGTGAATTCCAGGTCTATGGAATGCTCAAATTTGATCAGGACACATTCGGTTTCATTATATTCTATGGGCTCGGTGAAGGTTATCGTCTTGGAATTGATTTCGGTATATTCTATATTGCT
>JAABVY010000021.1:0-9265 GCA_011777135.1 Candidatus Zixiibacteriota bacterium | reverse complement strand
TCGTGTGACTCAGGTGCATATTGAGAGTACCCCGTGGGATCCTTTTTCGTTATTGAATCCCGTATGGCCTCATATCCTATTATTGAATCGAGGCGTCCATCTGTATCTAATAGCAGTATAAACGGAAGGCCTACCAAAGCGTCGAACTCATAATTCTCAACTTCCTCGCCGTTTCTGAGGGATTGCGATTGCTCCAGGATTGACGTCAAAATATAGGCGGTATCTGTCTTTTCAAATAGAAATGAAGCTTGCGCATTTGTTCTTGTGGTTTCCTCCTCAAACATGAAGGTCGTGGTTTCGATTTCAGAAATGTATTCGGTCCCGGCAGCCGAATCCGGTGGATTGAAAGTAAACGTGATCCCTTGCGCAGGGGCCTCGTTAGGCAATAGAAATTTTATTAAGATGGCTAAAAGAATATGTAGAGCCGTTTTCATGGCGTCCCTCGCTATGATATTCCGTTCAACAAACCTAAAATAATATCGTCATCCGATATGTCAACCATTAAGAAAAAACTGGCTCGGGAAGAAAATTCAGGATTTTGCAGTTGTGAAATATGTAACCTGAGATTAAATTCTCCGTATGATTGAAGGATTGTTATTCCTATAAAAAAGGGCAGAAGCAGAACCAGTATGGATGTAATCGAAATAGTTGATGTAACCAAGACCTTCGGGAAGCATACAGCGGTGGATAATCTCAGCCTGAATGTTCCCGAGAACAGCATTTATGGTTTTATCGGCCCGAACGGCTCGGGGAAGACGACCACACTCCGGATGATAATGAATATTCTCTATCCCGACAGCGGCATAATAAAAGTATTCGGGGAAAGACGCACGGGCAGCGCCTCTGACCGTATCGGCTATCTTCCCGAGGAACGCGGGCTTTACAAAAATATGAAAGTGCGGGAGTCGCTGATTTTCTATGCCGGATTGAAGAAGTCTGATAATCTGAAAAAGGAAGCGGATGCCTGGCTGGAGAGATTTGATCTTCAGGATTGGGCCGACCGAAAAGTCGAGACACTCAGCAAGGGGATGAGCCAGAAGCTGCAATTTATAGTCGCAATTCTGACCGCTCCGGAGCTGTTGATACTGGATGAGCCCTTCACCGGCCTTGACCCGGTCAATCTCGACGTGATCCGTGAGGCGGTACTCGAAATCCGTGACAAGGGCACGACTATAATATTCAGCACGCATGACATGAACATGGCCGAGAAGATGTGCGACTTTATTTTTATGATATGCCAGGGGGAGAAAGTCCTGGATGGTACGCTGGAATCGATTCAGGCGCAATACAGCAATGACACCGTTCGGATTAATGCCGAGAATGGGAATTCTGTTATTGATAGTATCGATGGTATAGAGCAGATTAGGAATTTTGGTAAACTTCAGGAGCTGCGGCTGAAAAAGGGGATCGATCCGCAGGATATTATCACGCAGATAATGTCACGGACGCGTGTTAAAAGTTTCGATGTAAGCAAATCATCCCTGCATGATATTTTTGTTCGGATTGCCGGGCGTGAGGCCCTGAGGGAGGAAGATGCGTAAGATACTCTGGCTGGTCAGGCGCGAATACCTGACAACAATCCGGACCAAGGGATTCATTATAGGACTGTTGATTGCACCGATCTTCTTCAGTGGAAGCGGTATTGCCTATATGCTTCTGAAGGATCGTGTGGATACCACCGATAAGCGTATCGCCGTTGTCGACCGCTCGGGAATTTTGGCAGATGTAATCATGAGAGCCGCTGCCGAAAGAAATTCGGAGGCTGTATATGACGAGCAGGGGAATAAGATCAGGCCTGCTTATATATTTGAAAGTATGCCCCCGAATGACAGGGATCCTCATAAGCAGCGCCTGGAGCTTTCCAACATGGTGCGGAACGGGGGGCTGTATGCCTTTCTTGAAATAGGTCCGGATGTCTTATACCCGGATGGAAACGAGGAGCGAAGTTCGATCAAGTATTATGGAAAGAATGCAGCCCTGGATAATATTCGAAGCTGGGTGGTATATCCGATCAACAATTACCTCCGCAAACTGCGTCTGATGGAATCGGGAGTTGATGAGACACAGGTGAGCAGTATCCTGAGCTGGCGTAACGTTGAAAGCCTGGGGCTGGTCTCTGTGGACGAAGCTACAGGCGAGATACTGGCGGCCAAGCGAAGTAGTAGGGCCGAATTGATAATGGTACCGATAGCTATACTGATGCTAATGTACCTGATGTTGATGATGACTGCTCTTCCGCTTTTAAGCGCGGTAATGGAGGAAAAGACCCAGAAAATTGCCGAAGTACTGCTGGGATCGGTGACGCCGTTCCAATTCATGGCCGGGAAAGTATTCGGCGCCATTGCTCTTTCGCTCACCGCGGCTGCAGTCTATGTCGGCGGAGGAGTTGCCACTATAAGGTATCTGGGATTGGGAGATTATATACCGTATCACGTACTGCCCTGGCTTTTCGCTTACATGATACTTGCGATCATTATGTACGGGTCTTTATTTGCCGCCCTGGGTTCAGCTTGCAATAATGCCAAGGATGCTCAGTCTTTGACATTTCCGGCAATCATGCCATTGATAATATCGTGGTTCGTATTTATGCCCGTGCTCCAGGAACCGACCACAGGGTTTTCGACGTGGATCTCCTTGTTTCCGCTTTCTACGCCCATGCTAATGCTCCTGCGAATAGCATCGCCCGTAGACATCCCCGCCTGGCAGCCGTGGGTGGGATTGGTAGGAGTGATACTGTTTACAATTTTCGCAATCTGGGCAGGCGGTAGAATATTTAGAGTGGGGATTCTCCTTCAGGGAACACCTCCGAAAATTTCCAGCATAATTAGATGGGCATTCAGGGGTTAGTATTGATAGAGTTGATGTTAGAGCATCACTGATAAGAAAGGATTACAGGTCACACGTTCTATAAAAAGAAAAAGCCCGGCATTATATATGTTCCAGGCTTTCTCCGGTTACTCCAAGTCACCTCAGTTATCAGCATCATTCGAAGTACATTGCATCACACCGCTATCATCGATAATCCATGTGTCAGGGGTGACATCGCCGTCAAGTCCGGGGGCGGCGCAATGAGCAGTGGCAGTGAATGAAAGCCCATCAGATGAAATGCTGTACGCATATCGTGTGTTCGGCAGAATCTCGATATCGAGATCATCCATACTCTCTGTATAGGTGTCATTAGCCTGGAAATAGGCCCTTTCCATAGTATATATCTGTTTCAAAATTCCCTGGGCTTCCGCCTGTTTTGACTGAGTTGACGAAGTCATAAAACGTGGAATTGCCAGCAGGGAAAGGACAGCCACTATAACTACTATTATGGTCAATTCAATCAGCGTGAAACCTTGTACAGCTCTTTTCATATTCACCTCTACATCTCAAAATTCATTTGAACATATTTACTGCAATTGCTGTGCCGGGGGTCATGGATGCCGCTTATATATTGCGAGATAACAAGTTATGCAACTCAGCCCGCAAACTATATGCAATCAACATAATATGGAAAACTGCATTTAATTGCAGATTATTGATAGTAAATGCGGAAATTAGCTGAGGTCGATAAAAGCGTTTTAACTTCAACGATAAAATGAATCAAATTTGAAAATCTCTCGTAATAAAGAAGATAAATTAGTCTTTGTTGTTTGAGGAGGGAAGTTCTTGGGAGTTTTGGTTACGAGACTTAAGATCTTTACGGTTGCTTCGCTGCTTATAATGATCATCAGCGGGACAATTACAGCCGAGGTAAACAGGGATTGCTTGCTGGCGCGTTCATCTTTAATAAATCCCACAGGTGGAGGTAGAAAAGCTGTGATATTTGGTACATTTGCGGAAAGCGAACATGGACTGCAGAATGCCCTGGTATTGGCGGAAAGCATCCGTACTTTTGCGGGGAAATATCAGGATGCTCCGGTGTGGGTTTATGTATCGCAATATACTCCGGAGATAAGTGACGGCCTGAAAGCCAGGTTTGCGGAGTTGGGGGTGAAGATAAAAAACAGCCGGACTCCTGAAGATGCCATGGGGTTCTATTATTCCAGCAAAGTATTTGCCTCGGCCCTGGCTGAGAAGGAAGCTGAGGGCCTAGGACGAATTTTGGTCTGGATGGATAATGATACTGTCATTCTCTCTGAACCGTCGGAATTCATTTTATCGAGTGGCATCGATTTCGGTTACAAGCCGGTTATGCATAAGCTGATCGCATCATCGTATACAGAGCCTCCCGATGCATTTTGGGCCCGTATTTACGAGATGCTCGGAGTTGCTGAGTCATCCCTGTTTCCCATGATGACTGTGACCGACAGCATCGAAATACGTCCCTATTTCAACGCCGGAGTCCTGATAGTCAGGCCGGAACGTGAGATTCTGCGAAAATGGGCGGAATACTATCCGATATTATACCGGGATGAGTATTTCCAAAATCTGGCCGAGAGTGATAACCGCATCAAAATATTCCTGCATCAGGTCGCACTGGTCGGGGCTGTGCTTAATAATGTCGAAGAGAAAGAAATGTCTGAGCTGTCGGATAGTGTGAATTATCCTATTTTCTTTAAAGAGATGTTCGGTGCCGATCATGAATATGACGATCTCAATGGCGTGGTGACTTTGCGCTACGATTACTATTTCCGCAACCCTGCTCCTGACTGGCAGAAAAAGCTGCGGGGCCCTGAGGAAATTATCTCCTGGCTGTCTGATAAGCTTGGGCAGTAAAGTAATCCTCGGCTATTTTTTCCTGATAGAGACCCGAATTAGATCGTGTCCTCAAAATATTTGTTGAATTACTATTTAACTCAGTGCTATATTTGTAACATGATAGCAATAGACATCCAGAATCTGGCGGCTTTCTCAAGGGCAGTGCGTGAATCTTCGATGAAACGCTTGAGAGCTGTCGAGGTTGGATTTGAGAACTGGCGGCCTGTGGAAGAAAGCATGAGTTTTGCCGATATTGCCTTTCACCTGATTGAGGCGGACCGTTGGCTCCTGAAGAAACTGGAGGTCGGAGATCTGGCCCCAATATTGGGTAGAATGGGGGCAATCGAAATCTCTAATCGTGACGAATATATTGATCTCTTGAGTCAGCTGGAAACAACCGGGAGGGAAAGGGCCGATCTGATTGAAAGGCTTGACAGTGAACATCTGGCCAGAAAGATTTACGATTCCCGTTTCGGGGATAAGGTATCTGTATGGTGGATAATAATGCGCGGCAATCTTGACCATGAAATTCACCATAGGGGACAGCTGAGCGTCTATCTGCGTCTGGCTGGATTGAGAGGAGAAAGCTAAGCCCGCATTTCTCTGATAAGGCAGGGAATGCAATATTCCGCTTGAAGCTTCGGGCATCACATACTATTATATAGCCTTATTGTTTGTGTGATACAGGCAATCAAAACAGTCTCTTTAAGTCCAGTTATTTTGCGTATAGATAGGTTATGAACTTTGCAGAGATAGAAAATCCGACAAATCCTGATGCTGCTCCCGGTATTGGATATGTTTTCTCATTCTCGTCAGCTTTTTTTGCTGCCTGCGCCACAGTCGTCGGTAAATGGAACCTCGAAAGCATATCGGCGCTTCTGCTGAGCGCTATGATTTTTTCCATAGCGACCATCATTATGAGCGTAGTCTATATCCCTTTTAACAATCTGAAAAAGATCTTTGCCATCAAGCGTGAGGGCTGGATCTGGCTTTTGCTTTTTACCACCAGCTCATTTCTGGCCATATGGTTGTTCTGGGCAGGCATAAAAAATATCGATCCCTCGCTGGGAGCGTTCCTGAATCGAACCGAAGTAATGATCGCTATATTGATGGGTATAATTTTCCTCGGGGAAAGATTCAATCGCATGGAAACCCTGGGGGCCATACTTTCCATCGGCGGTCTGGTGATAATGCGTCTTAGCCTGAGAGTGGAGTACACTTATGGCTTCTGGCTGGTGCTGGCAGGGTCATTCTTTTTCGGGCTGACGGAGTTCTTCTCCAAGAAAGCGGTTAGGCATGTGCCGCCAATCATTGCGGTATATCTCCGTAACCTGATGATGTCCGTGATGTATTGGATCATCCTTGCAGGCGGCGATTTCAGCTTCGAGGGATTGGGGCGGGTCTGGCCGGGAGTACTGGCGCTGGGAATTTTCGGCCCCATCCTTTCGCGCATGCTTTATATGATGGCGCTCAAGCGACTGGAACTTTCCAAGGTGGCGGTAATCAGCCAGACCCAGCCGATATATGTGATCTTTCTGGCACTGATATTCCTCCAGCAATTACCGACATTCAGGGAGATTATAGGCGGCCTGTTCCTGCTGGTTGGATGTCTTACAATGGTACTGGGACGAAGCCGCCATATAAAACAACCATACCAGCCCGAAAATATTCGCTGACATCCACACAAAAAAACTCACTCCCTGGTCCGGGAGTGAGTCTTATAGGAAAGAATAAGTTTAGCGGTGGAGCTTTATCCGGAAGATTTCCCCATCATGCCCTCTTATCAGGCCGTATGCTACACCAGGATACCAAAAATATTTATTACATTCTGTCGGCCCTCTTCGATGCCGCAATATTGGCACTTTGGCCTTTCTCTGAGATGATCACATGATCACATCGTGCGGCAAATCGGCCCTCTCAATATCCTGAAGCTTCTTGGCACTGTCTTACAATCTCGCCAGGTTAACTCTCATCCCTTTGAAAGGGGCATCAAACTTCACCATAAAGCTCCTGATATTATTATCGGCTTCCAATCATTTTCTGATTAGTAATTTATGATAAATTTAATATTGTTATGGAATTGGGGTGATAATATGAATCGAAATACAGGCAGTGTGAATTATAGTGCACTCAGGTGCATGGGAAGCCTAATCATATTCTCACTGTATAAAAAGCATACAGCACGCTGATGGCCCTGGCGCTCCAGTTATTTCCAGTCTTTTAACCATTGATGGAGATGGACGATTTTTATCGCTTCAAAGTGAAACCCGTAATTGCTTTTTTGTCAAATGTATGTATCTTATTTTATTATTCTAAAAGGCATAAGGTTTGCAGAATTATACAGGAGAAGAAACCAAGAGGTGATTATGAAAAAAGTGATACTCGTAATTATTGCGGCTTTCATGTTTATGTTAATACCTGAGGGCGTCGCGGAGATAGGCTCCGGCCTCGAGAAACACATCCTGCGCCATGACGCTCGAGTAAATGATCACCCCATTAATGTTGACGTTCTTGATTCAAAAAAAGATCATGATTATGGGGCAATATCGTTATTCGAGGATATACAGATCAGCGAAGAAATATCCATCGACCGTTTTAAGCATCAATTCTCAGCGCTGAGTCTGATGAGCGAGGGACGGGTCCTCGCGGGCTGGGAGGATAATAGGAACGGCGACTTCGATATATTCGGGCAGGTAGTTTCCCCGGATGGGCTCACTTCCGGGCCAGACAACTTGCTTGTTTCTGATAATAACTTTTTATCCGATCAGATGATTGATTTTGCATTCAGTTCGGATGGTTTCATAATTGCGGTCTGGGTTAATGAGAGCGGCAATTTGATGCTGCGCGCCTATGACTCCACTTTTGCGCCGTTGATTGATGTCAAGCAGGTCAATGACAACATCGGGGAGAACGTTACTTCGTTTCCGGATGCGGCATTCCTGAGCGATGGCCGCGTAGTTGTGGTCTGGGAGGATACGCGTCTGGAATCAGCTATTTTTGGCCAGATTTATAATACGGATCTTTCCGCCTCGGGGCCTAATTTTCAGGTCAGTCCGGATGACCCCGGTAAGTTTTTTTGGTCACCGGGTGTGGCTGCCGGTACGAGCGGTCAGTTTGCTGTCGTCTGGGAAGAAATCAGTATCTCCGGCAGCAATGTGTTTCTCCTTCTATACGATTCCGAGGCATTACCGACAGGAATACCGATAAATGTCGCCGATCTGGTGAACCAGGCTGATAATCAGTTTGGCCCCGCAATGGCGAGTCTCGGTGCCGAAGGTTACCTGGTTGGTTGGAGCGATTCACGCGACGGCGATCAGAATATATTTTCTCAGATTCTGGATGGGAATGGAAATAAAATAGAGAGCAATGTTCCGGTCAGCGAGGGAACAGGCAACGAGGCTTTTGATCTATATTTCGCGCAAAATCCCGGGGGCAGCTTGCTGGCGGTATGGGCCAATATTGGCGTCAGGTCCGAGATATTTGCCCAGGTCTTCGATGCAACCGGGAAAATAAGCGGCGGTAATTTTACTGTATCTGATGGTTTGGTTTTGGGGGAAAGATTCAGCCCCAATGCCGTCTTCCGTACTGATGGCTCGGTCTTTATCAGCTTTACCGATACTCGTTCGGCATTCCTTGATATTTATGGTCAGATTTTAAATAGTGATTTTTCCCTGTCAGGAAGTAATTTTAAGTTGACCACAGGCGCGACAGGCGCGCAGCAGGTTCATTCAGATATAGTGCGGATGGCCGGGGATGATTTTGGTGTGGTCTGGACAGATATGAGAAATGATGACGGAGATATTTTCTTCCAGCGAGGGGATGGATTCGGCNNATATGAAGATTAATGATGATGTCGGCAAGGTGCTTCAGGATGATCCCTCAATCGGGTCTGCCACAAACGGGCTCGCTATTGTCAGCTGGGTTGACGGGAGATTATCCGGTGGACTTACTGGTATCAATATTTTTGGTCAACGGATTGGAGCCAGTGGACAAAAAATCGGAAGTAATTTTCTGGTCAATGACGATCCCACAGGAACTGCCGTTTTGCAGGCCGAGCCTGATTGCGACATTGCTCCCTCAGGAAAGACCGTGATTGTCTGGAGAGACAGAAGGAATGGTGTCGATGACATTTTCGCGCAACTGTATGATGGTTCCGGGAGCCCCCTCGGTATGAATTTTCAGGTAAATCAGGAAACCCTTCCTTGTTCAAATCCACGGGTTGCTGTAGCCAATGATGAAAGCTTCTTGATCGCATGGTTGATTGAAACGGAAGCCAAAACTTATATCAAGTTTCAGCCATATAGCACGGAGGGCACGCCGGTAGGCGATAATATGCTGATCCCTGTGGATACATCTGTAAATCAGCAGATCGGCTTTGACCTTTCGGTAAATCCTTATTTTGGATTCTATGTATTGGCATGGATCAATCAGAATAATTCTGATAGAGAGATCAATGCAGTGATCATTACTGCTGCTGGAGTGCCTGTTCCTCCGGATATAGTAGTAATATCTGATATGGCCAATCTGGGATTTGAGGACGTATCTGTGGATATGGATGTCGATAACAGTTATGTTGTGG
>JAABVY010000369.1 GCA_011777135.1 Candidatus Zixiibacteriota bacterium | reverse complement strand
CCACAACTCCTTTGAAGGCTGCGTTTGCAAGCAATACTTCGGTCTTCTGCCCGTTCACATAGGCTTTCCAAGCGGGATAATAGCATCCTGCAAAGTACACAATACCATCACTGTTCGTGTTGACATTTACCACAACCTCATCCATATCGAATGAGACTACCTCGACATATTCGCCCGAAGTAACGGCGGCAGAGTCGCCCACAAAGCCGGGTTCTTTTTCCAGAATGACCTGCTTTGTCCAGTCATGCTCAAACCTGCGCATATAATTCAGTGCATCCTCATGATCCTCATGCACAATATAATCGTGATAGAGCCGTACCCTCTTGAAGTTATCGGGAAACTGGTACAGGATCAAACCATCGGCCTGAATATCACTATTGTCTGAAATCCGGGTAAGGCTGTCACTGTAAAGTCCCAGGTCCGTCATGTAATCTGTAACCAGATATTTTACTCCGGCCATACCTATGAAGGACATATTGAGCCAGACCATATTTCCGCGGTTGCCCTGCTGGGGATCGCTCTCGATTCGATAGATGAAGGAATGATCGTTCGATTTTCCCTGCCTGAACCAGTACTGGTCGTAAATCTTCATCTGGTTGCCATGATATCCAAACATCATAGGAATGTCATGATAGGCGAAGTAGTTGGAGTTGCGAAGCACTCCCCGATCAGCATCAAGCAGGCGGTCAACATAGGGCTTATCGGTATCACTCATCATAGACACTACATTATTGGTCGCAAAATACTGCCCTGGATTGGTAGTGGTAATAAATTTGAAATCCATTCTCCAGACATCGACAATGCCGAAAAACACTATGATGCCCAGGGCCCATAGTCCAATGGTCCTGTTGCCGTAGGCCTTAATGATGAGATATGCCAGAACAAAAATCGCAGCCAGGATCCATAGTCCGATCACTACATCACCAAGATTTGGAAAGGCCCTGTATTCCAACATCGCTTCGGGTGCATCGGGATTAAATATCGAAACAAATGTCCTGATTATGCCCTTCCCGGCCACCGTGAATATCAGCGCCAGGAATACATAAAGGCCGGCAGCAATAGCTGAAAAAAGAAATACTTTTTTCCGGGCAACATCAGATACCCGGGGGAGCTGTTTGCGGATATAGTCTAGACCAAAGCCGGCCAGGAGGCAGAAAGAGAATGAGAAGATGAACATGATCATCGAAGGCGCCCGGAGATGTTTGACATTCGGGATCAGGTGATAGAATATCCTGTATAAGGGTGTCGACCCTCCGAGTGCATATATCAAGGCAAATGCCCCCAATCCCAGGAAAAACCAGGTCCGCTTGTTGCGCACGAATATTATTGCAATCAGTCCCAGAAATGTCGGCAGGATGCCAATGTACTCGGAATTATCTTTAAAGAAGTTCTTGCCCCAATATGTGGGCTGGACTTCGCCATTCGCGGTGAACTTGGTGGCATTGTTGCCGATGAAATTCGGGATAAACTGCGAAACAAGTTCACCTGAATTCATCGACCAGCTGGTGGCATATTCATACCGCTGAATCTCGTCCATCTCGGTTTCCTCTTCCTCAATAGCACGGGGAGAAAATTCTTTCACATAACGGTATGCTGGATAGAATTGGATAGCCGAGATACAAAGACCCAGCAGGATCGCCATCACAAATAAAANNAATAAAATACCGGGCTTGATGACAGTGATTATATTTTTCGTTTCTATCAGTTTAAAAATGATCCGGAAAGCAAAGTAAAACCCTACTGCCCAGAGCATGAAGTATGACATCTGAGGATGAGGCGTTAAGATAATCAAACCGACAATCGCTCCCAGCAGGGTGAAATCGAGAAATTTGTGGTCGTTCATTGCGCGCTCCAGAAACAGCATAGCCAACGGGAATAATGCGGCGACATACATCTTGCCGTCATGTCCCGGCTGCACCAGTGATACAAGGTACGGCGCGAACATGTAGAATATTCCCGCAAATGACGAGGCCAGCTTGGAGAGCTTAAAGGTCCTGGCGCAGGCATACATGAAGAGACCGGAGAGAAAGACATGTATAATCAAAGACCATCCGAATGCCCTTGGAATGGACATGGCCAGCTTGATGGGATAAGTCACGGGATAGAAAATATCGGAGTGAAAGGCATCCACAAAGGGCATGCCCCCGAATATCATCGGGCTCCAGAGCGGAATTCCAAAGGGGAAGTCCAGATGTTCCTTCCAGAACTCACGGAAATAACAGCTGGCGTTGATGAAGTCCGAGGAGAAAAGCATCTTGTTCGAGAATACAAAATCATTAAACAATATGATTGTCAGGGTGAAGATGAAAGCCGCATAATAGAGAACGTAATATCTGCTTTTCAAGACATTCTCAAGCCCCCCCGGCTGGACAATCGGTTGTGTTTTGGGGGCCTGAACACTTAATTTTTTCTTTTTTTTCTTAGCCATTTTCTCTTTTAGACCTCACTAACAGCGCCCATATTGTTATTGTCACCTCGCCTATCATAAACCAGAGCCTTGAGGCGAGCCCGACAACATAGGCCACTGATTCAACAAATCCTCCCAGTTCATACAGGAGCGCACCCATCACTCCCTCCCGTACCCCGATTCCTCCCGGCGCAAACAGCGCCCAATACCCGATCAGGTAGGAGGCTGTATATATAAAGCACGACTCGATAAAATAATCTGGAGGAGCCTCGGTAACTGCCTGGATAAACAGGTAGAAAGATGCTCCAAAAATTATCCAAACGCCAAAATATATAAATAGCAGTTTTAAGCCAATACTTTTTTGAAGTTTAAACTCTACTAACGGCCTTCTGAAGCGAAGCCGGATAAAATTCATTACCCGTGACAAATATTGCGGCCGCATAATAATAACCAAAGTGAAGACAATCAGGGCAATCAATATTATAATTACCGGCAGGTATTGTGAAATGCTGTCATAAGAAAGACCTAAAAGGAAGAAGGAAAGCAAGACCACAAATATTCCCGAGCAGGTATCAAATATCTGATAAAGAAAAAATGACGTGAGAGCGACATCTTCCTTTATACCCTCCTGCTTTGCGAGATACATAATTCCAACAAACTGCACCACCTTGCCCGGCACATACCTCCCCAGATTCGAGAGGTACATTATTCGGAATGCCCGCAATATCGGCAGCTCAACATTGAAAGACGAGAGTATCAATTTGAGTGAGGCGCTCTTGGTAAAAAGGCCAATCCAGAGAACAATAATCGAGGCTGCAAAATATATCCAGTTTATCGACCAGTTATAGTCTCTTACCTGCTCCCATTGGGC
>JAABVY010000367.1:1811-8848 GCA_011777135.1 Candidatus Zixiibacteriota bacterium | reverse complement strand
GCGAATATGTCGAGGTAGTCTCATTCGATATGGATGAGGTTGTGGTAAATGTCAACACGAACAGTGATGGTATTGTGTACCTTGCAGGATGCTATTATCCCGCTTGGAAAGCCTATGTGAACGGGCAGAAGACCGAGGTATTGCTTGCAAACGCGGCCTTCAGAGGAGTGGTTGTCCCGGCGGGCGAACATGAAATTGTATTTAGATATGAGTCGGAGGTTTACAATAACTCGCGTACTGTGACTTTGGCAAGTTCGGCTTTTGTTGTTTTGGTGCTCGCCTTTAGCTTATTCAGGCGCCGCAGAGTAGAGGAGAAGACAGTTGAGTGAAAAAGGCTGCGTAATAATTCCCACTTATAATGAGCGGGAAAATGTGGAAGAGATTATCAGGGCTGTGCTGGGTCAGGATGAGCGCCTGCATGTTTTAATCGCTGATGACAGCTCACCCGACGGCACCGGGGAACTTGCCGATAAGATGGCGGAAAATAATCCGCGAGTCGAGGTCCTGCATCGGGATAAAAAAGAGGGACTCGGTCAGGCCTATATCGCCGGATTCAAGCATGCCCTCAAATCTGATTTCGATTATATTTTTGAGATGGATGCCGATTTTTCGCATGATCCCAAATACCTGCCTTATTTCTTGGAAGCTATCAAGGACAACGACCTGGTTCTGGGGTCGCGTTATATTTCCGGAGTGAATGTTATCAACTGGCCTATGAGCCGGCTGCTTTTGTCTTACTACGCCAATGTCTACACCAGGATAGTGACCGGCCTGCCGCTTCGTGACGCCACGGGCGGCTTCAAGTGTTTTCGGCGTGAGGTCCTCGAAGCCATCAATCTTGATGAGGTCCGCTCCAACGGTTATTCATTCCAGATCGAAATGAGCTTCCGGGCCCATAAAAAAGGCTTCAAAATCAAAGAGATTCCAATCATCTTCACCGATAGAGTACAGGGTAAATCCAAAATGTCCAAGAAGATTGTCCGCGAGGCGATCTGGATGGTGTGGCGGCTGAGATTATGGTCGCTCTTTGGTAAAATAAAATGACTCCCGGCCTGACCAGCATTATAATTATTAATTACAATACCCCGGAACTGACATCGAAACTTCTCGCCTCGGTACATGAATACTGTCAGGAAGATGATTTTGATATTATTCTGATAGACAATGCTTCTAATGATTCCTCTATTCAGGATTTCCAGGCCGACTATCCGGATGTCTCCTTAATCAAGAACGAAAATAATATTGGCTTCGCCCGAGCCGCCAATCAGGGAGCACAAAAATCGGATGGAGAGTATCTCTGGTTTCTCAATTCAGATTGTGAGTTGACCATGCCCATTATGGGGGTCCTGAAAGACGCTATGGCAAAGGACCCGAATGCCGCTGCAGTGACACCGAAAACAGTAGATATTCACGGCAATTTCCATTCAGTCTGTCGGAATTTTCCTGATCACAAAAATATTATATTTTCACGCGGCTCTCTTTTGAGCAGGATACCGGGTCTAGATAAATATGCGCGCACATATACCCTGGAGGATTTTGCGGAGATGACCCGTGTTGATGCCATAGCCGCAACTGCCATGCTAATCCGCAAAGAGGATTTCGAGCTGGTAGGTGGCTTTGACGAGCGTTTTTTTCTTTACTTCGAGGACACCGATTTATGTCTGAGGTTGAACCGTGAAGGTAGATATTGTTATTATGTGCCCGAGGCCGAAATCATCCATCGCTTTCAGGCATCCTCGAGAAGTGCCGCCAGGCGGATCAGGCATCACCACCGCTCGGCCATGGAATACTTTTTGAAATGGTACCCACGCAAAATCCTCTCTAACCTGGGGCTCTTTTTTATGTTGACCGTTAATTTTATTTTTCAGATTATCATAGCCTATGCAGGAATGTCCCGAAATATTCGGCATTAGTATTCTTCTCTTGATTTCAGCCTTTGTTCTATCAAACGGATTGACATTCGTTCTGATTAAACTGTCTCGCATGAAGAAAATCTATGATTATCCAAATGGCCGGAAGATTCATAGCAGTCCAACTCCGTTTCTGGGAGGAGCCGCTATATTCGCGACATTCTGGATAGTCTTTTCCATGATCGGCGTATATTGTCGGGAGGCAATGTTTGGAGGAGAGTCGTTCTTTCTTGCTTTCCTTCTCAGCTCAAGCGTGATATTTATTTCCGGGCTGATTGATGACTTCATTGACCTGAGGTTTTATATAAAGCTTCTGGCGCAGATTGCTGCTGCTCTTATATTGATAGCTTTTGACTTTCATATTATCAATCTCTACATACCGTTCTGGAGGTCATTCGAATTAGGCTGGGAGGCCTATCCCTTGACGGTAATCTGGGTCGTGCTGCTGACAAATGGAATAAATCTGATTGACGGCATGGACGGTCTGGCTTCGCTGATAGGGATTACAATATGTATTGGCCTCCTCATAATATCATCATTTCTGAATATTGTTCTGATCGTCGTGATTGCGGTTATCCTGGCAGGCTGCCTGATTGGATTTCTGCTGTATAATAAACCTCCGGCCAAAATATATATGGGTGACTCAGGTGCGCTCTTTATCGGTTATGTGTTTGCAGTGGCGGCAATAGTCTGTCCGATCAAGAGCTTTACCGCCGTTTCCATGTTTGTCCCGCTTGTGGCTGTCGGCCTGCCTTTGCTCGAGATAGTTACAACCATAATTCGAAGGATCTGGAGCGGCAAAAAAATATACCAGCCGGATACAAGACATATTTTTCACTACCTGATGAATTTCGGCTATTCTGAAAAGAATATACTCCTGATTCTGGGTACGATCTCCCTGGCATTCAATGCCTTCATCCCGGCCCTTTTTATATTTGACCGCCGGCAAGTTTTTTCTATATTTGTTTTGTTTTTGATGTCATTGTTTATAATATTCTTTATATTAAAACTGGTAAAAGGTGCTGAGAGAACATGAGCGCAGGATTTGTATTGGAATTTGAAAAGCCGATAGTCGAACTCGAACGCAAAATAGCCGAGATGAAGGAATTCGCCTCGGACGAAAACGTTGAGCTTTCGCGTGAAATTGAGAGTCTGGAACAGAAGTTAGACCGCCTCGCTGATGAAATCTACTCAAAGCTGACGCGCTGGGAAAAAGTTCAGCTTGCCCGTCACCCACGCCGCCCATATTCAATGGATTACATAAATGCCCTTTGCAAAGGTTTCATTGAGGTACATGGGGATCGTGGTTTTGCAGATGATAAAGCCGTTGTCTGCGGTTTCGGACAATTCAACAGCCGAAAAGTCGCTCTGGTCGGGCAGCAGAAGGCGCGCGATACAAAAGGCAAATTGCTGCGGAATTTCGGCATGATGCATCCCGAGGGATACCGGAAAGCTCTGCGGGTGATGAGGCTGGCCGAGAAATTCGAACTCCCCATCCTGATATTCATCGATACTCCCGGAGCATACCCGGGGATCGGCGCGGAAGAGAGAGGACAGGCAGAAGCGATTGCACGAAACATTCGCGAGATGTTCCGGATCAAGGTGCCGATTATAATCTCCATAATTGGAGAAGGTGCCTCTGGAGGGGCGCTCGGGATTGGTGTCGGGGATGTGGTCCTGATGCTGGAAAATGCCTGGTATTCTGTTATCTCCCCTGAGGGCTGCGCGGCCATCCTGTGGCGCGATCAGGCTAAAGCCCCCGAGGCGGCTGAGGCGCTGAAACTGACTGCCCAGGATATGCTGGAGCTGGAAGTTATCGACAAGATTATTCCCGAACCCCGTGGGGGTGCGCACAGAAATCCGCAGGGGGTTTATGATCTTCTTGGGAAGGAAATCCATGCTCAGCTGGAATACTTTGACAGCCTATCCAAAGAACAGCTGCTCGAACAGAGAACTCAGAAATTCCGTCGTATGGGCGAGGTTTTGCAAATATAAATCTAAAGGAGGCGCCGTAAACGTTCAATTTATCTCACGGCATCCGGAGATGACTTCAAATTTTAGCTATTTTGGAATAGTAGGAATTCCGATAAGTATGTAAGGAGACTACATGAAACTCTCTAAATTTACCGAAGAAGAACTTATTACTTTCAGCCTCAAGGGTGAGGATAAAGAAGATATTATAGAAGAACTGGTCGATATCGCGTCGAAGTCGAAGCTCGTCCGTGACCGCGACGAACTTCTCAAGGATATCATCGAGCGGGAGAATCTGGTGACCACCGGGGTTGGATATGGCGTTGCTTTTCCCCACGCCAAGACCAAAGCGGTGAAAGGTATCGTAATTGCTTTTGGACGTTCGGATAAAGGAATCGATTTTGATGCCATGGACAAAAAACCAGTTAACCTGTTTTTCCTGATTGCCGCACCCGAGGATGCTATCGGAGCTCACCTAAATGTCATGGCGCGTCTGTCTTTTCTGATGAAATCTGAAGAGAATCGTGAAAAGCTCTTGAAGGTGAATAATAAGGGAGAACTGCTGGCAATTCTTGATTCAGTCGAATAAATGGACATATGATAGCAATTCTAAGGAAGCTATTTGGGGAAAACAAGGAAGTAGGGCTGGCAATTATACTGGCAGCCCTGTCATTTATAATACTGATTTTGCCTCTCAGTCTTAAAAGGCCAATGGCAAAATATACCTACCTTGTAACCCTTTCGCCCTTTCAGGGGGCTTCAGAAAAACTGAAGCGATTGGCTGAGACCAACCAGAGCAATAAATGGCTGAGGGAGCAGCTTCTTAAAAGAGAACTGGAGCTCATCCGCGTTCGTGAGGCTCTGGAGCAGAATATGAGATTGCGTAACGTTCTTGGTTTTAGTGAACGGAAGAATTTTACTTTTATTCCCGGTGAGCTAAAACAGATTGATCCCAAACGCCGCGATAATGCTATCAAAATTTCAGTACGCGAAGATCAAGAAGTCACTCAGGATATGGCAGTGGTAAATCTGTCTGGTTTGGTTGGCAAAACCACGGATGTTTTTATAAACACCGTAACTGTGGAACTTCTGACGAGTCCCAACTGCCGGGTTGCAGCACGTGACCAGAATACCCGCACCATGGGAATAGTCAGGTGGGAAAGCGGGAATGATCTGCTTCTCGATAATGTTCCTCTACGGGATCCTGTTTTTATTGGAGATACGATAATCAGCTCAGGGTTGGGCGGGCTTTTTCCGGAAGGACTGCCCATCGGCGTGGTGAGCGACGTGGATATACCGAAACGAGGTTTCTTCAAGAATATAGAGATAAGACCTTTTGTCGATTTTAACCGGATCGATGAGCTTTTCATCCTGAAGCAGCCAAAGGAAACGGACGAGTAGATGCTGGGGAAAATTGCGGCTTTTGCCGCTCTGGTAATAGTAGCCATTATTTTTCAAACCTTTTTTGCCAGTCTGGTTTCGATCGATAACGTAATGCCGGATATCTATGTGGTGCTGGTGATTTATCTTACTCTCACACAGGGACTTACCTATGGGGTTCTGTTCGCGTTCATCACCGGGATAATCGAGGGCTCAGCTGATCCGGCTTTTCTCGGTTTGAGCGCGATCTTAAAGGTACTCCTGGCTTTAATCGTATATTTTATGTCAATTAGAATGCGGCTGGAGTCAAATTCCGCTCGTATTTTAACAGTATTAATAGCGGTGGCGGTTCATAATTTGTTATATTACCTGATAGCCTATAATTTTGATATTGAGTTGACGATATATACATCGGTGAAGTATGCTCTGCTCGAGGCCATTTACAGCGCCGTTATAGCCGTCATTCTTCTTTACCTGGCGAAACGAAAATTAACTCTGAAGTTTGAGGCATGACAGATTTATCTTTGACCAGCGAAAACCGCGCTCATATTCTGGGTTTGATATTCGGTGTCTTTCTGCTGATACTGACCGTTCGGCTGTTTGTGATGCAAACCCTGGAACATGCAAAATATGTCGAGAAAGCGGAAAAAAACAGAATCCGGATTGTGCCCGAAATCGCTTTCAGGGGAATAATATATGATCGAAATGGAGAGGTAATAGTAAAAAACCGGCCTTCCTATACCGTTTCCGCGATACCCAAAGAAATAGATAATATTGAAGCAGTGGCCCGGAATCTATCTGAAATCCTCTCGATACCGGACTCGGTCCTGGCACAAAGGATAAGTGCTGAGCGTTTTCGCAGATATAGACCGATTCGCATCGCCCGTTCAGTCAGCTTTGAGACAGTTTGTAAAATCGAGGAGAATCCCTCCAAATATCCTGGAATCATTTTTCAGCTCGAACCGGCACGGGAGTATCTGGGCGATGGTATAATATCTCATGCAGTCGGTTATACTGGAGAAATTTCCGAAAATGAGCTGGCCTCAGATACAATTAAGGATGTTAATCTGGGTACAGATCTGGGCCGGGAAGGAATTGAAAAAACATATGACAAACTGCTTCGCGGCCGAAATGGTGAAAGTCATTGGGAAATTACCGCCGAGGGCAAAATCCTCGGCAGCCTGGAGGAGATGGACGATAAGCCTGCCGTTCCCGGTAAGGACCTCGTGCTTTCACTGGACTACGAGCTGCAGCAATATGCCGCCTCTCTGTTCGAGGACACCCTTGCCGGTACATGTGTGGCCCTTGATCCCCGCAATGGGGAGATCCTGGCTTTTGTTTCGGTGCCTACCTACGATGCCAATATATTTACGGGGGTGCTGAAAAAAGAGGACTGGGATCAGCTGCTGGCCAATGAAAAAAAGCCGCTCTTGAATCGTGTGATCAAAGGCGAATATCCGCCCGGTTCGACATACAAACTCCTGGTGGCCGGGGCGGCTCTCGAGGAGGGCATCATAAATCGAAATACCATCTATGCACCCTGCCGCGGGGGCTATAAATATGGCAACCGTACGTATCGCTGCTGGGATCTGGGCGGCCATGGTTCTCTTGGGGTAGTGGGCGCTATTATCCAGTCGTGCGATGTTTACTTCTACCAGATGGGTCAGATGCTGGGTTATGAAAAATTCGCCGAATATTCCCGTAAATGCGGTTTCGGTTCAAAAACGGGTGTGGATATGCCCGGGGAAATGAGCGGCCTGGTTCCGGATGTTCAGT
>JAABVY010000367.1:1321-1763 GCA_011777135.1 Candidatus Zixiibacteriota bacterium | reverse complement strand
TATCTTCCTCATTTTCTGAAGGCTGTGGTAAATGGTAATGACACGATTGTTGGCAGAATCGAAACGATAGGGCGGCTGCCATTTTCCAAATCAACCCTGGCTATTTTGAAGGAGGCCGCTGTGGGAGTTTTATACGGAGAACGGGGCACTGCCCGCGGCAGCAGGATCGAAGGTATTAAATTCGGCGGCAAGACCGGCACAGCACAGAATCCGCATGGTGATGAACATGCCCTCTTCTGCGCCTACGCTCCAGCTGATGATCCGGTCATTGCGATTGCCGTGCTGGTGGAACAGGGGGGACATGGCTCAGAAACGGCCGCTCCGATAGCTTCCAAAGTCATTCGCCGATATCTCGACAAACTGGACATGCTCCCCAAGCCGGATACGGTTGAAATCCTGTTACAGGCGGAGGCAGAATGACGGCTCTGCGCGGCGGCAATAT
>JAABVY010000367.1:0-1304 GCA_011777135.1 Candidatus Zixiibacteriota bacterium | reverse complement strand
GCAGGAGGGCAGGAGGGGCTCTATCTCAAGCAGATGATCTGGATCGTGATTTCACTTACGGTCTTCTTTGTGATAGTTATCCTGCCCTTGAGAATGCATGAGGCCTTGAGCTATGTATACTATTTTCTCCTAATTGTTCTCCTGGTAGCATTGATGTTTTATGGACGCCAGGGAGGAGGATCGCAGCGCTGGTTTGACCTTGGATTTTTCCATTTTCAGCCGTCTGAGCTCGGCAAGGTGGCGGTCCTGTTCGTACTGGCCAGATACCTGAGTTATTCAACAAAATCCAGCCAGCACTTCAGGAGGTTGTTCTTCTCAGCCCTGCTGGTATTTATCCCGACTGCACTCGTTCTGCAGCAGCCAGACCTGGGTACGTCTCTTGTATATCTTACAATGATGCTGGCGGTATTATTCTTTTCCGGCCTGCCCACTGTATATCTGCTGCTTATTCTTGCGCCGGCTTTCAGCATGATCACGTCATTCCATCCTTTGAGTTATGTGGTACTCTTTGCCCTGCTTATAGTAATTTTGATAATCCTGCGTCCGAGAGCTGTGATGGCTTCGGCTATTGTTGTGATCAATCTGGTATTCGGCATAATAACACCTTTTTTATGGAATCGCCTGGCTGAATATCAGCAGCTAAGAATCAAGGTTTTTCTCAATCTCGAGGATGATAGACTGGGAGCAGGTTATCAGATTATTCAATCCAAAATCGCCATCGGGTCCGGCGGGCTCTTCGGCAAAGGGTTTCTGGCCGGGACCCAGACCAATTTAAACTATCTTCCTGTAAGGCATACCGATTTTGTGTTTTCTGTGATGGGCGAGGAATTTGGATTTGTGGGCGCGGTTTTAATTATTATTTTGCTGGGAGCGATCATTTTTCTGGGATTGAGAACCGCCATGCGGGTTCGCAACAAATTCGCCTCATATGTGTGTATTGGAGCGATTACAATATTGTTTTTCCAGACCGCTGTAAATATCGGTATGACTCTCGGCCTTATGCCCGTGACCGGACTTCCCCTGCATTTCGTCTCCTACGGAGGTTCATCGATGATACTGAGCTGGTTGTTGCTGGGCCTTCTGGTTAATGCCGAATTAAACTGGCAGGATTATTAATAAATTTTCCCATTAACAGCCATGGTCAAAAAATATTTCAGATTTCAGGAACTGGGGACAAACTACCGCTCCGAAATCACGGGCGGCATGACCACCTTCATGGCCATGGCCTATATCATCTTCGTCAATCCCCAAATCCTATCGAAAGCAGGCATGGATTTCGATTCTGTCATGATCGCCACATGCCT
>JAABVY010000259.1:5503-5740 GCA_011777135.1 Candidatus Zixiibacteriota bacterium | reverse complement strand
CAATATTACGCCGAAATGTTTCCGAAATTTGCAAATTTTTCCAGTTTTTTCGATTCGGGCGGCCCATCGCTTCAGCGGTGGGATTTGGCTCTATCTGGTCGTTCCGTCAGATACTGACGGGTCATCGATCCAGCCCTCGACGGGCGGCAGATCTGAGGATCTGCCGCAACATAATATATGTACTTCTCCTTGGTGGCCGGGTCAAACTCTGTTTGGCCCGGATAACAGCACGCCCAA
>JAABVY010000259.1:4600-5470 GCA_011777135.1 Candidatus Zixiibacteriota bacterium | reverse complement strand
GAAGCGGAACGGAGTGTAGCGGAGTGATTCTGCCCATCCTCCATATTTTATCTTAGCAGAACCACTAAAGGGTTCTGCCCTACTTATTAGTATCACCACGTCAAGTGCTCAAAATTCCCTTGCCAAAAGCCGTTAATAATATACATTAATCCCCTGTTCAAGCCACCGTAGCTCAGCTGGCAGAGCAGACGATTCGTAATCGTCAGGTCAGCGGTTCGAATCCGCTCGGTGGCTTTGTTTTTCTTCCCCGACAACAATGCAGTTGTGCTTGACCATATATCCCCAATGGACTATATATTAATTTATGCATAAGATCANNGACTGCTCTGGACTATCCCCCCTATCAGTACACTGTTGAACCTACCAATATATGCAATCTTAAATGTACGTTCTGCCCCCAGAGCGATCCGGGGCACCGGACTAAACGTGAAAAGGGTTTCCTGTCTGTGGACAACCTGAATTTATTTCTGGACCGGATCGAGGAAGCAGGCGGAGCAAATAGAAACTTAAACTTCACTCTTGATGGTGAGCCGCTGTTAAATAACAGCTTTGCTGATCTATTGCGGGCTGCATCTGAAAAAGGATACTTCCCGGTCTTTGCATCAAACGGGGTCCTTCTCGACCCGAATGTCACCGAACAGTTTCTCGAAACCGGGCCTTTTCGAGCTTCAATTGACTTTGCCTCGGACGAGAATATTTTCGAAACGATCAGGGGAAAACAGGGACATTTTCAGCGGGTCAGAAAGAACCTAGACTATCTTATCCAAAGAGCTGGTAAAAACCAGAAAGTTCAGCTTGATATTCATGATATCGCTCCCTTTTGCGGAGTCGACGCCGAGATATCCCTTAGAAAAATGCGCGCCATGTTTC
>JAABVY010000259.1:0-4543 GCA_011777135.1 Candidatus Zixiibacteriota bacterium | reverse complement strand
GGCCGTGACCTGGAGCGGCGATTGCGTGGCCTGCTGCCGCGATACGGCAGGAAAAACCGTATTAGGCAATATCTTCAAAGAGCCACTCGAAAATGTCTGGAATGGTGATCGGTACAGGAAATTCAGGCAGAATCTGATTGACCGACGTCCCGACCTGAACGACGCCTGCCAGAACTGCGATCTTCCATATAGCCCGGACAAAAAGCGCTGGAGACCACGATATATCTGGCGTTCTCTTTTTGGCAGATAGAATCAAACTCTCTTTGAGATCAATTTCCCATTGACTCTGCTCCATAAATACCTAAATAGTCCTCCATGGAGCCCTTTCTAAAAGGCACAAAGGTCAACCTGCGGCGGGTCCATCGGGCCGATGCTATCTCGATCCAGAAATATGCCAATGATCCGGAGGTGACACGATTTCTATTTACCCCCTACCCTTACACCCTCGAGCACGCATACGAATTCATAAAAATCTCGCACCGTATGCATCGCAAAAAATCAGGTTTCCCATTCGGAATCGAACACAAAGAGACGCGCGAGATTATAGGCTTAATTGGACTTTACCGTGTCGACACGCTGCATAAAAATGCCGAAGTCGGCTTCTGGCTCGGACGAGATTTTTGGGGACAGGGAATCACCAAAGAGGCTGTCAGATTGATTTTGAAGTATGCCTTTGAGGAAATCGGCTTCTATCGCATATTAGCACGCGTCATGCATCCCAACAAGGTATCCCTCTATCTGCTCGAATCTCTGGGCTTCAAATGCGAGGGCACCATGCGCAAGGCGATATTCAAAGACGGTAGATGGCTTGATTTCATATGGTTCGCCATGCTGAAAGAGGAGTTTTTGGAATTCGGATAGCCTGCTCCTGTCAGTTCTCATCTCGACCGAAGTCGAGACAGGAACTGACAGAACTAATCATGTACATGTTACGTAAGGTCTTGATTTGTCAGAGCCCCGGCTTTGACGGATTTTGACCTGACGGATATCATCTTATTCAATGCCCTGTCTCTTCTTCCCGAAGAAATCTATAATCGACTTACCGTGCGACTTGGTCTTCAAAAGCTCGAGCCCCTCAGGCTCTTGGTTCACATCATCCTTCTTATAATAATGCGCCACAATAATTCCATTATTATCCAGCAGCTCATGCTTCTGTACAGCCTCGACAGCCTTGTTGACATACTCCCCATAAAAAGGCGGGGCCACGATAATGATATCGAACTTGCGCCCGGACCTACCCAGATTATCAATCGCCCGCAGATAATCATTATTCACTGCTGAAATCTTATCCTCAACACCAAATGTCCGCGCATTATCCTCAATTGCCTTAATCATGCTGCCCTCGATATCCACTGCTACGGCGTTTTTTGCTCCCCGCGAGATCATCTCAAAAACAAATGCTCCCGTACCGGCAAACAAATCCAGCACTCGTGCATCAGGAATATCCGGCGTGAGCGTATCGCAAACCATCCGCCTTACCAAAACCAGGGCTGGACGGGTCTCGGTGTTTTTAGGAATTTTGATCGGCCGGCCCTTCAGATGACCAGCAATTACCCTGACTTTATTATCCATGCTGTGATGTTATAACATAAATCCTCATTCGTCAATCTGATAATATCATGTCATTATCATATATCTTTGATTTCTTTCACCTGTCGCATCTTGCGAAAGAGTTGAATATAATCCTTCATCATTTCCTCCTCCGCCCTAGAAAGCCCCTCCATGATCGGTATCCCGACACGCATCAGCATACGTACTATATCCGCCATCGTGCGGTCGTACTTTTGCGCCAGAGCATTTATGCGCTTTTTCAGATCATATGAGATGAAGATATTAATGCAATGGTCGCCCCTCAGTTTTTTGATTGGTTCCGGGTTCATGATTCCTCCCTTGTATGATATTTCAGGTGTCCGATAATTGTTTGGGGTGTCTTTATACGGATGCCATAATCGGTTCTCAGAAGTCTGATCAGACGCCGATAGGTTTCATGAGTTCCTCTGGATCGAAGGCGCTGGTTGATTTTCTCGATCTCTGGATGACAGCAAATCACACATTCGCTCCTGTAGACCGATCTTAGCCCGAATTCTTCTTCCACAAATTCCGCCAGCCTGTTTTTGAGCTTGCGCATTATGCACCTGTTAAGATTTTCCAGATTATATCGTTTGCGCTGCAGTATTCTTGCTATTTCTGATGTAGAATTTCCCTGAAACCAGTAAAGCTCCATAAACTCCCTTTCTGAATCCGACAGCAGGCTGATTTCCCTCCTGACCGCCTCACAGATTCGCTCCCGACGCTCGGAGATTTGATTCTGGTCCCAAACTGCGGGTCCTATTGACTGATATACCCAGTTATGGTGTACAACTCTTCGCGGCATACGGCCTCCTTTCGGAGACCAATATTCAATCACACGGGAATTTTGTAAAACGCATCAGAATCACATGAAATCAGAATTGAGCAAAAATCAAATCATGTGGGGAATCATATGATGAATTATAAGAGCTTTAAAAAGCCTTTACCGGGATGCCGCTCAACTCTGATACACGGCTGGCAATATCATCGAGTTCCTTGCTGGAGAGCTTGATAATGTCAGGTCTGGCAGGCGGACGGTCGAGGGAGTAAATCTGCACCTCTATGGGCTTGATCTTACTCAGAAGATACGCCCATTTCTCGAGATTATCATCGGTAGCATTCAGGTCCGGCCCCCCCATAATCAGTGCCTGAATAATTAAATTGGGATGCTTGAACTCTATCAGGCCTTCAACGATCTTGTTGAAATCCACTCCTCCGGCGGGACGATTTATTTTCTTGAACAGCTTCTCTGATCCAGCGTCGAGCTTCATGAGAGGAGTATCCAGCTTCATCAATGCCTTGACAACTTCAGGTTTATTTATTGTGGTGGAATTCGACAAGATTGCAAGTCTGGCGCGGCCTGCATATCTGTCGCGTATATCCTTGACAACTTCAACAATTGCAGGAAAATTCGCATGAAGAGTCGGCTCACCATTGCCGGAAAAAGTAATATAGTCGATTTTCTCCTTTAAAGATGCCAGCGCCGCCAGGAGTGCCTTTTTAATGTCGGAGACTGTGGGAAGGTCATCAAACGTTGCAGAGATGAGATCGGGATTTTGCGGCGCATTCAATCCATATTGGCAGTAAATGCAATTGAATGAACACAGCTTATAATTGCGCGGCAGAAGATTCAAGCCCAGAGATGATCCCAGCCGGCGTGATTTTACCGGGCCATAAATATAGCCCTTTTGGAGAGGGAGAACCCTATGCTTTTTAAAATCTTCTATTTTACGGTGATTGTTCATTGTCGCCTAAATTATCCATTCTTTTACAAAAATCAAGTTTTTATTTTGCCCCAATCGCATACTGCCTTACCTTTTATCGGATCAAGAACTTTTCAAGAAAAGGCAGGTAAGCTGAATGACAGCTCGAATCGATCAGGATTTCAAAATCAATATCTTTTCTATAATCCTGATCTTATTTCTCTGCCTGATCTGGCCCTTGTCCATTTCATTATTGCTTGAGCCCCCGGCAGACTCTGCGCCCTTGGAGATTGAAAATCCGATCTACGTTTTTTATCTGCCGACTATCGGATTTCAGCTTATCGTATTATTCTTCGTATTCCTCGTGAGCCGTGGAGAGGGCAGTGGAATTGTCACGCTTGGCTATAGGAATTTCAAGCTTACTCATGTAATATACGCAATTCTATTTCTTTTCGCATCACTTTTCTTACTGAGGATAATAAAAATTTTTCTTGATAATCTGGAATTCCTGAACTTCCAGGATCCCTCGCCCCTTTTGCCCCAGACCACCGCGGGCAGGATCGTCTGGATTTTAATGTGTCTGGTGGTCGCCTTAAATGAGGAGACTGCCTATCGCGGCTACCTGATAACCCGCCTGAATAAAATTCTCAGGTCATTGCCGCTGGCAGTCATAATCGCCACCGCAGGCTTTGCCGCGGGTCATCTCTACCAGGGTATCGGCGGCGCGGTGCTGCTTTTCTCTTATGGCCTGATGTTTGCTTTATTGTACCTGGCCACAAAATCTCTATGGCCATGTGTCATTGCCCATTTTATCCACAACGCCCTGGCTATTTTTGTGCAGATGCCCGTAATATTGCCGCCATTTTATTATGCCCCCGGACTCTGACATACTAGTGCTGGGGGTGTTTATTTCAGCAAAGACATTTTTCGCGTCAATATCTTATCATCGGCTCTCAGCCTGTAAAGATATATTCCCGAGGGAAGCCCCTCTCCGCTGAATTCAATCGTATATGATCCAGCAGACATATCTTTCATAGTCTCTGCATGTACTCTCCGACCAAGAATATTATAAACATCAAAATTTACTTCATCCGTATCCCACGGTAAACTGAAGTCAATTCTGGTTACAGGATTGAATGGATTGGGATAGTTCTGTGAGAGTGTGTATTGATCCGGTACCGGTGCACCGGTTTCATCCTCGGCCGATGTGGGATTATATAGATTGGAGTTGGCAAAGATATCGTAGCCCTGCCCGGCGTTGCGGTTATCGC
>JAABVY010000049.1:4079-7593 GCA_011777135.1 Candidatus Zixiibacteriota bacterium | reverse complement strand
CTTCCCTTTGCTGCTTGAAAGTCTGGATTGATTTTATACGTGCGGTTCTTCCTGATGAAATGATCCGCACCTCATCGCCAACCTTAAAACTGCCGTCACGCATTGTACCGGTCACCACCGTCCCGATACCGGTTAGAGAAAATACACGGTCTATATAAAGTCTCGGCTTTTGCGGATTATAACGTTCGGGAAGACCGGGAAGTACCTTTTTGAGATGGTCAAGTATGTCTTCTAAACCGCGGGATCCCTTGGAGGAGAATTTAAAAATCGGTGCGTCCTCCAAAAAAGTCCCTTTTATTTTGGTTCTAATATCCTCCTCAACGAGGTCGATCCACTCCTCTTTTACCAGATCTATCTTGGTAATTACCACGGCCCCATGCTTATGGCCGAGAAAATCAAGTATCTCCAGATGCTCCTGGGATTGCGGCATCCAACCGTCATCGGCGGCAGCGATGAAAAGCACATAATCGATACCGCCCACGCCAGAGATCATATTGCGGATGAAACGTTCATGCCCGGGCACATCGACAATACCGATCTCAGTCTCATCATCGAGATTGAACCAGGCAAAACCGAGATCAATGGTCATCTCCCTTTGCTGTTCCTCTGGCAGACGGTCCGGATTTATTCCCGTCAGAGCCTTGACCAGCGTGGATTTGCCGTGATCGATATGCCCCGCTGTGGCCAGAGTGTAGATCATCTATGCAAGCGCCCTTTTCAATGCCTCGATTACTATTTTATCTTCAGGCGGAAATATCGTGCGGATATCCAGGATCAGCTGATCATCCTTTATTCGTCCAATTACCGGCGGATCATTCATGCGTAGACGTTTTGCCAGATTTGTCACCTTTGAATCTATGATCTTGATTCCAACGGATGGAAACGATTCTTCAGGAAGCGATCCACCGCCGCAAAATGCTTCAGTCGCGACTATCTCTATTTCCGAATTCACATCTTTCAATTCATCAACAATATTTTCAGCACGTTTTTCAAGCTCAGCGTTCTCAGCAGAAAGAAGAGCAATGGCGGGAATATTTTCATAATCCGACTTCATATAGCTCAAAATCAATTCTTCCAGAATAGCAATCACTATTTTATCCAGCCGAACTGTGCGATAGAGCGGATTTTTCTTTACCTCCGCCACTTTCTCCTTTTTACCAAGAATAATTCCGGCCTGCGGACCGCCTAAAAGCTTATCTCCCGAAAAGCAGACCAGGTCCACCCCCGCTGAAAGCGAATCCTGAATTGTAGGTTCACGGGTCAAACCGAATTGAGATGTATCCACAAAAGCACCCGAGCCGAGGTCATGCACGACAGTCAGGTTTTTTTCTTTCCCCAATGCGACCAGTTCCTTGAGCGAGGTTTCCTCCGTGAATCCCACCAGCTTGAAATTTGAGAGATGCACCTTGAAAAGTATGGAGGTCTCATCATCGATAGCGCCACGATAATCATCGATGACAGTCCGATTGGTTGTACCCACCTCAACCAAATTGCCTCCGCTCCTTGTGGCCACCTCGGGCATACGGAATCCGCCCCCAATCTGCACCTGTTCACCACGCGAGACTATACATTTCTTATTCAAACCAAAAGTGTTCAAGATCAACATCACCGCAGCGGCATTATTGTTAACTGCAATTCCGGCCTCGGCGCCGGTCATGGCAGACAATAGCTCGAACAAATACGATCCCCGGCTGCCGCGTTCACCTTTTAAGACATCGAATTCAAGTGATGAATAGCCCGAAACCTTTTCTTTCAGCCGTTCGAATGTCTTCTCTCCCAGCGGCGCCCGCCCCAGATTTGTATGCACCACAATCCCTGTCGCATTGACGACCTTATTGGTCAGTTCAAAACGGATTTTGTCGAGCTCTCTTATGATCGTTTTGATGAATTTTTCGATGTCGGATGTCTTGCCTCCCTTGATCTGATATCGAAGATTTTCAACCGCATTCCGAACTACAATAGTGACTAATGGCTTGGAGTAGTTTTCGATATATCCGGACAGCTCCTGATAGGCGAGGATTTTCTCCACTTGCGGGATATCTTTATATGTCCTGATTTCGGATTTCTCCATAACCTGCAAAATATATTAAGCTTAACTGACTCACACAAGTATTAACTGCCAAAAATAAAAGCGGAAGGGGAAGGAATCGAACCCTCCGCTGCCTTTTGGGGCAGCCAACGGGTTTGAAGCCCGCGGGGGCCACCAGACCCCATCCTCTTCCGAAATGTGAATATATTCATTCTGAACAAGAAGTCAAATCTATTGAATGCCATTGTCCTGGTAGGGTTCCCTATTAAGATAACGAAAAATCTTGCGTTGATCAGGATTAAACCGACCTGACCTTCAGAAGCATCGGATCATCAACCTGCAACGGCTCTTTCTGGGTATATGCCTCGGCATATTCTGCTCGTATGGTCAGACCCTGGTTATGGTCGCGGGTTTTGATATAATCGAAAACATCCGTACCCGGATGAAATATCTGTCTTGATTCAGGAGATTCATCAAATTGTGACTTGTAGCACCCTACCGCCTCAATTTTGCGCTCGAATTGATCTGATATATCGACATAAAAGGTCGGCTGAGTGGTCGAGCGATAGTACGTCGCAAAAAGTATCTTATGCGGGCGATGCGGTTCGCCCGGAAGGTCGAGCTTTTTCAATCCTGAGAAGTAGCAGGCATCCTGCCCGAGATAGGAGCAGATTCTATGATCCGGGTGACGTTGCTCCCAATGCGGAAGAACCACCAGATGGGGCTGATAACGCCTGATTACTTCAGCCATCTTTAAAAAATATTCGCGCTTGAATTCAAGCTGAGCATCGGGAAATTCCAGATTATCCCTGACCGTCAGACCCATTACCTTAGCCGCACATTGGGATTCATTCAGCCGCTCATCCTTCGAGCCCTTTGTGCCCATCTCACCCGCGGTCAAATCGCAGGCGCCGACCTTATACCCCATATCTGACAGCTTTATCAAAAGCCCGCCCGAAGTTATTTCAACATCATCGCAATGCGCCGCGAACGCCAGAACATCAAGCTTCAAATCACTCATTTATTCAGCACCTTTTCATACATATTTTCATACTGGGTCACAATCTTCTCATAATGGAATTTCTCGGAAACTGTCTTGCGGGCATAATCCGAGAATGACTGCCACATATCTTCATCCGACAGAAGTCTAACCGCCTTCTCAGCCATATCATCGGTATCTCCGATTTTGCACAAAAATCCGGACCTGTTATCATCGATGAGCTCAGGCAAACCGGTGGAATATGTGCCAATCGCCGGTACCCCGCAGCAGAGAGCCTCCATTGCCGCCAGTCCGAATGACTCATGCTCAGATGGCAGCAGGAACAGATGTCCTGCAGACAAGATGCTGGCGACATCATGCCGGCTGCCCAGAAAGATAACATCTTTGGAGAGACCATAATTCTGGGCCATCTGTGTGGCGGTGGCGGTATCCGGCCCCTCGCCTATCAACATAAGCTTACTCTTTAATTTCTTATGAATTTTCGC
>JAABVY010000049.1:0-4021 GCA_011777135.1 Candidatus Zixiibacteriota bacterium | reverse complement strand
CAGGGCTTGTATTTTGCCGGGTCGATGAAATTATATATAACTTCTATATCATTACAAATATCAAAGGTATTGCAGACTTCCTCTTTGAGATGCCTGGAAACGGCAGTGGAGGCATCCGAACTCACAATGGAAAATCTGGTTATATCCCAGAATGATTTTTCAGAACCAACCAGGGTGACATCTGTGCCATGTAATGTTGTAATAACCTTCAAATTCTTTTCCGGTATCATCTGCTTTGCGAGATAACCGCATATGGCATGCGGAATGGCATAATGGGCATGCACAATATCCAGGTTCTCTTTGGCAGCAATATTGGCTATCTTAGCAGCCAATGTCAGCGTATAGGGCGGATATTTGAAGAGCGGATAATTCGATGTCTCCACCTGATGATAAAAGAGATTCCGAAGATCAGGATCCCACCTGAACGGCAGGGCATATGAGAAGAAATGCACCTGGTGTCCTCTTTGTGCCAGATATATTCCCAGCTCGGTAGCCACAACTCCAGAGCCGCCAATAACCGGATAACATACAATACCAATATTCACATCAATACCCTATATCTTCAAGACAGAGAACCTGATGATCGTAGGCATCGAGATTGAGATTCTCGGATATCCGGTCGATGAATTCCGGGCCGTACTTATTCATGAATGTCAGGACATTCAAGTGACGTTCCTGGAGAGAGGCCTCCGGAAAAGCAAAATCAGCGCATTTCTGTACTGCGCGTACTATANNGCGCGTACTATATCATCATTCTTCTTCTTATATGCCTTGACAATCTTCTCCTGAAGAGACCGCAGTTCATAATCAACTTTTCCCTTGGTCTTGGTAACAGTCTTTCTTACACCTTCATCAAGGCCCTCCAGATATGTCTCGAATTCCATAATCTTCAGGGCTATTTCTTCCCGCCCTTTTTCCAGTTTTTGCATGACCTCATCCGGCACCTTCTCTTCGACAATGCCCTTAATTGCGGCCTGCAGCGACTTATCATCCATCAAATCTGAAAGTTTCAATTCATACTTATCCAGAGTCCTGGTGGAATGTTTATCGAGTATGGTGGCTGAGATCCTCGGAAAAACAATCGGGCATTCCACACCGAAGTGACTGTGCAGGTCCTTTATCTGCGCGAAGTAAGCATCCTCGGCCGGACCGGCAATATAAGCCAGCGTGGGAAACAGGTAATCCTGCGTAACCGGACGCAGCAGAACGTTGGGCGAGAAATATACCGGCGATTCATTTGCTGCATCAATCAACTCTTCCTTTGTATATTTTCTGTCCACACCATCGATAAAATAACCGTCATCATTGTGGCCGATACGGACACGCTTTCCACTATAATAGAAAAGATTCAAATAATCTCTCAGGTGATGCACCTGCAGGTGATAACCGAGACTATCGAGTTCAGTGTTGGCAACCGAGATTATCTGGTTTGATGTCTCATAATCCTCGATCTCTTTAGTATATATCGGTACGGCCAGTTGCTTTACGCGTATGTCCGAGGGATTCACTATCACCAATCCTGAACCCTCAAAGATCCTTCCCAGCATCTTCCCGAAAGCATCAACCAGGAGAGTTCCTTCCCGGTATGATTCCCGGGCCATATTCTCAATATCATCAGTAAACTCGGTTTTCGGAAGCACCGCCAGGACCTCATCCAGAAATGCGTTTATCTTTTTATCGCACTTGACAAATCCCATGGGAACATCACCGGGCGTGGTCTCGGGCTCATAATAAATCTTGGTCGGCTTGCCTGCCTGATCAATTATCTGCACATGGCGTACTTCCTCGAAATCATGATCATCGGCAGCCAGCCAGAATATGGGTATAACCGGCACGCCTGTTTCTTTCTCCAGATATTCTGCAAGCTTTATCGAGGTGAGGGTCTTGTAAATTGTATATAGCGGTCCGGTCAGCATTCCCACCTGCTGCCCGGTGAAAACCACGCAGGATTTTTTATCTTTCAGCTTTTTAACATTATCGAGAGATTTCCGGCCCGGGCCGTATAGTTTATTCTGATCCAGCAGAATATCCGCCAACTCCTCACGAGCATAGGAGCATTCCTGAAGTTTTGCAGCCTTGCCCTTGAATCTATCCAGATCTTTGAAATCGGCACAGTAATAGGGCGCCACCTTTTTGAAATCGAAAAGAAAATCCCTAAATAATCTGCTGGTCCCTTTTATCTCATTATAACTGAGCGTCCTGCAACTCATCAGCCTTCTTTCCTCTTAAATATCTTCTTCAGCAGCCTCAAAATATCATCAATAATAGTGTAAACAACAGGCACCACAATAAGTGTCAGGAAAGTTGAAGATATCATGCCGCCAATAACGGCCCGCGCAATAGGCGCACGCAACTCGGCCCCGGGTCCAAGAGCCAAAGCGAGCGGAGTCATACCCAGGATAAGTGAAATGGCGGTCATCATAATCGGCCGGAGCCTGATTGGACCCGCTTCCATAATCGCTTCCTCGCGCTCCATTCCTCCCTGCCGCCGCTGTTTGATAAAGTCTATCAATAGGATTGCGTTCTTAGTTACCAATCCCATCAACATGATTACACCAATAAGCGAGATAATGGAAACCGCCGAATTGAAGATCAATAGACCCAGAAACGCACCTATCAATGAAAGCGGCAGCGAGGTCATAATGGTAATTGGATCATGAAAACTATTGAGCTGCGATGCCAGCACAAGATAGATAAAAATAATCGCCAGGATCAATGCCTCAAAAATATACTGAAATGATTCCTTCTGCCACTCTCCCTGCCCGATTTGTTGTATCGAATAACCGGGTCGCACATCAACCGAATCGACTCGCGCGGCGATATCAGCACGCACATTACCGGTGAACCTCCCGGCGACATTTGAGGTAACCCGGTATATTCTCTGACGGTTGTACCTGTCGATTTCCGGAGGAGCACCGGCGGAAACAAATTCTGCCACCCTTGAAAGCGGAAATTTAGGATCAACCATTCCCGGAATATCTTTGTCAGAGGGTATCATAAAATTCTTTAGATCGTCAATTTCATCACGCTGGTCAGGCTTGAGCCTGAGCATAATATCGTATTCCTCATCCTCGTCCCTCAAACGGGTGACATCCTCACCCTCCACCAGCATGCGCACCGCCATAGCCAGCTGCTGACGGTTAAGCCCTAGATCAGCAGCCTTCTTCCGATCAATGATGATCTGAACTTCCGGCTTGACTTTCGTGAGGGTGTTATCAACATCCACAGCACCGGGAGTTGTCCTGACGATCTGGTCCACTTTTTCAGTATATTCTCTGAGCCTGGCTTCATTTTCACCCCGGACTGCGAATTCAACCGGTGCCTGGCCACCCTCTGATGGTTCGACTGACACAGAAAGTTTGATACCCGGAATATCCTGCAGATTCTTTCGCACATCCACAATCAGGTCCTGGGAGGAAATATCACGTTCTGAGATGGGCAACAGCTCAACATATATGTAACCCTCATTGACCTGGGTCTGTCCGGTCATTCCACCGCTTCCAATAACGGAGTAGATGGTCGTGATTTCGGGATAATTTACGAGTTTTTCCTCTACCCGCTCCACCAGAGATTCTGTACGCTCGATAGTACTCTCCGGTGCAGTCTCAAATCCCACATAAAACTGGCTTTCATCTGTCTCAGGAAGGAATTCCTGCCCCAGCATCCTTCCAACAAATAGGGCCAATCCAAACATCACAGTAGCAACTATAATCACTGTCACTCGATGATGTAATGACCACCGCAGCATATGCACATATATGTCACCGATCTTTCCGAAGGCCGAATTCCAGGCATTTGTGAGCATGAAAATCGGATTCTTGGTGCCTTTATGTGATTCCTCTTCCTTTAAAAAGCGTGACGAAAGCATGGGAGTCAACGTGAATGCCACAAACAGAGAAACCAGTACCGAAAAAGCCACAGTCATACCGAAAGCATAGAAGAACCGCCCCACAATCCCCTGCATAAATGCCACCGGAAGGAAAACGACTACGATAGCAAATGTCGTGGCGGTTACGGCCAG
>JAABVY010000016.1:1453-2845 GCA_011777135.1 Candidatus Zixiibacteriota bacterium | reverse complement strand
CGGATTGCACCCTGCTGACAATATCGCCGGTGGTTACCTGACAGGGAAAACATTCCTTGCCTGAGGTAAATCGTTTGCCGAATTCAAGCGTACTCTCGGTTGGCTCCGGAAGAGCTTCTGAGGGTATACCGCAGGCCCTGAAAGCGGCAGCAAACGGTATCGCATGATCCGACATATAGGGTATATACAAAGTCCGCGGGCAGCCATTACTTGAGAATCGGGATACATAGACTTTCTTCTTGAATCTCTCGAATGCCTGCTTGCTTTCAAGGCTGTCCAGAAACGCTTCGAGGCGGGTGACAATACCCGCATCAGCGGAATGCTCGTCGATTTCGATCTGAAGGTATGGCTTGCCGCCCAGACGTTCCTGGAAAAAATGCGTGATGAATGAATCCGGCCCGCAGCCAAAGTTGGTTATATATACAGGGTACAAATTTGGAATATCCCTTATAATCTCAGCTGCCGCCAGAATCTTCTGGCCAAAGCGCCAGTACATGTTGGCGTCTTCAAGCTCACCGTATTTCTCCGACAATGGCAGAGCCTCCATAGGTATCACATCCACACCGAGGCTCAGCAGCTTCTTCGGAATCTCAAGAGAAAGCTTGGCATCGCACCCATTGTACGGCCGCGATATTATNNGGAATTCACGTCCTTTTTCAGCAATTCTATCATAGAAGCTCTTTTGATTTCTCAGTCCGGCCTCGATCGCCGACTCGAATTTCTCCTGTGCCCAGCCGAAATGCTTCTGCAGATCCTTTAATTCAACCTTCAGCTCGTCTTCTTTCAGTTCAAGCGAAACAGGCACATTTATAATTTTGCTGTGGTATTTATCCAGATCGAAATTTGCACTGATAGTGTATGGTATTGACTGGATATGCGGGCATAGGAAGCTGTTTTCATGCGGAGCGGCCTCCTCGCGCACATTTATGATGGACGGAAGGAATATATACTCAACCTGTTTATCCAGAAGATCTTTTACATGGCCATTGACGACTTTGATCGGGAAGCAGGTCTCGGCTGAAAAATTTTCGAGGCTGTATGATAATATCTTCTGATTTGTGGGCGCAGAAAGAATGACCTTATACCCCAATTTACGGAAGAATGAAGCCCAGAAAGGATAGAGCTCGTGGAATATCAGGACTCTTGGAAATCCTATGGTAACGGCTTTCTCTTCCAGTTTGGTTTTTTCTATTGAAGAATATAGGGCCTTGTTCCTGAATTTGAAGAAATCAAATCGATCGTCCTCGGCCTGTACTTCAGTATCATATTTCTCGCACCGGGAACCATAGTACAATGGCTCCTCGCCCTCAATCGTCACTTTCCTTATCTCGCACATATTGGAGCAGTCTTCGCAGATAAAGGGCTCAACGGTGTAATTGCGGGTGGAGAGAT
>JAABVY010000016.1:0-1383 GCA_011777135.1 Candidatus Zixiibacteriota bacterium | reverse complement strand
CCCTGGAAAAAGATATGATCTCCGATTCTTCTTTTGCCAACTACACGCGTCAAATAGTTTTTTGCGATGGAATACGCCAGTCCGGCAACAAGATCATCCTTCTCCGCCCCGGCCTGCTGGTAAGCATTCAAATCGGATTCCATGAACACCGTACAGCGCTCACCGCAACCGACCGGACAGGAAGCCCTCAGGGCACGGTCGCCGAATTCTTCATTGATCTGAATTCCCAGCTTCTCGGCCTGCTCCTGCAGAAATGATCCGGTGCCGGCCGCGCAGGCTTTGTTCATTTCGAAGTCTACCACGACTCCATCATCGATCGATATATATTTGGAATCCTGTCCGCCGATTTCGAAGATTGTATCGACTTTTCTGTCAAGCATGATCGCTGCCGTGGCCTGCGCTGTAATCTCATTTCGGACCACGTCGGCGCCGACAAAATCACCGATCAGGTAACGTCCCGAGCCTGTGGTGGCACAGCCTATGATTTTTACTGTATCCTGAAGTTCCTCGCCGATTTCTGCCAGTCCCTTACGAACAGCCTCGATCGGACGACCGGCAGTCATCAGATAACGACGTGCCAGTACATTTTTATTTTTATCTATTACGGCCAAATTTGTGGAAAGAGACCCAATATCGATTCCAAGGTAGCCTTCGGTCAGCTTTGGCTCCGGACCACGCTTGAGAGTCAAAGTGGTCTTGTAGTGTTTTTGCTCCGGGAAGGAGTATTCCAGTCTGTCACGAGTACTTACCGGGTTGTGAAGAGCGTTAGTAGAATTCTTCTGGTAAGCATGCAGATCAAAAGTGTCGGTCTGCCCTTTTTCCCTGGCGATCATGGCCGCGCCGTAGGCACAGAATATGCGATGTTCCTCGGGGATAACCAGTTCACCAGTTTCCATTTCAAGAATATGTTCGAATGCCTGCACCATCCCGGCATTAGAGGCCACTCCGCCCACAAAGGCCACCGGTTTCCTGATTTTTTTGCCGCGTGCGATGGCAGATTTGAAGTTACGTGCCACGGCAAAGCAAAGACCGGCCACAATATCATAATCGGGTGTAGCAATCTGCTGCAGATGAATCATGTCGGACTTGGCGAAAACCGAACATCGTCCCGCAATACGGGGCGGATTCTGGGATTTCAATGCCATCTCGCCAAATTCATNNTGTTGGCCTGCTGGTCGAGAAATGAACCGGTGCCGGCGGCACAAAGAGAATTCATGGCAAAATCAGACAGTGCCAGCTGGTTTCCGAGGCGGTTGTAGCAGAGCAGCTTGGAATCGGCGCCACCCATCTCGATAATTGTATTTACTTCCGGAGTGAGATATTGTGCAGCCTTGGAGACAGAGAGCACTTCATTGGCAAAATCTCCCCCTAGCAGTTTATGAG
>JAABVY010000015.1 GCA_011777135.1 Candidatus Zixiibacteriota bacterium | reverse complement strand
TTGTAGAAGCCATCGATAGAAAGCGCTCTCTTCATGGGATCGCAGGCATCATTATCAGGTCAGGCAATAGTTGGAAGAGGACAGCTCCTTCTGAGCCGCTATGCAATCTCGACGGTCTTCCCATACCCCGGCGTGATCTGACGGCGAAGTACCGCAGAAAATATCACCATTTATTCTGGAAGCCTGTAGCCTTGATGGTTACCTCAGTCGGTTGTCCGCATGGCTGCAGTTTCTGTCCCTGTCCGGTTCTGACGGGCCGAAAGGTTCTGCGTCGATCACCCGAACTGGTACTGGAGGAAATGCGGCAGATCGATGAACCGTATGTGTACATCGGCGATGACAATCTCTTCTTCGATCATCGACATGCCCGGAAAATTGCCGAGCTCATCGAGCAGGAGGGGCTGAAAAGACAATATTATGTCCTGGGGCGGGCTGATAATATTGTGAGACATCCGGAAGTCATAGAAAAATGGGCCGAGATCGGTCTCAAAAAAGTCTTTCTCGGACTTGAGTCACCCGGCGACGACGAAATTAAGGCGCTAAACAAGAAGGCTACAGTAGCCGAGAACAACAGGGCAATCGAGATTCTGCATTCAAACAATATCGATCCGCTTGGAGCGTTTATTATCGATCCACGCTATACCAGGGAAGATTTCGACCGCGTTCTGGAATACATGGATCGTATGAGGATCTATTACTTTGAGTTTACAATCCTGACGCCATTTCCGGGGACGAGATTCTATGATGAGAGGAAAGAAGGGCTTATGTCGCATGATACTCGCCTCTTTGATCTGGCGCATAGCCTCTTTCCGACCCGATTACCGGCTGCAGATTTCTATCAGGAATTTAAGCGGCTGCATCGGCGCGCCGCGAGCCTTCGACGGGCACTCCGAATACGTCCAGCGGTATCACCTTTCAGGAAGTTGGCTTTTCTGTTCCAGGCATCGCAGCTGGTACATCTGTTTTTTTCGGCCCGCAGGGGATATCGCGAGTTGCAACGGGAGGAAGGAATTGGAATAAGAGAGGGAGATCATATCGAAGTGAAAAAAGAAGTGGCAGGTATAGATTTATTCTCAGGAAATCAACATATGATTTGAAAGATCTCGACATCCTACCCCCTAAGAAAATTGTGATTGGTAAATGTGGCTTAAGGACACTTGAATTGTATTGGACTGAAACGGTGTACTATTTATATGATGTTCACAAATGAAACAGCGGAATGTTAAATCTGTTTTTAAAATACGTATAACAACTGTATTTTAACAACAATAATGGATACTTGATGGGATCATTGAGCAACAAGAATCTTCATACCATTTAAATTCTTGACATTATATAAATATTCAATAGGATGAAGTATAGCTTTTATGCAATTCAGTAAAAGCCACGCATTGGGATATGTCTAATCCAAAAATTGTCAGGAGGGAATATGACAATCAAATCACTACAAACACGGGCAATAGCCCCTCTAGGTATTTTGTTGTGTTTCGGTATTATTATGCTGGCATGCAGCGGCGATAGTCCTTCAGGGCCGGGCGATATGGCTGATATAAACACTTACATGAGCAGTCTTCCCGCCTGGGACGAGTTCTGCCCCCCAGTGACCGATGCTGATACGGCGACAGGTGAGACTGTCGAGAACCTGGATATGGGGCAGGGACTTTTCTGCCACACCACTCCCTGTTCGATAACCGAAACTCCGGAACAGGTGGTCACATACGGTACTTTCTCCAATATCCTCTGGCTGGGAGGGTTGATACAGGGTGACACATATGCGGGAGGAGTTGGATCGATGGAAGAATTGCCGATCCGCCAACGTGCGCCCCTGACCATCGGCGTAAACCTGCTGCATGGTGACAGTGTCAGCACAGTGGTCCAGAATCCGGATGCTGCCTCGGTCGGGCAGGCAACCAGTAATCTAATAGCCATAGCAATGAACAGCGGATATCAGGCCGGATCGAGCATCTATTTCACTCAAAAGGAAATGTATTCTCTTGAACAGGCGATGTTGAGCCTTGGCCTTTCAGCTAATTATCTGGGAACGGAGGTAAGAAACAAGCTGGACATCACCGCTGTAAAAAAGAAGAACACTCTGACTGCATATTTCAAGCAATTCATGTTTGAGACTTACATTGTCCAGCCGCAGACGCCATCAGAAATGTTCTCCTCTGCTTTCACCTCTGATCGTCTCGAGGAGCAGGTCAATCTGGGGAATATAGGTCCGGATAACTTACCGGTTTATGTATCGCGTATACAGTGGGGCAGAATTATGCTGCTGACCATGAGTTCCGATTCATCTTATACTGATATGAGGAATGCTCTAAAGGCCACCCACTCATCATTTAGTGTGGATATGACCGCCAAGTATCAGCACATCCTGTCAACCTCAGAGATGGAGGTTGTCACTTTTGGTGGTGATGATAATGATGCTCTGGCTTTGATCAGAAGCGGTAATATTGAAAGCTATTTTACCCAGTCTCCTGATTTGTCAACAGCATTCCCGATCGCCTATGCCCTTAACAACCTGGCAGATAACTCTCCCGCCAAAGTGGGAGAAACGACCGAATACGAGGTCAAGGAATGCACACAGATAACCACAGCCTATTACAAAGACTGGAATCAGTGGAGGGACGCTTTCTCCGTAATACAGGACAGCTCAGACAATAAGTTTTTTGAGACAAATGCGGCGAATATCTATAAGTCTGATGAAGTTGACTGGGTTCCGGGGAGCAATAGTCATCTGGCAACAAATATCCTCACCTTTGCCCCTGCAAATACTGGCTACGACTTCACATTTTACCTGAAAACTTTGCAGGATGGATGTCCATACCCGCTTACTTTCAATGACACTGAATTCAGCGGCGCCACTAATCTGCTGAGTATTGGTGATGTGGATAATTGCCAGTACGATGCCTTTGAAATCGGAGTCTATGACTTCCTTAATGACAGTTATGTTTTTGCCGTCGGCATCTATGTCGGGGACAACGGAGTTTCATCAGACGAAAAACTGGAAATATTTTACCATGACCGGAAAATCGAGGAAATTCCTTATAGCCAGATGCCCAGCGGCGGTCTGAGTTTTATGGGGATAGTCTCGACTGTACCGATCACCAAGATAAAATTCACAGAAGGTTATGACGGTGATGACATATTTGTAAAGGATTTCTGTTTTGGAGTCGCCTACCGCAGGTAGATGAGATTTGAGACTAAGATAAAGGCGGGAACAATGCGTTTCCGCCTTCTTTGTTATCTCAAATCTGATCGAAGCAAATGTATGAGATGTCCCAATCCTAAGATAGACCCCAAAGAAGCATTTACTTAGCTTTAATATCATTTTGTAAATCACTGTCTGCNNAGCTTTAATATCATTTTGTAAATCACTGTCTGCCAACTTGTTAAGCAATAGTTTTATCCGAGCCAAATTAGGACTTGACTTATCTTGTATTATTCCTATAATCACTAATGATTAATCCGTTTCAATGAAACAGTTAATGTCGGGGTGTTTATGGATCAATCCGGAAAATTTAATGAGTCTTCCTCAAATCGAAGAAAAAACCACTCTAATGATGGTCAAACAGAATCCATCAATAATGCAAATTACTTGAATAATGGTGAGATCCCGGATAAGATCGGCCAATATGTAATCAAGCGTGTGATCGCTTCGGGGGGGATGGGGACAGTCTACGAGGCGCTTCAGGAAAACCCGCGCAGACCGGTTGCAGTTAAAGTCATCAAGGACACTTTCACAAATGAAGACGCCATTCAGAGACTGGAATACGAAGCCCAGCTTCTGGCTCGCCTGCGCCATCCCGGCATCGCACAAATCTATGAAACCGGTTCCTACGATGATGGGGGCACCCGCATTCCATTCTTTGCGATGGAGTACATTCCCAATGCACGATCCATCACGGCTTATGCTGCCGAAAAGAACCTCAATGCGAAAGACAGATTGAGATTATTCCTGCAAGTATGCGATGCTGTTCACCATGGCCATCAAAGGGGGATAGTTCATCGCGATCTCAAGCCGTCCAATATATTAGTCGATTCCGGCGGTCGCATAAAAATCATCGACTTCGGTGTCGCGCGGGCCACGGATGCCGACATGAGACAGGCCGCATCGCACACAAAATTCGGTCAGATTGTAGGTTCCATTCAGTATATGAGTCCCGAGCAGTTTGATGCTGATCCCCATGATATTGATACTCGAAGCGATATTTATGCGCTGGGCCTGATACTATACGAATTACTTTCGGAGGCGATGCCTTATGAATGCAGCTCTGATAGAATATTCGATTTCGCCTCCGAGGTGCGTGAAGGAAAGTTGACGCCATTGCGAGCCAGGAATAAGGCATTGAAAGGGGAAATCGAAGCCATCGTTCACAAGGCTCTTANNAGATATCAGACGCTATCTTGCGGGGGATGCAATCTCCGCACGAACTCTCGGATTATCTTATCAGTTCAGGGTTTTTGCCCGCAAAAACAAAGCGGTAATGGCGCTGTTAGGAAGCGCGTTTGTACTGTTGCTTATTGGTATAATCATTACTACAGCTCTATTCGTCAGAGTGGATCGGGAAAGGCAGAAGGCTGAGATTGCCACCCAAAAAGCGGCCCGAGGTCAAAAATTTCTTACTGACCTCCTGACTTCCTCGTTTCCCTCAGGCTTTGGCGATGATTATTCTGTCGTGGATATACTGGATCATGCAAGTGAAAAACTATACGAGGCCTTTCCTGATGACCCGGAATTAGAGTGGGATTTGCGTAAATCTATTGGCCACGCCTATTTGAATTTGGGCCATTACAGGCAATGTGAAAAAGAGGCGGTGCGTGTATATGATCTGATAAGACAGGAATATGGTACAACCCATGATAAAACCCTGGAAGCGCTCGAACAGCTTTCATTTGTTTATTCTATTCTTGGCTACGAG
>JAABVY010000002.1:21568-45157 GCA_011777135.1 Candidatus Zixiibacteriota bacterium | reverse complement strand
CCGCAATGATATGATTCGTGTGGTACGGGACGGTACTTCTGTTTATGAGGGAACGATAGGATCTTTGAAGAGGTTCAAGGATGATGCCAGAGAGGTAACTGCCGGTTATGAGTGCGGAATAAATGTGGAAGGATTTAATGATATCAAAGTGGGCGATGTACTGGAAGCTTTCGTAACCGTAGAGGTCTCACGAAAACTCTGACATGATTATCGGCTTGTTACAGGTTGAGCTGTTTTTGCCCTCGGTTCATTCTCTCAAACACAAGAGGCAAATCATTAAAAGTATAGTTACAAGAGTAAGGAATAAATTTAATGTATCGATTTCGGAAACCGGCAACAATGACCTCTGGCAGAGGGCATCGATTTCAGCCTGTATCGTCACGAATGAATCGAAATATGCGAATCAGGTAATGGAAAAGGTCGTGGTCGAGATTGAAAGAAATCTTGACGGCCAGGTTTTGGATGTAAATACAAGTATTTTGTGATGCGAGAATTTTCCAGAAAGGACAGGCTCTCCGACCAGATCAAACGGGAGACCGCAGACATTCTGCAGAATGTCTTGAAAGATCCCCGGATTGGTTTTGTAACCATTACAGATGTGGAACTGACCAACGATCTGCGTTATGCCAAGATATTTTACAGTGTACTGGGAGATGAGTCCGAAAAGGCACAAACCGGGAAGGCTCTCTCGAATTCGTTAGGTGTGATTCAATCGGAGCTTGCCAGGAGACTGAATATTCGCAAGGCCCCGCTGATCTCATTCCACCTGGATACATCCGCCGAATACGGGGCGAAAATGGAAAAACTGTTCAAGAAAATTGAGGAAGAACGCAATGAGCGCGACGACGAAGGTAACAGCAGCAGAGAATAAATTGATAGAGGATATTCTTGAGTTAGTACACTCACGTTCCAACATTCTGCTCAGTTCGCATGTCGGTCCGGATGGAGATTCTCTCGGCAGCCAGATTGCATTCTACCATTACCTCAAGTCGATCGGCAAGAATGTATGGATTTATAACCAGGGACACATACCCCACTACTTCCACGGCTTCAAGGATCTCGATCTGATAGTGGTCGAGCCCGAAAAGTGGGACGTCCCGCCCGAGGGTTTTGATCTTGTAATTATTTTCGAATGCACCTCTCTGGACAGGATCGGGGATGTCAGCAATCTGGTGAAGGATAATGTGGATATTGTAAATATCGACCACCACCCTGAAAATGACGAATATGGAAAAATCAATTATCTAGATGCAAGTGCATCATCTGCCGGGGAAATGGTCTATCGAATTCTGAAGAAATCGGGATACAAGATCGATCCGGATACGGCAACATATATATATATTGCTATCTTAACCGATACCGGGAGATTTCACTTTACGTCCACCTCGCCAGAATGTCTGCATGCCGCAGCTGACCTGGTTGCCTCAGGTGTCAATGTAAAAGAACTTACCGATCAGATTTACTATAACTTCACTGAAGATCAGCTTCGATTTACAGCAGAGATAGTTTCCCGCATGGAAACGCATCTCGATGGCAGGGTTTGTTTTCTTACGCTCCGGGAGGCCGAATTAAAGGAGCGCGGCTTGAAATACGGCGATATGGAGGGGCTGGTGGAATGGACCATGCGCGTAAGAAAAGTACAGGTGGGCGCATTGTTCAAGGATACTAAACCCAACTTTTCTAAAATCAGCCTGAGGTCGCAGGGAAACATCGATGTCTGCAAACTGGCCCACAGGTTTAATGGCGGCGGGCATTCCAATGCCGCAGGGTGCCATATCGAAGCCGATCTTGAAACTGCCAAGAAAATCCTGCTGGAAGCTTTAGAGGAAATTTTGCCCGATGATGAGTGACGGCATATTACTTATTGATAAGGGATTCGGACTAACATCTTCTGAGGCTGTGCAGACTGCTAAGAAACTTACCGGCAGCCGTAAAGCGGGGCATGCCGGAACCCTGGACCCCCTGGCAACCGGGCTTCTGATTGTGACCCTCGGAAAAGCAACCAAGATCTCGGCCTATCTTGGAAATGGCAGAAAAAGATATCGTGCCAAAATAAAACTTGGAGAGACAAGGGATACATTTGATCGGCTTGGAAAATTGATAGATCGCAGAAAACTAGATTTCACGCAGCTGGACCTGCATTCTGCCCTTAAGGAGTTTGAAGGTGAAATCGAGCAGCTTATCCCTCCGCATTCGGCCGCACATGTAAATGGCAAGCGGATGTATGAGCTGGCCAGGAAGGGAGAGGATCTTCCGGTCAAAAAGAAAGTTGTAAGAATTTATGAACTCAACGTCCTTGAATATCAGGCCCCATTCTTACAAATCGATATCGTCTGCGAGAGTGGTACCTACATCCGCAGTATAGCTCATCAGCTGGGTGAAATACTCGGCTGTGGGGCCCTGCTGCACTCACTTGCCAGAACTGAATCCGGGCGGTTCAAGCTCAAAGATGCAATTACCCTTGTGCAGCTTGAGGCGGTCATTAAAATGGAACTTTTTGATGATTATATGATTCCATTAGATGATGCCCTGACAATACCATCAATTGTCATTGAAAGTCATAATAGTGAGGATGTCAGGCAGGGGCGGACAATTCTTGAGCGGGATGTCTCCCTGGGGGATATGCACTTTTCGGAGGGTGATAGTATTATTATCAAAGATAATCTCGGCAGCCTTCTGGCGATTGGAAAGGCGCTGATTTCCTCCAGAGAGCTCAAAAGCAGTCCCTCGGGCACATCAAAAGTCTTTGAATACAAGAGGGTTATATAGTGGACATTTTCAGGACCAGCAGCAGTTTGAAGAGACATCTAAGTCAGAGGTCAAGCCTTACAGTGGGGACTTTCGACGGTGTTCACAAGGGACATAAGAGGCTGATCGAATTTACCGTTAAGAAAGCCAGGGAGCGAGGGTTGAAATCGCTGGTATTGACTTTTGAGCCTCACCCTGTTTATGTTCTGAGGCCGGAGATCAAGGTCGAGAGAATAGCGCTGCCGGAGGATAAGATACAAAGATTGTCAAAATTTGGCCTTGACTATTTGCTTATTCTAAATTTTAATAAGAAATTAGTCAATTTTACCGCTATGCGGTTTTTCTCCGATATTTTGGTCGGAGACTTAAATGCCAAATTTATAGCGCTAGGCTATAATCANNGGCTATAATCATACATTTGGTAAGAACAGAGAAGGTAATCTGGAGTTCCTGAAGCAGGTCGCTCCTGATCGCGGGGTGGATGTTTCGGCTGTGGAGCCTTTTTATCTGGACCAGAAACCGGTTTCGAGTTCGAGAATTCGGAGCGCAATTAAAGACGGTGATATGGAAAAGGCAAATCGCATGTTGAATGAGCCCTTTACTTTACCCGGGACCATTGTCAAGGGGAAAGGCCTTGGACGAGACCTGGGTTTTCCTACTATAAATATTAGGGTAGATGAGGGTAAGTTGATGCCAAAACCTGGAGTCTATGCTGCCTCCTGTGAGATTGGTGAAAACAGCTATAATGGCATGATGTATATTCATCCGCAGCCGGAAAATTGTGACCTCGAGGTGAACCTTTTTGATTTCGAGGGTACCATATACGATAAGAGGGCTGTGGTTGTGCCGCGCAAATTTACCAGGGAATCAATCAAGTTCGATAACTACGAAGATCTGAAAAAGCGTCTGGCTTTGGATGAAGAAGAAATCAAGCGTTATTTTGAAATAGAGTAGAGGAGAATATATGGCACTATCTAGTGAGAAAAAAGAACAGATAATCGAGCATTTCAAGCTGCATGATAAGGACACCGGATCACCCGAGGTTCAGATTGCACTGCTGAGCCAGAGGATTAATGAGCTGACCTTACACATGCACCATCACCCCAAGGATTTTCATTCCCGTTTCGGCCTCATTAAGCTCGTCGGACAGAGAAAGAAACTGCTGAACTATCTCAGGGATAATGACCTGGATGCGTATCGTGAACTTATTCAGAAACTTGATCTCAGAGGTTAAAAGGAAAAGAAGTAACAATGGTAAATGAAGTAAAATGTGATGTTGGGGGAAGAGAACTATCATTCGAAACCGGCAGAGTTGCCAAGCAGGCCGACGGCGCGGTCTGGGTGAAATATGGCGGCACTGTTATAATTGCAACCGTCTGCGCTTCTAAAGAGGCTGCAGAAGACAGGGACTTTTTTCCGTTGACGGTTGATTTCCGTGAGAAGACATTTGCCGGGGGGAAAATTCCGGGTGGATTCTTCAAGCGCGAGGGAAGGCCTTCGGAAAAAGAGGTCTTGTCGGGCCGCATGATCGACCGTCCCATCCGTCCCCTGTTTCCGGACGGTTTTTACAACGAGGTTCAGGTCTTAATCACGGTTTTGTCATCCGATCAGGAAAATGAAGCTGATCAGCTCGGTATCAACGGCGCATCGGCAGCACTTGCCATTTCGGCCATACCATTCGAGGAAATCATCGGTGCAGTCAGGGTCGGCCGGATCAACGGCGGATTGGTGGTCAATCCCACGATTTCGCAACTGAATGATAGTGATATCAATCTGATTATTGCCGGAAATGCAGAATCAATCACTATGGTTGAGGGCGGATGCAAAGAAGTCTCTGAAAGCGATTTAGTGAACGCGCTTGCATTCGGTCATGAAGAGATCAAGAAGATCGTCAAGTCGATTCAGGAATTGAGAGAGAAAGCCGGGCGACCCTCATGGGAATTCACTCCCCGGGAAAAGGATGAGGAGTTTGAAAAGGATGTGCGCGAACTGATTGAATCAAGGACTATCGACGCACTCACTATACAGACAAAAGTCGAGCGCGGTGATAAAATGCGAGAAATTGCCGACGCGGCATTCGAGCAACTGGAAGAGAAGTACCCGGAAAGCAAGGGCAAAATCAGGTCCATTCAAGATGAAATCGAAAAAGAAGTCATGCGCAAGCGTGTAATCGAAGATAAGGCTCGTCTGGACGGAAGAAAACTGAATGAGGTTCGTCCCATCACCTGTGAGCTGGCGGTACTTCCCCGAACTCACGGCNNCTCACGGCTCGGCCATTTTCACAAGAGGGGAAACCCAGGCGTTGGTCGTCGTTACTCTGGGAAGCAAGGCCGACGAGCAGCGTATTGACGACATAGTGGGCGAATCCACCAAGAGCTACATGCTGCATTATAACTTTCCGCCCTACTCTGTAGGTGAAGTGCGCAGGTTCCTCGCTCCTGGAAGGCGTGAGATCGGACATGGGGCTCTGGCTGAGAGAGCAATCTCCCCGGTAGTGCCGGCCGAGGAGTTCTTTCCCTATACAGTCAGGGTGGTTTCTGAGATTATGGAGTCCAATGGATCATCCTCGATGGCTACAGTATGCGGAGCCTCACTTTCGCTTATGGACGCGGGTGTACCGGTTAAGACGCATGTGGCCGGCATTGCCATGGGTTTGGTCAAAGAAGGTGATAGATATGTGGTGCTGTCCGATATACAGGGCGCGGAGGATCATCATGGAGACATGGACTTCAAGGTCGCCGGTACTGCCGATGGAATCACAGCATTCCAGCTCGATATAAAGATCAAGGGAATTACCCTTGAGATTATGGAAAAGGCTTTGGATCAGGCGAAAGAGGGCCGGATGGACATACTACGCATCATGAACGAATCGATAGCACAACCCAGATCCGACCTGTCTGAATTTGCTCCCAGAATTACAATCATAAAGATCAAACAGTCCAAGATTGGCGAGGTTATAGGCCCAGGCGGGAAGACCATTCGTAATATTATCGAGACCACCGGAGCGAAGATCGATATCGAAGATGATGGTTCAGTGTTTATAGCTTCCAGCGATGCCAAGGCCAGCGCTGAGGCGGAGAGGATGATCAAAGCTCTGGTAGAGGAACCGGAGATTGGCCAGGTTTATGACGGTGTCGTCAAGAGGACTGCCAATTTCGGAGCCTTTGTTGAAATCCTTCCGAATACCGACGGCTTGTTGCATATATCCGAGATTGAAAACCGCCGTATCGATCGAGTTGAAGATGTGCTGCGTGTCGGCGACCGGGTCAAAGTCAAGGTTATCGATATAGGGGAAGACGGTAAAATCAGGCTTTCGCGCAAGGTTCTGTTGAGAGAAGGTAAAAAGGCCTGAGATAAATAGGCCTTCTCGGGGGCTGTACACTATATGCAAAAGAAGACCGTATTAGATAATGGTCTCAGGATTATAACTGAGACCATGCCTTATTTGAAGTCTGCAACAATAGGTATCTGGACGGATATCGGCTCGCGCAATGAGAGCCGCGAAAATAACGGCTTCAGCCATTTTATAGAGCATATGGTCTTCAAGGGCACCCGGACCCGTTCTGCCCTCGATATCGCCACCGCACTTGAATCTTTAGGGGGATCATTAAATGCATTCACCGGCCGGGAGAACACCTGCTACTATGCCCGTGTGCTGGATGCGCACCTGCCCATAGCTGCGGAGATTCTCTCCGATTTACTTTCAAATTCAACATTCCATCAGCAGCATCTCCGTCTGGAAAAGAAAGTCGTACTGGAGGAAATTAAGGATTCCCTCGATACTCCTTCAGACCATGTCCATGATCTTTTTGCCCGGGCTACCTGGCGGGAGCATCCGTTGGGATTTTCTATCCTGGGATCCCTGACAAATATTCGTAGTATAAAGCGCGACGACTTATTGTCATTCTTCAGAAAAAATTATGTCACCACCAATACAGTTGTGGCGGCCGCCGGCAAGATCAGTCATAACAAACTTGTCAGGCAGATCGAGAAACAGCTAAAGCTCAAATCTTCAAGAAGGAAAAAACCGATCAGACTCGATCGTCCGGTAAATCACTCTGCCAGAAGTGTTCATTCCAGGGACATAAAACAGTCTCATATTGTCCTGGGATGGGAGATAGTGCCGTACAATCACAGCGACCGTTATCCGCTCCTGATACTAAACAATATAATGGGCGGGGGGATGTCCTCCCGGATGTTCCAGGTTATCAGGGAAAATGCCGGCCTGGCGTATTCGGTTTTCTCATATCAGGATTATTATAAGGATACGGGCATCCTGGGGATTTATCTCGGCTGCGATCCGGCCAGCACCGCGAATGCTGTGAACTTATGTCTGGATGAAGTGGAGAAGATCAAGTCCGGAGATATAAGCGATGCCGAGTTTTCCGCAACCAAGCTGCAGCTTTCCGGCAACCTGATGCTGGGCCTCGAGAGTTCCACCAACCGAATGAATCGCCTGGCACGGAATGAAATTTATCTGGGCCGTTACATTTCAATCAACGAAACTATAAAAAATATAGAAAGGGTAAAGAAGAATGACCTGATTCGGGTCGCCCGCATGTATCTCAATCGTGAATCTGCTTCTATGGTCATTCTCGGCCCAGCTGATAAATCCATTATCAAAAAAATCAATCTATAGCCATGACCTGGCTCGTTATAATCGCCCTCATTATTTTTGCAGTTCTCTTGTATTTCTACAGCTGGTACAAGTCTTCGGGAATCCAGAAGAAGATATCGGCTGCACCTATCCTGATGATGCATTCGGTCAAAGACAAAATGGAGGCAGGTATCAGCAGTATACCCAGTAAAAAATTCACTGCATTTATCGATAAAGTAAAATACGAAAATTTTGATATTGCCCCTCTTGGAGAACATCTCAGGAAACTGAAGGGTAATGTCAATGGAGGCGCTGCAATTTGTTTGAGCTTTGATGATGGTTATGCCGATTTCTATCAGCTTTTCCGAGAGTATCTGGAACCGAATTCAATCCCGGCAACGGTGTTCGTAACAGCTGGTTTTATAGGTGAAAAGGCATCCTGGGATTACAAGCCCGCTCCAGCTTCGCATCTGAGCATCGAACAACTGAAAGATCTTTCGCATTCTGAGCTGATTACAATAGGATCGCATTCTCTCAGCCATCCGGATCTGACCAGAGTTGAGAATGATAGAATTGAAACAGAAGTTATGGAATCGAAGAAAATCCTGGAGGACATTATTGGCAGAGAAGTTCAATATTTTTCATATCCATTCGGGCGTTTCAGTCAGAGTATAATAGATGAAGTCAAGAACGCCGGATACAAAGCAGCCTTCTGCGGTGTGCCTCATCGTTTTAACGGTTCAGACAATCTTTTTATGATCCCCAGAATACCCTTGAACCTTTTAGACAATTTATTTACCTTTACCCAGAAAATCAGGCCGGGTCCGTTTTCATGGATGGAATTTTCACGGGCTCGTGTGATCGAGCAGTTTTCCTGTTTGACTTATCGGGTACGGGGTTACAATGGTTAAATTTCTGACATCGGTGATCATATATGCCATCGCCATCTTCATGGTTTCCTGGCTGTTCGATCTGATTGCCATAGAATCTCCCGGAGCCTGGATCGTTGCCAGCCTTGTGCTGGGCGTTTTGAACGCGCTTGTCAGGCCGCTGCTGGTTCTGATCACGCTGCCACTCACAATTTTAACACTGGGCCTATTTACTCTGATAATAAACGGAGCTCTTTTATACCTGATGGCAGCTATAGTATCGGGCGTGGAGATCGAATCTTTCTGGCGCGCTGTGCTGGCGGCGCTATTGATAACCATAATTTCGGCAGTAATGAATGCTTTGATTTCTGATAGATACAAAATCAAGTTCCATATTCATAGGAGAGATTGAGTATGATCGAGACAACTATTGACAAGGCCGGTCAGTTCGAAGGAAAAGATGTGACCATCAAAGGATGGCTTTATAATAAAAGATCCAGCGGCAAAATTAATTTTCTGATTATTCGTGACGGAACCGGGCTTATGCAGGGTGTAATGCTCAAACAGGAACTTCCGGAGGAGCAGTTCAATCTCTTCGATACGCTGACCCAGGAGTCCTCGCTTGTAGTGTCCGGTAGTGTGAGGAAGGATGACCGTGCCCCGGGCGGATATGAATTGACCATAAAAGGCCTGGAACCGGTCCAGATTGCAGAGGAATATCCGATCACGAAAAAAGAGCATGGCACTGATTTTCTGATGAGCGTGCGTCACCTCTGGCTCAGAAGCCAGAGGCAATTTCATATTATGAAAATCAGAAATGAGATTATATACGCCATCAGGAAATTCTTCTATGAGCGAGATTTTGTATTAATCGATACCCCCATCCTGACCGGGTCAATAGGGGAGACAGCCTCAACTCTTTTCAGTACTGACTATTTTGACATTGGTAAGGCCTATCTGGCTCAAACAGGGCAGCTCTATCTCGAGGCGGCCTGCATGTCGCACAGAAATGTCTATTGTTTCGGACCCACCTTCAGGGCGGAAAAATCCAAGACCAGGAGGCATTTGACCGAATTCTGGATGATTGAGGCGGAGATGGCCTACTGCGACCTGGCCTGCGATATTGAGCTGCAGGAGGATATGGTGGTCTATACCATCGAGCACTGCCTGGAAAAATGCCGCAGTGAGTTTGAGGCAATTGAACGTGACACAAAAGCCATGGAAAAGGTAAAAAAGCCATTCGAGCGCATGTTATATGATGATGCGATCAGCTTCCTGCAGGAACGGGGCAGCGCTATAAAGTGGGGTGATGATTTGGGAGCTGAGGATGAGACAATAATATCGCAGGAATTCGGCCGCCCGGTATTTGTGATGAATTACCCCAAAGGCGCCAAGGCATTCTATATGAAAGAAAATCCGGATAATCCCCAAACTGTTCTTTGTTCCGATCTGCTGGGGCCGGAAGGATATGGCGAGATTATAGGCGGATCGCAGCGTGAAGACGATCTCGAGAAGCTCCTGGCTCGAATTCGGGAGGAGAAACTTCCGGAAGAAGCCTATGAATGGTATCTTGATCTCAGAAAATACGGTTCCGTGCCGCATTCAGGATTCGGCCTCGGGGTGGAGCGCACTGTGGCATGGATTTGCGGACTTCCGCATATCAGGGAGACGATTCCGTTTCCAAGGACGCTTTCCAGACTGTATCCTTAATTCAAGGAGGGGAGATGAAAAGATATACTTTACCTGTTGTCCTGANNAAGATATACTTTACCTGTTGTTCTGATAGTTTTTTTTATGTCAGGATTTTTGGCTGCGGACGAGCGTTTGCTCTTTATTTCAGAAGCCGACATGGTCCCCAATCTTTATATGTATGACCCGGAGGCCAATTCATTCGATACCATCACCTCGTATCCTATAAACGGTGTTGCCGGTTATGATATTACGCCTGACGGCAGATTACTGGCCACAGCGGTCATGAATCCGGTTGCGGAGCAATATCTGGGTCTAAAACTGGTCACCCGGGCTTACCCATATGATTATGAAAAAATTGTCATGACCTTCGTTGTCGATGGCTGGGATGCCGTCAGGGATCAATATAAGGTCGCCATCGATCCGTCGGGAAAATACGTAGCCTGTGTCGACACCATGGGTACAATGCTTATTAACCTGGACGAGGAGACCATAAAGTACATTTTCACCCATGGTGAACAGCCTGATAGGGGCGTATGTGAGTCCTATTACAACTGGGGCGGGGAGTTTTCTCCCGACGGCAACAGTTTCTGCCTGCAGTCATACTGTGTTGCCAACCGGCTGAGATTTGACGTCTACACCATCGATTCAGTCACATACCGAAACATCTATGAACTTAATAACATTACCGGCTTCTCATGGCTGGCAGGCTCTGACGGTCTTCTGCTTTCGGCTAATTCATGCGGGGAATCGGCTGGATTATATATTGCCGATCTTTCGCCCTCTATCCCGCTTATAAATCTGGAGGTCTGTAATCTGGCCCGTGCCAAATGCAATATATACTTCGAGGAGCTTTACAGTGAATTCATGTTTCCTCAGGTGCTGGGGGAAGAGAAGTTCATGGTCTATGCCAGGGGTGTCAAATATGACGGGACGGTCCTGAACGATCTATTTATCGTCGATCAGGAATCGCAGCTTATCAGGGAAATGGTACAGCAGCAATATATCGAAGTACTGATGTCGGCCTCGGGCCGCTACCTGGCAGGGGTGATCAATCCCAATCCTCTGGCCAAGAATGGAAGGCTCTTTATATATGACAATGAGACAAGCCTGAGCACTAATATTTGGGAACAGGATTCCACCTGTTCGCAGATTCAATGGATAGACTTGGAGTGATGCTTTAAATGATAGATTCTGGAGAGGGCCGCAGGAATAATCGGCGGCCTTTTTCATTGTCACGGGTGTGAGCTTTATCAATGATGAAGAAATTGGAGAAATTCAGGTTTTTGTATAATTAAATATGTAGTTTCGCAAGTGATTAGTATATAAAATAATAGAGCGAACATGTCAAGCTCTGTTATTATTGATAATAATGAGTTATATGCATGACTATGTATGTAGATTTTAGTCATTATAGAAGACCTGAGCCATGAAAATACTGGTTTTAATACCGGCCTATAAGGCCTCAGATACTCTCCCGGAACTGGTTGAGAGAATTAATGAATATGTGAAGAAAGAGCATATTCTGATTGTTGAGGACGGCTCCCCGGATAATACCTATGATGTGGCAGTATCCACCGGTGCGGTTGTCCTCAGGCATGAGGTCAATAGAGGCAAGGGCGAAGCATTAAAGACCGGCTTTAAATATGCACTGCAAAACCGTTATGCGGGAATAATATCCATTGACGCAGATCTGCAGCATGATCCCGCCCTGATACCGGAATTTATCAGGGTGGCGGAGGAGCAGGATGCCGATGTTATTATCGGCACTCGTGAACGGAATCTGGCCAATATGCCATTCGAGAGATTTTTGACAAATGAGCTGACCTCACTCATAATATCCTGCTTTTCAGGCCGCTTCGTACGCGATTCACAGTCCGGATACAGGTATACCTCAAGGAGAGCTTTAAGGGCTATAAAGCTTCGGTCATCACGCTACGACACAGAATCGGAATTCCTGTTCAAGTCCGGACAGGCCGGATTCAAGGTCTGGGAGATTAAGATACCGACCATATATTCCGGTTCGGAAAGTCATATAAATCCCCTGGTGGACACCGGCAGATTTGTCAGGCTGATGTGGAAGTCTCTTATCTGGTAGCTGTATAAGCTCTTGACATACTCATAAATACAGCTATTTTTGCATTCTTATACTGGCGTTAGAGAGGAAGCTGAATGGCGAAGAAAGAAGATATCCTGGTTCTTTTGACAAATGATGACGGCATTCATGCCCCGGGCCTGAATACCCTGGCCAAACATATGAAGAGTTTCGGCGAGATAATGGTTGTCGCGCCCGATCGTGAGCAATCGGCCTCATCCCATTCGCTGACCCTGACCCGTCCCCTCAGAATAATGGAATTCGGCGATAACCGTTATGCTGTGGATGGTACGCCGACCGATGCGGTCATGGTCGCGGTTCATGGAATACTGAAGAGCAGGCGTAAGCCGGACCTCCTGATTTCGGGTATTAATCATGGCGCCAATATGGGTGATGATGTCTCCTATTCTGGCACGGTGGCAGCCGCTATCGAGGGTTCGATTATCGGCATACCTTCAATGGCTGTCTCACTTATAAATCCCGAGGCAGGGGATTTTGTGCCCGCCGCCCGGGTTGTAAGGAAGATTGCCCGCTGGGTTGTACGCAACGGTCTGCCGCAGTTCTCATTTCTCAATATCAATATGCCCTATATTGGCAACAAGTCTTTCAAAGGTATAAAGGTTACTCGCCTGGGGAGACGTATATATAATGATGTTGTGGTTGAAAAGGTCGATCCGAGGGGAAAGAATTATTACTGGATTGCGGGTGATCCGGAATGGGTTGATGTCGAGGGTACTGATTTTGCAGCTGTGTCGCGCGGGATGGTCTCGATTTCGCCCTTGAAAGTCGACATGACAGATCTGAAACTGCACGAAAAATTGAAAGATATGAAGTTGAAGATATAAGTTTTTTCGATAAGAGAATGGAGATTAATACCCTCACTCCATAATTCTGAGGGAGCAGAGCAACCGAGGAATTTCTTAGATAGAGTCAGAAGAGACTATCGAGAAGGAATTCTATTGACAAAAAAATATTCTTATGTATTCTTAATGGATTAAATCGGGGCGTGGCTCAGCCTGGTAGAGCACTTGGTTCGGGACCAAGGGGTCGCTGGTTCAAATCCAGTCGCCCCGATTTAAAAAATGACCAACACCAGGGACATCTTGAGGAAATTAGAGGAGTTAATCTGCACATGTCCGATTCCAAAAAAAAGATTTATGTGGGGGTAATCGGTGCGGGGCATTGTACACAAAAACTCCGAAAGCTTTCCGCCGAGGTCGGCGAGGAGATTGCCAAAGCCGGGGCGATTCTGGTCTGCGGCGGGCTTGACGGAGTTATGAAGGGCGCCGCTCAGGGTGCAAAATCGGCGGGAGGGACCACGATTGGAATAATTCCGGGCACTGATAAATCCGATGCCAACAAATTTATAGATTACACTGTGTGCTCCGGATTCGGCGAAGCCCGCAACCTGATCATAATCAGAACGGCCGATGTCGTTATTGCCCTGCCGGGGATGTTCGGGACACTATCCGAACTCGGTTTTGCTTTGAAAATGAAAAAACCTGTTGTATCTTTGGGAAGCTGGGATATTGATGATAAAGTCATCAAGGCCGAAAATGCAAAGGAGGCAGTGAGATTAGCGCTCAAGACGGTTCGGAAGTAAACGGCAAAGTGGCCGCGAAGGTTTTGATATCAGGCCGTGTCCAGGGGGTGGGATTCAGATATTTTACGACGGATTTAGCCAAAAGTTATGGCATAAACGGCTGGGTCAGAAATCTGGCTACAGGCGATGTTGAGGTAAATGTTGAAGGGAATAAGGGTGCGGTTTCCGGATTTCTCAAGGAGCTGAAGGTCGGCCCGCGTCACGGCCATATTTCCAATTTCCAAATTGAATGGAAGCAGTACGAAGGTAAATATGACTCATTTCAGGTGAGATTTTAATATGAATGTTGATGACTTAAAGCAGAAAATCAGAAACATACCCAACTTCCCCAAGCCGGGTATTGTCTTCAGGGATATCACCACGCTTCTCGATGATGTCGAGGCCTTTCGCAAGGTGATCGATATTTATTCCGAGCATTTTGGGGACAAAAATATCACCAAGGTTGTAGCGATCGAATCGCGCGGTTTCATCTTCGGCGGTGCGCTGGCTTACAAGATGGATGCGGCCTTCGTTCCGGTCAGGAAGCTGGGGAAGCTTCCGGGGGAGACGATCAAGAAAGAGTATGAGCTCGAGTACGGTGTGGATGCGCTGGAGATGCATCGCGATGCTATCAAGGCCGGTGACAATGTCTTGATTGTTGATGATCTCATGGCCACCGGCGGAACCCTGGCGGCGACCTGCGGCATGGTCGAAAAGCTGGGAGCAAATATAGCCGGAATCGCTGTCTTAATTGAGCTGTCATTCCTGAAGGGCCAGGAAAAATTCCAGAAATACGATTATCTTCCTTTGATCAAATACGATTCGGAATAATCGATATTAATATTGGGAAATTTGTAGGGCATGATCTCTGTGATCATGCCTGTTTTTGTGGGATGGGTAGCCCATCCCCTTCAGGAATGGCTGTTTTTTGTATCGCAGGGTCTTGGCCCCACCAGTCGAGGGTGTGACCCTGGACCACACCTGAAAAATCGTAGGTCAAAANNGACAATGTCAAATCTCACAGAGATTTGACCTACAGCGTAAGTCTGCACCACGCGGAAACGAGGCTTTTTGTTTGCAGCCCGTCTATCAAATAATTTGACATTGCGTATAAGAAATGATAATATCGGATATGTAATTCTGTGCATCGTGTACGTTCTCGTGCACAATGAAAATGCCCCCGTAGCTCAGTAGGATAGAGCAACGGTTTCCTAAACCGTGTGTCGCGCGTTCGAGTCGCGCCGGGGGTATTTTTTATTGACGAACTTAGCTTAAATCTGCTCGTCTTAACAATCCACAAGGGGATCAGGTTATTTCAAAGAAGATGCTGTATTTGAAATAGAGAGATTCTTCGCTTCGCTCAGAATGACGCGAGGAGCCATGTAGGTCAAATCCCTGTGGGATTTGACGCTCTGTCAAAACTCAAAGAGTTTAGACCTACGATTCTTCTCGTGCGTCGTGTACGCCCTCGTGCTTCGCGTCCACTGGGCGCACCAGGAGGTACGCCCAGCACATGAATTATCATGGGCAGAATCGCTCCGCTTCATCAAAGAAGAAGGTTTGTTTCCGCTCCGGATTCCTCCCTACATGGCGGATCTGTAGATAGGGCGCAGGGTCACAATCCCGATAAATCGGGCTCAAGACCCTGCTCAACTACTTTAGAATATTCTATTCAATAGAATAAATAGAAACTGGGTGGCACGACCAAATCTATTTGGGCGTGAATTATATTATCTAAAATGAAATTTCGTCAGGTAAGTCAAATTCCTACGAGTTTTGACCTACAAGCTCTCGTATAAAAATAGCCTGACCAGGCAATAGCCTGGGCAGGCTACTAATCCATATTGTGCGTCGTGTACGTCCTCGTGCACGACAGGCTATTTTACAGCGGAGGCTCCTGCTGTGACTGCTCGGCCTCGCTGATCGGCTTCACCTCATACTTGGGAACGAAATAAATCTCCACCCGGCGGTTCTGGGCACGTCCATCAGCAGTCTCATTGGTCGCTATAGGACGATACTCGCCATAACCAACCGCGCTTATGCGATCCGGGCCGACGTTCTGCTGATTAATCATATAATGCACCACATTTGTGGCGCGTGCAGTGGAGAGCTCCCAGTTGCTGCGGAAACGGTCCTGGAACTGAGGGAGGATCTGCTCATTGTCAGTGTGGCCCTCGACCCGAATATCGTAATCAGGGTAATTCCCGATCACATTCGAGACCTCGCCCAGCATATCCTTCCCGCCTTGCCTGATTGTCGCACTTCCACTGGCGAACAGAAGCTTATCCGGAATGCGTAGAAGAATGTTTTTGTCCTGTTGTTCCATTTCAATCTGGAGCTTATTGGCAAGCGAGTCCAGATCAGACTGAAGCTCCTGGGCACGCTGTTCGGCCTGTTCTCTGGCCTGACGGGCCTGCTCCAGCTCACTCTGCAGATCGGCAACCTGCGACTCAAGCGAGGCGATTCGCTCGTCCTTGGCTTTAGATGAACAGCCCACCAATAATGGCAGAATTAAAATGGAAATGACTAGCAGGATCGTAACTTTTCTCATATTGTTCCTCCGTCCTTTTATTATTTATCCATTAACTTAAAATACAAAAAATCACGCTTAAGTTCCATTAAACTTTTAAATTACAAAGACATGCAATACATGCGAGGATTTAAGCCTGGCTTGATAAGCTGTATCACCTCCCCTTGAATAACATCATTAAGACAATGAAATATAATATATTATGGAATAATTATAAAGTATTATGTTAAATGTAATACCATATATCTTCATTCTATTATTCTTAAGTCAATTTTTTAATATATATAATTTATTCGATTTCCGAAAGAACAATCGACGTTTTTATGATCGAATCAGGATTCAACGATATCGAATCGATACCCTCCCTTACAAGAAATTTCGCAAAATCTGGAAAATCCGATGGCGCCTGACCGCATATGCCGATTTTTCTGTTACGTTCTTTCGCAACCTTAATTACATGCGAGATCATGCGCTTGATCGATTCGTCATTCTCATCACCGATATGAGAGATATGTCCCGAATCCCGGTCGAGTCCCAATGTCAGCTGAGTAAGGTCGTTGGAGCCAATCGAGAAGCCGTCGAATATTTCAGCGAAATGGTCGGCCAGAATGACGTTGGATGGAATCTCACACATCATATAAATCTCGAGCTCATTCTCGCCCTGCCTGAGGCCGTTTTCAGCCATGATTTCGATGACCTTTCTTCCTTCGGCCACCGTTCGGCAGAAGGGGATCATGATCTTGACATTGGAAAAACCTTTGTCATTGCGCACAGCTCTGAGAGCCTGACATTCAAGGTCAAAGGCCGGGCGATAGGAGGGATCGTAATAGCGTGAAGCCCCTCGCCAGCCGATCATGGGATTGCGTTCGGTGGGTTCAAATTGCTTGCCACCGATCAGGTCGGCGTATTCGTTGGAGCGGAAGTCGGCCAGCCTTACGATCACCTCGCGGGGATAAAACGCAGCGGCAATCATGGCTATTCCATGGGCCAATTTATCGACATAATACTGTTTTTTGTCATCATAACCGGCGGTCAGATCATCGATCTCTTTCTTCGCAAAGCTGTCTGACAAATTGGGGTAATTAACCAGCGCCATGGGGTGAATCTTTATATATGAACTTATGATGAATTCCTCTCGTGCCAGCCCAACGCCGTCATTGGGAATCATAGAGGTTTTGAAAGCAAGTTCGGGCGTGCCGAAGATCATTTTCATCTCGGTGCCGTTGGGCCTTTTAATGTCGTCCAGTTTGGTAACCTCGATATCGAATTCAATCTGTCCCTCGTAGACTCTGCCGATATCTCCCTCAGCGCAGCTGACCGAAATCATGCTGCCATTGGTTATTTTTTGCATTGCGCCCTCGGCCCCGACCACTGCCGGGATACCAAGTTCGCGGCTGATTATGGCGGCATGTGAGGTACGCCCGCCTTCGTTGGTGACGATTGCCGCGGCAATCTTCATATATGGTTCCCAGTCGGGATCGGTCATCTGCGTGACCAGGACATCGCCGGCATTGAAATTCATCACGCTCTTGACATCCTTTATAAGATTGGCCTTACCGACACCAATTTTATTTCCCACAGGTGAACCTGTCACCAGGACCCTGCCGCGTTTTCTTATATGATAATTTTCGAGCACATTTTTGTTGTCGTGCGAGACGACCGTCTCGGGCCTTGCCTGCAGGATGAAAAGTTCGCCGGTCATTCCATCCCGGGCCCATTCGATATCCATGGGAGTCGGCTGTCCGGCCAAATTGGAATAGTGCTCTTCTATTGTAACCGCCCACCTGGCCAGCTTCAAAATTTCCTCGTCATCGATTGAAAACTGCTTTCGCTCCCGCTCGGGAACCTCGATAGTTTTGGTAGGAAGCCCGTCATCGCCGTAGATCATTTTGACTTTTTTCGAGCCCAGCGTTTTGGATATAATAGACTTGTATCCCAGCGCCAGTGTTGGTTTATGGACATAGAATTCATCCGGGCTCATAGCGCCCTGGACAATTCCTTCGCCCAGACCGTAGGAGGCGTTTATCAAGACTATATCCTTGTGCCCGGATTCAGTGTCAATTGTGAACATCACGCCCGAGGAGGCCATGTCGGAACGGATCATCTTCTGGACCGCAACTGAAAGGCCGATTGAGAAGTGGTCAAAGCCTTTGGCCTGACGATAGGAGATAGCCCGGTCTGTGAAAAGTGAGGCAAAACAGTTTTTGCATGCTGCGATTATTTGATCCTGTCCTCTAATATTCAGGAAACTGTCGTGCTGGCCCGCGAATGAGGCCTCCGGCAAATCCTCTGCGGTTCCCGAGGAACGAATGGCCACATCGACACGCGGACCGTATTGTTTTTCCATCAGTTCATAATTCGCGCTGATTTCGCCACACAAATCTGCAGGAAGTTCGGAAGCGCGTATCATTTCCCTGACTTTCTGCCCGCGGGTCCGCAGAGCTTTCAGATCGCTCGGATTAAGATCCGAAAGAACTTTCTTTATCTCATCGCGCAAGCCGGAATTATCGAGGAAATAGAAGAAGGCGTCAGCTGTAATTGCAAAGCCGTTAGGGATCTGAATGCCGCGAGGGGAGAGGTTTTGATACATTTCACCGAGAGAGGCACTTTTACCCCCAACAATAGAAACATCCTTCATACCCAGCTTTTCAAACCAGAGGATCAAGCCATTGCCATGCATAATATCTCCGGCTTTGAAAAACCAATATTTCTGTGGGCATTCGGAATATAGAAAATGTCGATCTAAAGTGTCAACATTAAATATTGAAAAATATACTTCGGGTGCAGGATTCAGTAAAAAGCTTAATTGGACTGTGTGAATATCATAAAGGTTTGGCGACCAGGATCATCTCGCCCGGATACTTGCTTCCAAACTCAGATTCATCGTAATCTCCATACAGATTGATGACCTCGAATCCTGTTCTAGCGAGTAGATGCTCGACCTCAAAACGGAAGAAATAGCGCAGCGGAAAGGCATGCACCAGCCTCTCAGTCCGTCCATCGGGATGGTTTACATAGTAGATTAATTCGCAATCCATCACCTGCTTAAAATAATCGCGGGCGGCGATTTTGCCTTTACGTATTATCTTGCGCCCATCGGGCATTTCAAATTCCGGCTCCTCTTCGATTTCATCCAGGTATGCATCGTCAACCAGCCTTTTTAACGAAGGATTGAAAAGATCCAAAATCAGCCTGCCGCCGGGATTCAGGTGCTCATGAATGCGTTTCAGACATGAAATCTGGTCCTCAATGCTGATAAGATGCTGAAAAACTCGGAAGGGCAGTGTGATCAAATTATATCCTCTATCAAGGTTAAAATCTCGAATATCTCCAAATATCAATTCAATATTCTCACGAATATCATCAGGCAGATCGCCCAGCTTCCGGCGGCAGATATCGAGCATTGATTCAGATAGATCGAGCCCCGTGGCGGAAATGCCCTGTTCTGCGGTTGGGATAAGAACCCTGCCGGTGCCGCATCCAAGTTCCAGCACAGGACCGCCGGTCTGTTTTGCTGCATCTATCCAGAACTTTAAGTCGTCTCTGTCTTTGTAGGGGGGTATAAAATCATAAAATTCGGCTACAAAGGGATGATCAGAGTATCCACCGGATTCATTCATAATATATTATGCCCTTTCATGTTTGAGATTAACCAGGGTCGCCCCCCACGAAGAGGAGCCGCTGTCGAGCCTGTATGTTTCCACATGCCGGTTTTTAGCAAGAATCGAATGCACAGTGCTTCGCAAAGCGCCGGTTCCTTTGCCGTGAATAATCCGCAGTTGATATATTTCCTTTTCCAGGCAGGCTTCGATGTAATCCGGCACCAGATCCTTCACGTCCTTTGGTGAAAAATTGTGCAAATCGAGGATTCCGTCAATCGGATATTCTATGGCATCGTTGTCATTCTTTTCCATAACATCAGAATATATAATCTCCCGGACCGATTGGAAAAGAGTTTTTTCCTATAAAAAAAACCTGGACATCCGCCTTAAAAAAAACTTTGCTTTGGGCCAAATCACTGGAATGAACGAAATTTCCGTATAGCCGTCGTAAAATAATGTTAATACAAAGGTTAAAAAGCCAAAAAAGATTTGACAGAGGTTGGCAATAATTCTATATTTGAGACTTAAAATTTTATGGCTGCTATTAAGGAGGATTTAACTTGATGAGGACGCTTATTTTAATCACCGTCCTGATGGCGCTCTTTGGATTAGGTATCCGCGCCGATGGACAGGCTTTGAATAATTTCAATTTTGAAGGCGATGGGGCGAGAGCAAGAGGAATGGGCGGAGCATATATTTCGATTTCTGACGATGCCAGCGCCCTGACATGGAACCCGGCAGGATTGATTCAGATAATTGACCCGCAGCTCTCTTTTTCATTCGATTTGTTCATGCCCAATACTGATTATAGCCTGGACTACCCAAATGCGACTTCCCAGAATACTTCAGTGATCTATGATGATACCAAATTCAGGCTGCAATATGCCGCCTTCGCCGCGCCGATCAGGATCAGGGATCATCCCTTTGTAGGTGCTGTAAGTTTCAGCACAATATCGTCTGAATACGATTATTTTGAGGCCAATCCTGACTCCGGCTTTACCGATCCTTCCGAGCCGGTAAACCTGATCGAGAGAACCGACAATCGCCTTAACCAGTTAAGGCTGGGTTTTGGTACCAATGTCTGGAAAAAGCTGAATTTTGGTCTCGGAGCTAATATTTATTTTGGAAAAGGCTATGTCGATACCAGCTTCTTTTACCATACTTCATATATGCATCCGACCCAGAACGTTCTGGTCAATGTCGATGCCAAAGGCTTTGTTTATGATACGATCTCATTCTCCGGTTTTAATCTCGTGGGTGGTTTGCTCTGGGATGATGAAAGATTTGCTATAGGTGCGACTGTAAAAACACCTTTCTGGCTTACCCAGGAGCATGTTAAGCATGAGCTCGATTCTGTTTATGTCAATAATGTTCTCAATGGCGAGCTGGTGCGAGGTGATATCGATGAGCAGGATAAAGAGAGGGTTGAAGTTCCCTGGATGGTTGGTGTTGGAGCCTCATATCAGGTCGATGAGAGATTTCTGGTGGCTTCCGATTTTGAATGGCGCAGATTGGGGGTAATGGATTATCGGGTTCATTACGATACGATTTTGTCAAATGGGGATGTTGAAGAAAACTTCGTGGAAAGCAACCTGAATCTATATAATGGCTATACAATCAGGGTCGGCGGTGAGTATGAATTTGACGGCGGGTTCGCTACAATTCCGGTCCGAGCCGGGTTTGCTTACGATGCTTTTGGGTTCAGGATGATAGAAAATCTCGAATTTGAGTGGGTTGACTGGGCCGATGATCAACCTGATTCGCTAACTCAGACCTTCGACTATGGTGATCAAATTACCGGTTACACGATCTCCCTCGGTGCCGGGCTGCACTGGGAGCTGATAAAGCTTGATTTTGCATTCGAATATGATACCCGCGACACGGATATTGAAGGTGTGGATCATTTTGGCACATTTCAGGTTGCAAAGGAATATAGAACCCCCCGCATTTCTTTAAATTTTACTGGATTTTTCAAATAGAATTTCGTAATCTTTACGGGCGGAATTGGCTGATATGCTGATTTCGCCCTTTTTGATATATAAAGATAAATAAATGAATGTCGATTTTCGTATTGAGTTCATAGGGAGTTGTAAATAATGGCCAGGCTTACTAAAAGACAGATGAAAGAAGATAAGTTCGTTACCGGACTTCTCAAATCTCAGGAATATTTCAATCAATATCGAACCCAGATACTTCTCGGTATTGCCGGACTGATCGTGGTCGTCCTGGTTGTAGTTCTATTGATCGCTAATGCCCGGAGCGCCTCGCAGGCTGCACAGAACCAGTACGGAGAGGCCAGCATGGCGGTCAGGGAATTTTTTAACACGTTTGAGATGGATCAGAATCAGGACGGCATTCCGGATGGCAACCTCGACAGCGCTCTGACGATTCTCACAACTGCCAGGGCAGAGTTCGAGGATATACTCGAGGAGCATGCCGGCAGCGATATGGCCAAGTTTGCCACTTTCTATCTCGGTTCTATATCATTTAAACTCGGCGATTATGCGGAAGCGGAAAAGTACTACAGGATGTTTCTGGATAAATACTACATCAGTGAAGGTTTTGAGGCAGCTGCCAAGATGGGGCTGGCCGGATGTATGGAAGCCCTGCGCAATTTTGAGGCCGCCGGAATGCTTTATATAGAGATTGTCGAAGAATATCCGGATTTTCCCCAGCGACGGGATGTGCTCAGGAAGGCGGCGATAAATTCTGCCCAGGCAGGCCTCAAGGAACAAGCGCTCCTGGCCTTCGAACTGCTTGAAGAATCTGATGCTCCCAGATCGTTAGTTTCCGATACCAGGGAATTTCTCTACGAGCAAAAGGTCTTAAATCCGTATACATATAATCTCGATTAGATGATGAATGACTCAATCCCGCGTCTGAAGGTAGTCTTTCTATGGCACATGCATCAGCCATATTATAAAGATTATTTTTCCGGGGAATATGTTCTTCCATGGGTTCGCCTGCACGGCCTTAAAGATTATCTCGATATGGCCGCAATCCTCGATAAGTATCCCAAAATCAGACAGACATTCAACTATGTTCCCGCCTTGATCAAACAGCTCGATGATTATGTCAACAATAATGCCTCCGACCATCATCTATATTTATCGCGCAAAAAGGTAGAAGATCTGGACGAATCAGAAAAGCTGGATATCCTGAATACATTTTTTTCCGCCAATTTCAGGACCATGATAAAGCCTTATCCGGAATATCTGCGGCTATATCAAAAGAAGGATGCGTTCAAGAGCAATCTGAATCGTGCGGTTAAGCAGTTTACCAACCAGGAATATCTCGATCTTACCGTATTGGCAAACCTGGCCTGGATCGATCCTGTATTCAGAAACGATCCCAAGATCAAGCCGCTATTTGAAAAAAGAAATAATTATACTTATGAGGAGCGCGCTCAGCTCTTTACCTTTCAGAAAAAGATTCTAAAGCAGATTATCCCGAAGCTTAAAGAATTAAAGGACAGGGGACAGGCGGAGATTTCATTTTCACCCTTCTATCATCCCATTTTGCCCTTGCTGATCGACACCGATCTGGCCAAGGAGGCCATGCCCCGGGTACGTCTGCCCAAGAACAGGTTCCGCCATCCCGAGGATGCCCGGATGCAGATTAGAAAATCGGTGGAGATGTACGAGGATTTGTTTGGTGAGAAATTAAAAGGTATGTGGCCATCTGAGGGGAGCGTGGCCGAGGACATTCTGCCGATTCTGGCGGACGAGGGCATCGAATGGATAGCTTCAGACGAGGAAATATTCTATCAGTCTCTCGAAAATCCCAAATCGGCCGACATACGAATCTCCATGGCGCTGGATTTTCATAGGCCCTTCATGCTCCGCCGTCCGTTTGGGGAGATAGGAATTATCTTCCG
>JAABVY010000002.1:13631-21557 GCA_011777135.1 Candidatus Zixiibacteriota bacterium | reverse complement strand
TTATAAATCAACTGGCGTCTATCAGGTCTCTCTTGAGACCCTCGGAAGTCCAGGATCATGTTGTGCCGGTCATTCTTGACGGAGAAAATGCCTGGGAATACTATGACAATGACGGCGCGGATTTTCTTCACTGTCTTTATAAGGCGCTTTCCCGGGATGACCGCTTTGAGACTGTTACGGGGTCGGAGCTATTCAAAAGGAGCTCTCAGCATAAGAACCTGCCCTATCTGTTTGCCGGTTCATGGATCGGACATAACTTCAAGATCTGGATCGGGCATGAGGAGGATAATCGCGCCTGGGATCTGTTGTCGGATGCACGCAATGCGCTGGTCAATTACGAGAGCAATAATCCGGGCGACGACATGAACGGCGTTATGCAGGCCTGGGAAGAAATATATGTCGCCGAGGGTTCCGACTGGTGCTGGTGGTATGGCGACGAACATTCCTCGCATGATGATGATCTCTTCGACCTGATTTTTCGCAGTCATCTCAGCGCAGTATATTCTATAATAGGGAAGGAACCGCCCAAGGAGTTGCTGCAGCCGGTTCGATCAGCTGCCCCACAGAGCTCGGTTATACAGCCCAGCAATTATTTTTCGCCTACAATAGACGGCGAGATCACACATTTTTATGAATGGTATGACGCGGGATCATTCAACTGCCGTAAGGCCTCATCGGCCATGCACCGGGTTGCGAGTATTGTGGAGGAGATATTCTTCGGCTTTGACCAGAAAAACCTTTACTTCAGGCTGGATTTATTCACCACCGCCCGCGACGATACTCTTGCTGATTACATATTTGAGCTAGAGCTCAGAACAGCCAGAATCTACCGTTTAAGATGTTCGCAAGGGAAAACGGTCTTTGAATGCAGGGATGAAAAGGAGGAGGATTTTGAATCCTGTGATTTTGAGGGCAAAGTTGTTTTAAAAAATGTTGTTGAAATTTCCTTGCCCAGAAAGCACATTGAGTTTGATGAAGATTTCGATGTGCAATTGCGGGTGCGGGTTTATAAGGGCGACCAGCTTCTGGAAACCTGGCCCGGGATGGACCTGATAAAGTATCAGGCTCCCACGGAGGATAAATCAATATTCTGGCAGGTTTGATTTCATGGATGAAGCAAAATTTACTCAGCAGGAAATTGAGGAGGGAAGGTCGGCGGCGATTCTGGCCTACATTCCTTTTCTCTGTTTTGTCCCTCTCTTCAAATGGAAGGACAATCGCTATGCCTACAGTCATGCGCGTCAGGGACTGGCAATCTTCATAATTGAATTGATTGCCCTGATACTCCTGATACCAGGGCTGGCTGTGCTCCTGGTCAAGGTGGTTTTGACAGTGGCTATCATATTTGCCCTGATCGGAATCGCCTTTGTGCTGCAGGATAAGGAATGGAAAATACCCTATCTGGGCGACTGGATCGACCGCAAGGTCAAGGAGCGATTTAGAGAAGAAGAGGAACCTTTCTCCTGATCCCGCACTTCTTATTATTACAGAGTAAAAAAAGGAAGAGGGTATGAAAATCAAAGCTCGTCTCTCTATTATTTTTGGTATTTTGTTGCCTGCATTATTCCTTTCATGTGCCACAACTGGTCCCGGCGGTGAAAAGGATCTGATCCTGATTTCAACCGAGCAGGAAAAACAGCTCGGCAGAGAATTTGATCAGCAGATTCGCGCAGAGTCAGAGATCTATCAAAATGAAGAGTGGAACAATTACTTTAACCAAATCGGCCAAAGCATTGTGGCAGTGTCGGATCGAAAAGACCTTGATTACACATTTACCATCATTAAATCGAAAGATGTCAATGCTTTCGCTGTACCTGGGGGTTATGTATATATTTATACCGGGCTGTTGGACGTTATTGAGAACGAAGCCCAGCTGGCGGCTGTCACCTCGCATGAGATTTCCCATGTTGTGGCCCGGCATAGCGTCAAGCGCCTGCAGCAGGTGCTTGGGATCTCGCTCCTGTATCAGATTGTTATGGGCGAGGCAAGTTCCCAGGCTCTGGAAACAGCTATTGCCGTGGGTCTTAGTGCAGCTCTCTCCGGATACTCCCGGGAATATGAACGCGAAGCGGATGAGTACGGCGTGTTTTACGTGGAAAAAGCAGGATATAATCCCGAGGGTGCAATAGGGCTATTCAACGAGATGCAGGAGGCCCATAGTGGCGCCTCGGATGATCGAAACTTCTTTGAAAATATATTCGCTTCACATCCCGAGACCCAGGAACGAATCAACAATGTCAAAGAGCAGCTGTCACAATATTCCCAGGAAGTCCGTAATCGGGATAAAAATCGCGACAGGTATCAGCAGATGAAAGCCCTCCTGCCGCAATAGTGTTCAGAGTTCAACATCATAGAATCAGAATTTTATCGACAGCCCGNNCGACAGCCCGAGCCCAAGGGTTTTTTCCTCCTGAAAATAGACCGGACTTATATCGACTTTGCGGTAAGCAATTTCTCTGTTATATTGTCTGGCCGATTTTCCAGCCATTGCAATATCATAGATGGCGCTCCCGGCAATGATTGCCGCTCCCCCCAGAAATAGTTCCCATCCGCCTGAAGCGTCGGGATCATCCCAGGTAATTGCGAATGCCCCTACCATCGCTCCTGCACCTCCAACCCTTATCAGGGCGCCTCTCCAGAAGCCCCAAGGATGGTGCGCATACAGATAGCCCAGGCCTGGTCCGAACCATAATCCCACGAAGCCTGCTACAAGCGCAACCGCACCGGCCTTACCTGGATCTCCATAACTGTCTGATGCTGCTACAGAGAGTCCGGTAATACAGAGGGCGGTAGGTACTAGAGTTCCATAAACAGAAAATGCTGTTGCCGTTCTAGGTGAAAGCGGTCTTAGATCCTCATTCTCTCCAGCCCAGGCCTGACTGCTGAGCAGGAGCGACACGATCAAGGTTATTCCAATCATTTTTATCATTTTTACCTCCTATCAAGCAATGTTAGACGGTGTGTAATCATCTATTTCAAATTGCCTGCCACAAAAAGAAATGTTTATAGGATTCCATAACTTGTTGAATGATAATCAGGTATTGTGTTAGATGGAAGCGCTTCAAAACCTCTCTTTGTGGATAGTTTCTATAATTCTGGATAGCACATAATCGGTATGGAGCCAGAAGGTGATACAGATCGATTTGATCATATGGGGATTGGCGAGACATATCGGACGAATTAAGTTGTTGATGTTTTCCCAAAAGAAAACTAAGGCGGTGGTACAATCGACACACTTTTTATGCTTTAAAAATGAGCATTGTGCAAGTAGAACATCGACATGAAGTTCCAGAAAAAATAGGGGCGTTTCAAATGATTTTTAGGGCGACCTGATATGCATGCGGCTTTTTAATGTGTGCAGTTGTTTGCATCTTTAATGATAATTGTTACAATTTTGAACAGGACTATCCCGGCTTCATTTTTCTTCACCAAAAAAATATATGATCTACTCTCCTGGTCGCATTTATTCGGGGCGAGATGTAATATGATATTCCGCAATAAGATATAAGGCTAGCCGCTTAACCACGCATAAGGAGCCTATTAGTTTTTCGTGGTTGCACGTCGATTGATTCAGATCGGCAAAGCGTTTGCTAATATTAACTGAACAAGGAGCATCAAAAGGAGTGTGCAGAATTTTGAGGTTCAACCTATGAGGAAAAAGAATCTACTACATGACCAGCCCCTGAAACGCAATGACAGCTTGAACCATAACCGCGATCTGACTATTTCTATCGGCGGCACCGGGCAGTTTGCATTCGGTCATTCTCTGCGGTACCTCAGGCACAGGCTATGGCGTGCAGTTTCGGGGCAATCAAAGAGGGGTATGGGGGCGATCGGCTTTTTCATGGCCGACAAGATTTTCAGTTCAATATTGCTTATCGCTTTTATTTCCAAAACTTTGTTGATGCCGAGAGGCATCGAATTTTCGTTCACGGGGGTATGCAGGAAAGCCTGTTTGGCTATTAAGAATGCTATAGACTTCTTTATTTCGCTAATCGGCTTGATCTTGCTCATGCCATTATTTTTGATCATCGCAATTTTGGTCAAACTCGATTCTTCCGGACCTGTCTTTTACAGCCAGGTCAGAATAGGCATAAACCGTCGCAAATGGGATCGCAGGGCTTCGGAATGCCTGATATCAAAGGACAAGCGCAGAAGAGAGAGGCGCCGCAGGAATTATTTCGGAAAGCCATTCAGGATGCTGAAATTCCGAACAATGATTGAGAACGCCGAGAGAAAATGCGGCCCGACATGGGCGATTGAGAATGATCCGCGCATTACCAGGGTCGGATTATTCTTGCGAAAGACGCGTCTGGATGAGCTTCCGCAGCTTTTTAATGTGCTCAGAGGAGATATGAGTTTGATCGGACCACGACCTGAGCGTCCGATGTTTATCGAAGATCTTTCCGGCAGAGTAGAGAATTACACCTTGCGCATGAAAGTAAAGCCGGGTATCACCGGCCTGGCGCAGGTTGAGAATGGCTACGACTCCTCGGTGGATAGCGTCAAGGCAAAGATTGCATATGATCTCTGCTACATCAAGGACTGGTCCCCGTGGCAGGATATAAAAATACTTCTGAAAACGGTTGTCGTAGTGATAACCGGTAAGGGAGCCTTCTAACCTTTTGGTGCTGACTGAAAGCCGGAGTAATCCCCATGCTCCGGCTTTCTTTTAATCCCCAAAATCAAAATAAATCTCACGGAAAGTGGTATGTGTTCGGAGAGCAATACTAGGAATAGTATATATTAGGCTCTCTCATTTTACTTTTCTTTCTCTTTCTATGCCGAAATTTAAAAAGTTGAATCCAGGTCTTAACGCGAAGTTGGTGTCGGCCGTGATATAGCCAGGCTTGGTCACACGCATATAGCAGTGGGGAGTCCAGAAAAGTTCAAAATGGTACCAGCCATCATGAGCGGTCAATACATGCTGGGAGGTGGTATCTACTTGTCCGGTGCCATAATATAACCGAGCTTCGGGGACAGGCTGGAATGTCTGCTTATCATAGATTTGTCCGAACACCATAAAAGATGTCTCACCCTCAATGGAATGGTCGGAGCAGGCTGTAAATGTCATGTACACCACAAATGCCAGCGCTGACAAGATCATTTTTTTCATGGTCTCACCTCCTCTCCCGAGCCAGCAGAAAGGGTACTGCAATCAGGAGCAGGACGATTGACAAACTATGCTTTGCAATAATCATGTTATTCCTCCATTCTTCGAAGTTCAAAGTCAAGCGTGTGGGTCTGTGGGCATTACATAAATTGACTTCCTTTGGATTACATATCCGGCTTTGTCTGCTTCGAATGTCTCCCATTCCTCGGTTCCTATAAATAGGGCATAGTTATATCGTCCCTGTTGATCAGTGAAGATTTCATAACTGCTTTGCTGACCGGATAAGACTATGCGAATGTGCACAGAGTCAATCGGCATCATCGACGATTCATCATAGACCAGTCCCATGAGCTCTCCTGGCGGAATCTCGCTAATGGGATTATCATCACCGCAGGACACTATCAGCAGCATTAAAGCCACCGCCATCAATGGAATTCTAAAAATCATGTTACTTCTCTCTTTCCATGGCCAGATCGACATTCATGATAATGCCCCACGAGATTATGGTAATCTGTGTGTCTATTGGTATGTACCCTGCTTTTACGGCGCGCATGAAGGCATACTTATGTTGAAACANNATCTGGCGAGCGTCATAAAAAACTTCTGCCCCGGGGATAGAATTGCCAGTTTGTTTGTCATAGACAATCCCCTGAAAAGCGACAAATTTGTCCAGTCCGGAATCGTCTATGCCGCAGTTGAGCAGCACCAGAGCGGCGTACAACAGCAAAGCAATTAGTTTTTTCATCATTCAACCCCTCGTTAATTTTTGACCGCACGAAGGCCTGAACACGGGGATTGACTCATCGAGAATGCCATTCTCACGGAGTCCATCCTTGCTGGCCTGTTCCAATAAATGATTACATGTCTAAGAATAAGATAGCCTACCGACTAATAAATTATAAATATTGAACCTATTTGTCAATGTTACTTTGAAGAATATTTCTTCCCGGAGAATGCGCCTGCTGGAACCTTGGTACGAATTCGATGCTAACTCTCTGGACTATACAATGGGGCAGGGCATATGTCATAGTTTTTACTTGCATATAGCTTTAGCTTGGGCTATATTTTTCCGACGTTTTATGATAACAGGGAAGTTGGGAAATATGAGAATAAGGACTTGCGTTTTATTGGTTTTGCTTTGGGTTGCTCCGCTTCTGGCTCAGACTGACGGCAACCTGGAGGTGACCTCCGATCCGCCCGGCACCACAATAACTCTCAACGGCGAATTCCGGCTGGCGGGAGTCACGCCGACTGTATTTACGCAGCCCCTGAGCGGCAGGTACACGCTTAAAGCCAGCCGAGAGGGTTATGAGAGCTATGAAACCGAATTGCACCTGACCGGTGGTACTCCACTGAGTGTAAATATAACCTTGGCCCCGAAAACCCGCTTCAAAGCTTTTATTCGTTCTATGGTAATCCCAGGCTGGGGTCAATTTTATGCCAGTGAAAAGGGAAGGGGCATTTTCTTCGGCCTTGCTGCGCTGGGTTCCGGCATTGTAACGTTGATAGCGGAAGAGGATTTCAACGACAAAAAAGATACATACGAGGAGTTGCTTAACGAATTCAATGAGGAGCGATCGATTGAGGTCAGAAAGCAGATGGAGCCAATAATCAATGCCGCCAGAGAAGATGCGTATGACGCCGAGACTTTTAGAAATATCTCCTTCGGTATTCTGGCAGGGGTATGGACTTATAATATCATAGATGCGCTGATTTTCTTCCCCGACAAAAAATATGAATCATACGCACCGCGTGTATCCCTGAATACCGGCGAGGATTTATCCAGCGTCGGATTAAACCTGAGTTTTAAATTCTGAGGCAGGTAGTATGAACAGGAATTTCATTATATTGGTGATCTTTTTGCTTCTCGGACTCTGGCTTGGCTGCGACCGGGAAATCCCATCTGATTTTGATCTGGGAGAATTTCCTGATGCCCCGCCGGCTCCCTCAAATCTCAGGATACTGGTTGGTGATAATCTTCTGGACTTGAGCTGGGATATTGATGATCCCGCCATCATCACCAGGTATTTCATTTACAGGTCAGATAATCTCCAGGACACCCTGGAGCTATATGACTCAAGCACAACAACAAGTTATGCAGATGACGGTGTTCAGAACGGTATTCGTTATTTTTACCAGATCTCGGCCCTCTCCAATCAAAATATTGAGGGCAGCCGTACTGCGCTGCTCTCGGCAATTGCGGGAATATTCTCTATAACCATCAATAATGATGATGAGTATACAAACAGCCGTGACATCTTTGTAAATCCGATTGCCCCGGACCGCACCTCTCATATAATGCTCTCCAACAGCGAGGATTTCAGCGGCTCGAAATGGTTTAATTATTCCAATTCGGTCAGCTGGCAGCTATCTGATGGTGATGGCGAGAAGACGGTTTATGCAATGTTCAAGGATACTGACGGCAATCAAACCGCTGAGGCATTCAGCGATAATATTACTCTCGACACCCGTGCGGAAATAGATACATTTTATATCAGCGGCTCATCATCCCCCTATGAACCGGGGGACCGGATTCATTTCATACTCGATGCAAATGAACCGGGGGGAGAGGCAAGGGTCGAAATCAGCGCCATTGGCACACTCGATCTATTCGACAATGGATCCAACGGCGATGCTCTTGCGGGCAACGGTATCTATGAGTTTGACTACGTTATACCTCCCAACACAGAAGTTGAAGGTTCGACGGTCGCGGGAGCATTTACTGATCGGGCTGGCAATAATGCACCCAAATTCTTTCTGCCTTACTTTATAGACATCACCTCCGATATCGATCCCGAGCCGGTCGCTCTGGC
>JAABVY010000002.1:0-13625 GCA_011777135.1 Candidatus Zixiibacteriota bacterium | reverse complement strand
GGATTTATCGTTCGACATCCAGCGGAGTGACCAACACTCCGGATAATCTGATTGTGATAGAGAATAGCCAGAACACGACTACATTCACGGATGAGGGAATTGTATTCGGAAATACTTACTACTATAAGATCTATGTTTACGATCGATTTGGAGCATTCGCCGGTTCAAACGAAGTTTTCGCTCCCAAGTAGATGAAGGGCAACTGGCATGTCTGCCATATTAAAGATCAATAACTTCATAGCTGCTTTTATTGACGCTTTGAAGTCAATTTTCTATATTCGGCTGTGGATTCCTTTCTTCATATTCTTTCTGATTTCAATCGCTTTTGCATACATGATTCTGAATCCGTTCGCCGGGCCGTGGTCAGGTTTCGTTATCTGGATCGGCACAAGTTCTCTGGCTGGGGGAAGCGAAGCATTCACGCATTATCCCCAGCATCTCTTGCTCTCTCCCACGGTGCACTCGCATTTAAACCTGGTTCTTTCAATTTTAGTAGACTCACTTTTAACCGGTACCGCTTTTGTGATATTTGCCGGTTTCTATCGCGCTAAGCTGGTTAGTTTTGCAGAAGCTATAAGAAGGGCTTTTGCCAGGTATCACTGGCTGGTTCTGGCCAGCGCGGTGATCTACGGCATTCTGTATACTGTGCAACTGCTGATTCCCGAAATTTTCATACAAATGCTGATCGGCAATCCCAGATGGATGTTCGCATTTATTATGGCGCTGAAAATGTTTCTGTTTCTGATATTTTCACCGTTGGTTTACATCATCCCCTATATAGTGCTTCAGAATAAGAACTTTTTTTCCGCCCTGTTGAGTTCAATCAAGTTTTTCCTGAAGAATTTATTCACGACTTTTTTTGCAATTTTTATAACTCAGTTGATCGTATTGCCTTTTTCGCTGAGCCTGGATTATTCAGGCTGGATTGCAGACAAATTCAGTCCGGAGACTATCGCTGTAATCCTTTATATCGAAATTTTTGCGGCCATGATCGCGTCATTTTTGTTGACTGCTATGCTCACTCGCTTTTTTATAGAATATAACGAGTAGGCAGATATGTATCTATGGGAAAGTGCAGTCCTTCTCTCTTCATCCATCGTTCTATTAATATCGTCACTGGTAGCATTATTGGGAAGAACCACTATTTTATCCCGTGGGATATTCTTCATTGGAGGGGTGTTATTTGCCTGGCTGTTTTTCCGATTTTATATAATTTATCCCGAACCTGACTTTGAAAATCTGCCCTTTCCGATCGATTTGAATATCATCATGGCACTGTTGCCATTCGTATGGCTCCTGTTTTCAATGGTATTCGCACGTGAGGACTATAGGGCATCTTTAAGGCGGGGGAAATTGTGGCTCTCATTCGCGGGACTTCTGGCTTTGGCCCTTACGATTGCCGGCGCTGTTAGGCCGTTACTGATCCTGGCAGGCGATTATCCCGCACCGCATGAAATCATGGTGACACGCATTGGCCAGTGGTACTTCCTTTACCTCATTGTTATCGCGGCCATGGTGATGATAAATTTCGAGAATACCTATCGCTCCAGCTGGGGCATCTATCGCAGGAAGCTCCGGCCGCCAATTCTGATTCTGGGTTTGATGTTAATCTTACTGCTTTTTTCGTCCAGCCTGGTACTTTTAAGCGGAACAATAAACCGCCTGACCTTTCCGCTTCTGGGGGTCCTCTCGGCTCTCGCTGCTGTGATGATTGCCCTATACTTCCTGCGCTATGAGCCGCAGCAGTCGGGCGTCTATGTGCGCAGGCATGCGATTTATTCTTCCATCGCCATTATAATTATCGGATTTTACCTGATACTTGCCGGCGCTATCGGAAAGATCATACAGGTTATCGGCGGAGATATAAAACTTTTTGCCAGTGTTCTGGGAGCCCTGGTCGCTTTCGTAATCCTGCTTGTTCTTGTATTATCCCGTTCAATTAAAGAACGTATCAAGGGTACCGTTGAAAAGACTCTCCATCCCGGGCAAATCGATTTCGAGGAAGAGCTGGCATCCTTTTCCGAAGATGTTGCTATTATGCTCGACCCTGAGGAATTGACGTCCAAGATTCTTGAGCTGTTTAAAGAACGATTGGGTATTGGCAAGCTGTACCTGTTCTATACCGATCCCAATCAGGAGCATCTGACAATGACATATCCGCGAGATCATGAGCTGTCCGAGGAAATCCGTATTCATAGTGATGGTACCGTTGCGAGCTGGCTATTTCGTCACGGCGAGGCGATGGTGATGGATGACTTTGTGGAGCGTTTGAGCGGAGGCGGTGAGGAGCCCGAGGAACTTGAGCAGCTACAAGAACTGGGAGTCGCGATTACCCTCCCTCTGATTGCCAAGCAAAGGCTGGTAGGGATCCTTTTTCTGGGGCCAAAGGCCGACAATGAAACATTCACACACCGTGAAATACAATTTATTTCATCCATTGGGCACCAGTTCTCTTTGGCGCTTTTCTCGAGCCGGTTGTCTGAGGAACTTCTGCATGCCCGCCAGATTGAATCATTTCATAAATTTACCACATTTATAATGCATGACCTGAAAAATTCGATTTCCATGCTTTCAATGCTTTTGCAAAATTATGAGGCCAACATAGATAATACGGAATTTCAAAAGTCAGCCATGACAACGATAAACGGCGCTGTCAACCGAATGCAGCGGATAATGGACAAGCTCAAAAGCGGAGAGAAAGCAGAAACATTCGCCATAATGGATTGCAATCCGAACGAAATTGTATTAAGTTTGGAATCTAAATTGGGCTTAAATGACATCGGTAACGTAGAATATAAAAAGGACCTCAAGGATGTCGGATCTATAAAAGCAGACCCCGACAAATTGAGCGAGGTCATACGGAATCTGATTATTAATGCCCTGGAAGCTATGCCGGAAGGCGGAAAATTGGAGATAGCCACCTTAAGAACGGATGATCGAGTGATAATTCAGGTCTCAGACACCGGTCTGGGTATGTCTTCCGACTTCATATCCAGTAAACTATTCAAGCCCTTTGCAACAACGAAGAAAAAAGGCCTTGGAATCGGCCTGTTTCAATCTAAGGATTGGGTTGAGAAGATGCATGGTAAGATGATCGTAAAATCCACTCAGGGAGAGGGAACGTCATTAAGCGTTGAATTTCCAGCGCAGGAATAAATAATTATGTCAGAGGAAAGACCAAAAATACTCGTAGTAGATGATGAAGAGGGAATTCGTACCCAGATTTACTGGGCCCTGGCAAACGATTATGATGTCAGTCAGGCGGCTGACTATGATTCCGCTTTGCATCTGGCCAAGGAAAAGAAGCCTGATCTGGTGAGCTTAGACATCGCATTGACCTCGCTTGCCGACGACCTTTCCGGCCTCAAGCTTTTGCAGGAAATGCTGCTTATAGATCCGTACTTAAAGGTCATCATGGTCACCGGCAATGAGGAGAAAGAAACCGCACTTAAATCTGTAAATGAGGGAGCCTACGACTATTACCAGAAACCGATTGACCTGGAGGAGCTGAAACTAATAGTCAAAAGGGCCATCAATCTCAGAAGACTGGAATTAGAAAATCTCAAGCTTTCGAAGAAGCTGGAAAAAAGGCAGAAATTCAATGACATTATCGGATCCTCCAAAAAGATGCTGGAGGTCTTCAAGTTAATAGAAGCAGTTTCAAAATCGGATTATTCGGTACTGCTTACAGGAGAATCCGGGACCGGCAAAGAGCTGGCGGCCCGGGCGATCCATGATTTGTCCAATCGCAAGGGTAAGCAGTTTATAGCCATAAACTGCGGGGCTATTCCCGAGAATCTTCTGGAGTCCGAACTATTCGGGCACGAAAAGGGCGCATTCACGGATGCGGTTTCGCAGAAAAAAGGCAAGTTTGAATATGCTCATAAGGGGACTCTATTTCTGGATGAAATAGGAGATCTCTCATTTCCCCTGCAGGTTAAGCTTTTACGGTTCCTTCAGGATCAGAAGATCGAGCGGGTGGGCGGTAAGGATTTGATCGATCTGGATGTTCGTGTGATAGCCGCCACCAATGCCGATCTCGCCAGGAAAGTGCAGGAGAAGGCCTTCAGGGAGGATTTATTTTATCGCTTGAGTGTCATTACAATCGATATGCCCCCCTTACGGGAGAGGGGAGATGATGTAGTTTTGCTGGCCAAAGTTTTCCTGGAAAGATTTGCAGAGGAAAATAAAAAATCGGGGTTAACATTTACTCCCGGTGCAATTGCCCAAATAAGCGAATATAAATGGCCGGGGAATGTTCGAGAATTAGAGAATAAGATCAAAAGGGCGGTAATTCTGGCGGTTGATAAGAAGATCAAGCCCTCTGATCTGGGATTCGAAGCCTCTGAAAAACAGGAAATTCAGCCGTTGCAGAAAATCCGTGAGGAAACCGAAAGCAGGCACATTCTCAATGCCTTGCATAAAAATAACTGGAATATCTCAAAAACAGCCTCCGCTTTAGGGACATCCCGAACTACTCTTTACGACCTCATGGAAAAATATAATATCAAAAAACGCTAAATAGCTCTATTTTAAAACTAAGTTTCGATCCGGAACCATCTTACGAAAAACGCTTAAATTCCCTCAAAAATATAAATTTCCATTCTTCTGGAAACTCAGTTTTTCTTAATGCTTGGCGGATTTTTGCCGAATATAGGGTATAGGAGCGTTTGAGAAGATGAAGAACATACTACTTGTTGACGATGATCCCCAGGTATCCGAAACTCTGGTGGGGCTTTTTGATCAGGATGAATTCCGGTTTCATCAGTTGGAAGACGGTACCAGGGCACTTGAATTTATAGACAACAACTCGCTTGACCTTGTACTTCTTGATGTCAATCTGCCATCGGTTTCCGGGCTGGATATCCTGAAGGAGATCAAGAAAGCTGATGCACAGCTGCCCGTAATAGTTATCTCCGGTTTTGTCTCCACCGAGAATGCGATCGAGGCTATGAAGGAGGGGGCTTATGAATATATCACCAAGCCATTTCAGATCGAGCGCCTGATGATGACGATCAACAAGGCTGTGGGTGACAGGCATGACCATGAGGATAATCCGATATCGGAGCCGCTTCCGCAGACCCGCGATTATGAAATCGTCGGCAAATCGCCGGAGATCGTAGAGATTGCCAAGATGATCGGGCAGGTAGCCCGTTCTGATGCCGCTGTTCTGGTTTTTGGCGAATCCGGAACCGGAAAGGAATTGGTCGCGCGTGCGATTCACAGAAATTCCAATCGCAGCGAGCATCCATTCCTCTCGGTCAATTGTGCCGCCCTGACAGAATCGCTTCTGGAATCGGAATTATTCGGTCACGAAAAGGGAGCATTTACAGGAGCATATGCACGCAAGCTGGGAAAATTCGAGCTTGCCAATCATGGTACATTATTTCTGGACGAACTCGGGGATATGTCTCTCCCCACCCAGAGTAAACTATTGCGAGCCCTGCAGGAGAAAACCTTCGAGCGTGTGGGAGGTGAATCCAGCATTAAGGTTGACGTGCGGGTAATCGCAGCAACCAACAAGTCCCTGGTAACGGCCATGAAAGACGGTANNTGTTCTATCGCCTGAAAGTTGTGTCCATCTATATTCCCTCCCTCCGCGAGCGCCGGACTGATGTGCCCATTCTGGCCGAGCATTTCATCAGTCAATACAGCTACATGGCCAAAAAGAATATTAAAGGAATCTCCGACGATGCCATGGACATGCTCATGAAATATCACTGGCCCGGCAATGTGCGCGAGCTGGAAAACAATATTCATACCGCTGTGGTTATGAGCAAAAGCGATCTTCTCCAGCCCGAAGATTTCCCTGTTTTCGCAGAGACCGGAGAAAATATCAAGGTTGATTTCGATGAGATAAAAGACAATTACAGCCGTATGTTCGATGAATTTCTTGACCCGCAAATGCCCAGAATTCTCAATGTGTCTTCGGGGCAGGTCTTCTATCATTTGCAGTCGGCATTGGAAAAAGTTATCATTTCCAAGACGCTTCAGGCCATGAAATCCAACCAGGTCAAGACAGCCGAAATCCTGGGCATTTCACGTAACACACTGCGTGACCGCATGCAAAAATACGATCTCTTCTAATTTATTATTGCCCTCTCTTCAAACAATTTTTATCCTTAATTCATGCTGTATGATTACTCGCATGTTTATGCAGGGATGGACTCCACTGTCGATTATATCGCGAGACTTCTGACAGTCGATCCTTCCCTGAGGCTCCTTGAGCCTTCGGAAGAAGAATCCGATCCGGTTGAGCTTGAAACGGAGCTGGATCAGGTTGAATATACTGTCATAGAAGATTTAAGGCATAAGTTTTCCGCTGGAGCCGTGGACGGTGGGCAGGGGACCATCATAAGAAATAATGTCTTTCAGGCAGGAGTTTATCGAGCCGGATATGTGAAGTTCCGAAAGCGCGGGCGCGTAGAAGAGTATTCCGAGCCGCTTTTGATGGTCAATCTTACACGTGAAAATTATGCTGAGATTTATGAGCAGCAGTTTTTTGATTCCCATGGTAAATATCCGTCTCAGGTACCCGCCTTCCCCGATATTCTTGGAGCTCTGCGGAGGCTGGCCGAAGAAAAAGCGATATTCAAGTGTATAGAAAATCTGGAGGCCGGGGACATGCTCTTGCTTGACGGCTCATTGTACAGCGATAATCATGGTTTTCTGAATGAACTGATAGAAAAAGCTGCCTCCAGGGAAATAGATATAGTATCTGTCGCCAAAGCCAGCGGTTTGCTCTGGAGGGGAGGAGCTAATCTGGCGGCGGTAATCAAGAGTCGTGGGGATGAACTGCATCAGAAAAAAAGCTGGTATGCGCCGGTTGGCAGGGTCGGGCAGGATCGCAATAAAAATTGGATCGGTAATATCTTTATAGCCAAACTGAATCCGCATTCCGATTTGGCTTTCAGAATAGATTTAAGCAAAGTTAGCAAGAGAAAACCATTTGAGATTTTTGCTCAATTATCAGAGCTTGCGACTGACCCTTTTTTCCTGGGCTATCCTTATCCGCTGGCAGCGGTACATCAGATGGTCAGGCTGTCCGAGGATGAGCTCTACGGGTTCATGTTGCGTCTGCAGAGCATAGCTCTTCAAAAAGGAATCGAACAATCGAGATGGGATCTGCTTTTTGCAGATTACCATCGCATCCTGAATTTTGATCTGAGGGAAACCCAATTCAGGCGTTTATGAGAAAGATATATAAACATGATGAATGATTTTCTGGGACGAATAACGGGCAGAAAGATAGGAGAAATTTATTTCCGCCTGCCGTACAGCACAAGAATCGATTTAGGAGATCTGGCTCTTGCAGATGATACCGAGACCGGTATAAAGTTCTACCTTCGCGTTGTGGATATATCCTATGGAGCCGAGGGCGCCGATCTGGGCTGGTTTGAGCGAACGGCGGGAAATCTGATGTTACTGGATGAATCTGAAAATGAGTATGGACTTTTTGAAAGGGAGCGCCGGCTGTATAAGATCGCGCGCTGCAACCTCCTGGGATACAGCCGGGATAATAAGTTCTTTAAACCCAAGACAATTCCATCACATTTCACCCGGGTCCGCAGACCATACGGCAAGGACTTCGCCTTTCTGAAAAATCTCGGAGCGAATCTCATGTTCAGTCGCCTGCGTTCGGGCGAATCCGTGCTGGATTTCGAGATTGGTCTTTCTTCTAAATCAGTAGCGTCTCACATAGGAATATTCGCAACCACCGGCATGGGCAAAAGCAATCTGATGAAGCGCTTTGCCGGATCGATACTCGAGAATGGTAATGTTGGACTTCTCATCTTCGATCCGCATGGCGAATATTTCGACGGTGGGGGAGAGGCGTATTTGAAGGGACTCATTAATCACGCGATGGCAGATAAGAATCTGCGAATCTATTCCTCCCGTCCGTTGGAGAAGCGCCATGAAAAGCTGCAGATTTCCTCGTCAGAAATAGTGCCCGAGGATCTGAATCATATCTACGAGTTTTCCGAGGCCCAGCATGAGGCCCTCTCAGCTCTTTTTTACCGCTTCGGAAAAAGCTGGCTCTCCGAATTGAGAGCATCCGACATATCAGAACTTTCACAGAGAATTACGACTCAGGGCGGATTTGCAGAATCGACGCTGGGTGTGTTGAAAAGGCGGGCAGAAAATCTCCTCAAGCAGAATTATATTCATACTGACAGTGAGGTTTCCACTTCCCGTAATATTATTGAGAAACTGAAGGACGGAAAAGTCGTGTTGATCGACAGCTCCAACTTGACCACGCGTGATGAGCTTTTAATTGGCTCGGTATTGTGTCGCGCGGTTTTTCATCATTACCGCAGTCTTTACTCCCGGCCTGATGATTTTAGGTATGCGACACCGATCCTGGTAGCGATCGAGGAGGCTCAACGCGTCCTGAGAAAATCGAGCGGCGGATATGCAAATATATTTTCGCGGATTGCCCGTGAAGGCCGTAAATTCAAAATCGGGCTGTGTGCCATAACTCAGCAGCCCAAGCTTATCGATGAGGAACTCCTGTCACAATTCAACACATTTCTAATTCTCGGACTTGCTGATGAGAGCGACAGGCAGATAATACGGTCATCCTCCAAGCAGGATATATCTGACCTCGGAAACGAAATTCAGATGCTTTCGGCCGGAGAGGCGTTGATAACATCTCCCGAGGTCCCCTTTGCACTGCCTGTGAAGATAGACTTATATGAAGAGTATCTAAAAAAAGCTGAGACGCTTGATATAAAGGATAAAAGTAGAAAAACCTCAGTGGATGAGGAATTCTTTTAGAAGTTGGGATTATGTCAATCAGATTCATACATATGGCCGATACTCATCTGGGCGCCGGCGGCTTCGGAAACAAACTCTCAAAAAATGGAATAAATCAGCGTGAGGAAGATATCTGCGAAGCCTTCCGCAGAGCTGTCGATAAGACCATAGAACTTCGCCCGGATTTTCTTATCCATGCAGGCGACCTATTTCACATGGTTCGTCCCACCAATAGAATCATAAATCTCGCTATCAAGGAGATACTCCGGCTTACCTATGCGGGGATTCCAGTGGTAATAATTTCCGGTAATCATGATGCTCCCAAGCAGCGCGCAGTCGGACATGTACTTTCCATCTTCGAAAATCTGGATAACGTGTTTCCTGTATACAGGAGCAAATACGAGGTGGTCAAGCTGCGTGATATCTACATCGGCTGTCTGCCCCACTGTCTGACACCGGAGATACTTCAAGAGCAATTCGAGCATGTGCATCCTGAGCTTCCGGGATTAAATATCCTGGTTGCTCATGGTGTGGCTGCAGGAATCGAGAAATTTTCAATGGCCGAGATCTCAGAGGAGGAGATACCCTCATCTGTTCTGGGCAGCGGATTTGATTATGTGGCGCTCGGGCATTACCATAAATATACCAGGGTCCAGGAAGACATTTTTTATTCCGGTTCAACCGAACGGCTTTCGTTTGGTGAACTGGGGGAGCAGAAGGGTATCCTGGAGGTGGAAATTCCCGGGCCAACCACAACGTTCCACCAGATAGAAGTTCGCGATATGATTGAATTGGAGACGATTGATGCTCGCGGAATGGACTATGAACAACTCGAACAAATTATTCTAAACGCGCTCGACTCAGAAGATCTGACCGAAAAGATAGTCCGCCTGAAAATCACGAATTTGACAGAGGCGTTGTATAATAATTTGCCCGTCAGGGATATAAAGTCCAAAACATCGGGGGCATTTTTCTTCAAGCTGATTGCCGAAAGGGAAGAGGCGCAGGCGGTTCATCTGGAGGAGAGCATGAAATTCGGGAGGCTTCTGGATGAATTCAAAGCATACCTGGGAAACAGGCCGATTCCAAATCTTGACCGTGAGCGGCTACTTGTTATTGCTGAGAAATATTTCAGCGATCTCGATGAATAAGAGAAGCGCCCCATGACAAATGGGGCGCAGTTGAGAGAAAACAAGACCTGAAACTACACTAGTAGATCCAGACCACAGGGGCAAATTCTATAATCAAAAGAGCTACTCACTCGTGTAAGTGTGATAATTCACAACTTCTCTCCACCCGGTCCTTTGCACCACTGAAATAAGCGGAGTTCCGGGAGGCAGGTTAGCCGGATCCAAAAGGTCTGTGTCAAAGGACCAATTACGATTGGGAGCTTTATAGTATAAGCCATACGAATACTGCCCGATTGCAATTTCGCTTTCCCAGAGATCAACCGCAGAACCGGTCCAGTTGAAATCAATACCGCTCCAGTCTTCAAGGAATCTTGGGAGGTTATCAAAACCGCCGCTGTACTGTCCGGCACCGGAGGGAACATTCCCGGTCATGTAAGAGACATTGACAGTTGTCTGGACAGCCTTACGATTGGGATCGGTGATCGGTAATGTTCCATCACCGTCGACCCAGCCATTTGAAAGAATAGTCATCGCATCAGACATAATGGCTGCCGGTTTCTTGGAAACGGTATTGAAGTCACCATGCACATATACTGGATCTCGGGAGCAAACCGTCAATCCGGAACTCAACGTGGTTCCGTTGACCAGACGGGTTGCGTTATTTCCGCTGGGATTCTGTTTGTCGGTGGTATATATGATACCATTGCTGGGCCAGTAGCCGGATGAATTCAATGCTCCGATATCGATGTCGGTACACTTTACAGTCTTATTTTCGCGGGCATCATAGAATGAGTTGGAACTGATAACGCCCAATGCTGACAGGTTGGTAGTTATGTTCGTCAGAGAACCATCCGCCTCGAGCTTATATGCTTTACCATCGATTAGCCTCAAGGATGCCTTGTTTTCATAGCTGTCCGGGGACTCTGAGGCGGTCTTGATCATGTCGATGGGATCGCCGCTTCGCACCACGGGCAGATTCAACTCTGTAATTCCATGTGAACCATCCTCGACACGTCCATCCCAGAGATTAAGTGAACTCTCTACCCATGTTCCGGAGTTCGCATCCACCCAGGCGCCGCTCTGGTACATGCTTACCAGATTACCGTCTTGATCAGTAATCAGCACATCCCCGTTGTTAGTCGATTGACCGGCGTCTGGATACGGTCCATGGAAAATATTGCCGGCAGCTGTGAGATGTGAGTATAGCTGCAACGAATTACCGGACTGCACATAAATATCGCTATTGGAATGCACTCGTCCGCCCAAATTCATCTGAGGGCCGGGGGACAACTCTAGAACCGATTCATAAAAAACCGCGAACTGATAAATCGGTATCAAATCACTCTCTATCAGCATGCGCAGGTCTGATTTAATATGGTTGTTCGCGGTGCCGGCTTCGGAACTGACCTCGAATTCGGTCGCGTAGGCATACAGACCTTCATATGCACCGCTATGCAAAGTCTTTAGAGCAGAGCTGCTAAGTTGCTCGACCGAATAGTTTATGACCATTGGCGCTTCCCCGCCTCCGCTCATGGTGACGCGCCCGCTGGGAAGGGGATTGGGAGGTGAACCCTTTGTCTTGTAAGCCAACTCGACTTTTGCTGTAACTAACTCCAGACCGGCCTCGGCGGCATAAAGCGCGTTATTCTGATTCATCTCATTACCGGCAATGTTAACATCTGTAGTGGATGTCATGACTGCATTAATGCCCGCCAGAGTCAACATTAGAAGCAGGGCCATAAATAGGATTATTGTAAATCCTGCATTTGATTTAAGTTTTTTCATAAATGCCACCTATGCTAAAAATCCATATTTCTTAAATAGACAGTTGTTTCCAGAGTATCTCGTAAATACCCCTGTCTACGGGCGGGATCTATTCTATCCGTCCTGGCAACTACCTGTATATTGACTTCTCTAACATTATCCGCAGATATGAAGTCGTCGACTACCGCGCCATGTGCAAGCGTATATGTGAATTGGAGATCCTCAATATTGTCAGCGTAGATATTAGGTACATCGAACCGTTGATACATCAGCTTGGGATGCAGGCTGTCGGTTGTATTATCAATATGGAAAGTCACCACCTCGATCATATATACCACACTGCCAGCGGGATATTTTTTGGAAAGCGGCATTGTATTATGCTGGAGGTGTCCGGCAGCAACCTGAACCTCTGTTATAATGAAAAATTCTCCCTCCTCTGCAAAGGGATCGTATATGTAAGCCCATCCGTCTTCCTGGAAGCATGAGATCGTATCAGGAGATAGCTTGAGCTCGGATGAAGGCTGAGGCATGGGAGAGGTCAGACCGCAATCACATTGAGGCTCTTTTAAATACACAAAAGTGATCGAATCCGGATTCGAATTAGCTGCATATATGGCATCCAGGGCAGGGGGAAGGTGATAGCCAGCCTGACGAGCATTATAAACGATTTCATCTATCGCCGCCCGTCCATTCTGCTGCATGTCAGTAATATTCTCCTGGGCCAGCCAGTTCTTCTGCTGGTTGACATAGAGTTCAAGTGCCGCTCCGGCACAGATAAGCGCTATGACGGCACCAATTAGGAGCTCTATCAGGGTAACACCATAATTTGATCTAATTTTCTTCATCATGCTGAACCTCACTGTTTGGGATGGAAAATGGTTGTAGTTGAGGTATACTGAGGACGGTTGAACTCATCATTCCAGTAAACCCAGACGGTCAGCATTTTGACACTGGTTTGACCCTCATAGAAATCCTGGATATACCAATGCCGGAATATTCCATCCTCATCTTCATAGCCATAATTTTCCAACTGATTTTCTGGCGTATTTTTTATGGTCTCTATCGTCTGCCGGACCATCTGCACGGTCCGTGTGGTCTTCTCGGACCAGGCATTACCGCTGATCGACACCACGAGCATGGATAAGAGGGTCAAAAGACCAATCGAAAATATGACCAGTCCTATCATGACCTCGAGAAGGGTAAATCCTCGACAATCAAGCTTTTTTCTTATTCTTTGCATATCTACATCCAATCCTTTTTGATTTTCCATGGTCAGCTTAAAGCAAACAGAAGGCCAAATGTAAATTATGGAGACTAAGATAATCCCTATCTTGTTGTCGCACATAGCATAATGAAGATATATATAATGAGATGCATGATATTTACTGCGAATTTCAGCGCTTATATGAATGGGATTTATCCCATACCCTCAGGAAGTCTATCAATATTGCGGTTTAACTGCTCAATTTCATCAGGATAGGCAAGAGAATACAGTCCCGCCGATTTGATTGATCACTTTTGTATTCTGTTATCGCCCGGGACAAAAGAAGGCTGACTTTTTTCCAGGAGAAATAAAGTCTCTGGATGAGCTCTTCAAGCAAACTCAGCATGATTCTGCTATCGGGCAATTTATAGATTAATATGCGTCCAATAATATATATTATGTAAGATAATGCAAAAAGGAATAACACCTTCTGTGCAGCCTACTCTCCCCCAAATAGCAGAAGGCCCGCAATTTCTTACGGGCCCTAATATGATTCAATGCTTTAGGTTATTTGACCACAATGTTAATTAGCTTACCAGGGACATGAATTATCTTAACTATTGTCTTGTCTTGAATAAATTTCTGAACTTTTTCCGACTCCATGGCCATCTTCTCAATCAAATCCTGTGATGTATCCGAATCGGCCAGCATCTGCTCCCGGACCTTGCCGTTAACCTGAACCACAATATTAATCTGCTCGGAAATTATAG
>JAABVY010000214.1:39425-40019 GCA_011777135.1 Candidatus Zixiibacteriota bacterium | reverse complement strand
TGCTTTTGATTTCTATATATTTGGCCGTACCTTCCTGGAGCTCTTTACCCAGTTCGTATTTTCTTAAATAGTCATCCGAGCGATCCCAGCGGAAGTCTCTTATTACCACAAATTCCTTAATATGCTCGATGCATTTTGATCTATTATCAGCCATGGCCATTTTCAGTGCATCCATCAGGAGCCCCATTTCGATAGATGCCAAGGCTGTATTTACTGAATCCTGAATAGGGTATTTTTCCTCACGCTCCCAGGGAATATCCCACATATTGTCGTATTGATATTGATGAAAGCACTCATGCACGATAAATGCAAATGTCTCCCATGGCTGTTTTTCCCAGTAAGGAACGGCGGCAACTGCGATATTGTCAACTTCCACCATAAAAGCCAGTTGTCCGGCCAAATCACCATAGTTTCCCATGTGGACCTGTACATTCCCGGAGATCTCGGGCCATCCAACCGGATATGGACCAAAGCCGGCAACTTCATGCGGATAATTCAGCAGGAGAGCCCATTTATCGGGATAATAGAAAATAAAAGGACTCTTTGCCAGATTGTAGCCGGGCCAGATGGAATCCGGATATGTCTCAAATAATT
>JAABVY010000214.1:39168-39419 GCA_011777135.1 Candidatus Zixiibacteriota bacterium | reverse complement strand
GGCTGACAGTCAATAAAATCACTAAGAAAAAAAGTGCGGATTTTGATATCCCTTTGATCTTCATGATCACCTCCCGGAGAATGATCTTTGGATGGGGAAGCAGCATTTAGTCTAGTACAAGCCTACGATATTTCAGACCCAAGGTTACATGTTTCCAAACTACCAAATCATAATAGACCCATAGGACCCATATCCATTTTCTATTTGACAGGAAAACTCCAGAACATTTAGTTTACTGGCTCGTATGATTT
>JAABVY010000214.1:37879-39109 GCA_011777135.1 Candidatus Zixiibacteriota bacterium | reverse complement strand
ATCGTTGACCGAGAACCAGAATATCGAAGGCTTTTCGGTTGACAATATCTACGAGAATGCTCTCGGCAAGGCTATGGGGGCCAGGTTTATTTCAGACAAGTATGGTTTTATAGTCGATCTATTAAAAATTCAATCTGTACCGCAGGGCTTTTTCTGGGTAAAGACTCCGCCCAGCTCCGACATGGGCGAGCCCCATACCTGCGAACACCTGCTTCTGGGCAAAGGTAAGCAGGGTCGTTATGTTTCCGCTTTGGAAGACATGTCCCTGGGCAACAGCAGCGCCTGGACCGCCCAGACCAACACTGTCTATCATTTCAACACGGTGGCCGGCGATGAGGCTTTTTATAATCTCTTTGAAGCGAAGCTCAATGCCCTCTTGAACCCTGATTTTACCGATGAGGAAATCCGCCGTGAGGTCTGTCATGTGGGTATAAACCTCGATCCGCGGGACAGCTCATTATCGCTGGAGGAGAAAGGCACGGTTTACACCGAGATGGTCTCCGCATTCGAGCGTCCTCAGCGGTTCTTGTGGAAGGAACTGGGTGAGACTGTGTATGGCAAGAATCATCCACTCGGCAATATCTCAGGCGGCTATCCGGATGATATCCGCAAGATGACACCCGAAGACATGTGGAGTTTTCATGAGGAATCGTATTATCTCGGAAATATGGGCGTTATAGTGGCAATCCCCAATGAAATAGCTATCGATGACTTCTTGAATAAACTCTCGGGAATACTCGAGCGCTGCCAGGACTTCGAGAAGAACAGCAAGAATGTCGGGATGAACAATTTCGATTTTCCACCCCCTGCTACACTTGATATGGCGACTGTGACCAGGGTGGTACCGGCGCCTTCTCAAAATCCCGACGATCCCGGTGATTTGATGGTCGCATGGCCGGCAGATCTGGAATATGATCTTTTTGAGAATATGGTTCTGGAAACATTTTTATTGACCTTCGCGGGCGGCCCGACCTCTAATCTTTATGACCTTTTTATCAACTCGGAGACTCGTAAGATCGATCTGGGCGCAAATTCGGTTTGGGGCTATGCCAGTTCAGAGATGGGACATCCGATTGTATTCGGGTTGAGCGGCATAAATTCCGATTACATAACAGAGGAGATGCTCGACAGCATCCGGGGCATGATCATCGAGGAAATCCGCAACGTCTACAACTATGCCGATGGCTCCGAGGAACTTGCCAAATTCAATGAATATGCCCGAGGGCGGGT
>JAABVY010000214.1:28991-37749 GCA_011777135.1 Candidatus Zixiibacteriota bacterium | reverse complement strand
GAGGGCAATGGCAGGATATCCTGACTATGCTTGAAATGAGTGATGAGTTCAGAAAATCTGTGGTATTGAATAACAGAATTCCCAAGCTTCAGCAGCTTCTATCTTCAGATGAAAACTTCTGGAAGGAATATATTGATAGATGGAACCTGCTGTCGGCCAAACCGCATGTGCTGGCATCCAAGCCGGATCCCTCAATGCTGACAAAATTCGCTGAGGAGAAACAGAAGCGGATCTCCGGATATCTGGTTGAATTCAAGAAGAAATATGGAGTTGATTCAGATCAGGAAGCCATATCAAAATTCAAAGAGGAATTCGACAAGAAAACTGCCGAACTGGAAGCTATAGCAGCGAATGATGAAATGCCGGAATTTATCGATAATCCACCCATGACCCTCGATGATCAGCTTGATTACAATGTCATGAAGCTTGATAACGGTGTTAAGATTGTAGCCTCTACATTCGAGAACATGACCTCAAACCAGATTGCCATTGCCCTCAGGCTTGATGTTATTCCTGAGTCTCAAATGGTCTACGTGNNCGGATGTGTTGACCGATATCGGTGTGATAAAAGATGGTCAGGTCATAAAGTATGAGGAGATGCGCAACAGGCTGCGTGAGGATGTGCTCAATTTCGGCTCCTTCTTTGATTATGGGCTGGATGAGGGACGTGTGGAATTGGTTTTAAGAGCCTCCGGCAATAATCAACAGGAACTGAAGAACGGCATTGAGTGGATGAATGCGGCGCTCTTCTCGCCCTATCTCGATACAAACAACCTCTCCCGCATGATGGATATTGTGGATCAGTCACTGGTCTCCTTGAGAAATCGGATGAAGGGACGCGAGGAAGACTGGGTCAGGTATCCGGCTAACGCCTATCGTTACCAGACTAATCCGCTGATTATGTCGACCAACTGTTTCCTGACCAGAACCCATCACTATCAGCGTCTTAAATGGATGCTGACCGATCCGGGCAGCAAGGAAGACCAGAAGCTGATATCATCATATCTGGCTGATCTCAAGGAAAGAGGCAAAGGCCTTGACAGGGAAGGTTTGAAAAACCTGATAGATAATCCGCCGGAGATACCATCATCAGAGAAATGCGAAAAGATAATCACTCAAATACTGAGGGCGCTTGAAAGTTCACTGGCCGACATACCGGATGAGAACCTGGCCGAAGACTGGCAGTACCTGCTTCGCGAGACCGAAGTCGACCTGATGGTAACGCCATCAAAGACAATCGAGGATATAAAAAGTGTTTTGGCCACTCTGAGAAAAGCCGATAACACGCGCATGTACATGATCTCCAATTCCGCCGATCGCGATGCAATGATGGCAATGATTAACGAATTTACAGGTCAACTGGATTCAAAAACGAAGTCGGAGCGGATTGCTTATGCTGACAGAAAGCGCGTTATAGAGAAGCTCAATGATCGTGTAAAAGATGTCAGCGATCCAGTTTATGTTGGTTTGATCAATAATAACACCAGTAACGGAGTGCTGGTATTCAATGCCCGTAATGCAGGCAAACTTGACACTTCCGATGAGTCGGTGCTGCGTTATCTGGCAGGTAATCTTTATGGTGGAAGCGGAGGACATGGACTTTTCATGCGGACCTGGGGCGCTGGGCTGGCATACAGCAATGGTTTCGGCGCCGGCCCGTTGAGCGGAACAGCTTCCTATTATGCTGAGAGATGTCCTGACATAGCTGAAACGATGCGATTTGTTGTGGATGTGCTCAAAAATGCCGAAACAGATCCTCAACTTGTGGATTATGCCATCGCGCAGGCATTTTCGTACTCCCGGGCGCCATCGCCATATGAATCCCGTGGTTCGCAGATGGCCTCCGATCTGGAAGACGGTTATTATCCTGAGAAGGTAAAAGCCTACCGTCAGAAGGTGCTGCAGTTGAAAGAGAATCGGGATCTCACCGAGGAGCTTTTTTCGCGGATGAAAGATGCTTATGGCTCCGTGCTGATAGGATACGGCATGCCGTTATCTGAGAGCAAGGACGGCAGTTTCTTTATAATCGGCCCGGATGCGCAGTTTCAGTCGCTGGAGGAATATATTGAGACTGTCGAAAGCCCTCAGACAGTCTATAAACTCTATCCAAGAGATTTCTGGCTTACAATTTAGCTTAATGGAAATTGAAGCAGATTAAAACCGCCCTTGCCTGCCGGGGGCGGTTTTTAGTATAATAGCTGTCACTATGAAAGATGCTTCCACCGGAAAAAAGATAATTTCCGATATCGGTCTTCTGTATGCCGCTGCTATCTGGGGCTCAACCTTCTTTATTGTAAAAGGCAGTCTGGAATTTATCGATCCAGTCATACTGGTAGGGTATCGTTTTATAATCGCCACTTTATTGGTAGCGCTTCTGTGCATTATTACAAAACGCCCGCTTTTCAAAAATATGAGGAAGGGCATAGTTCTTGGTATTTTCATCTGGCTCCTGTATATCCCTCAGACGATCGGCCTGGGAATTACAACGGCTTCCAATTCCGGTTTTATCACCGGACTTTTTGTGGCCTTTGTGCCAATCTTCTCGTTCCTGATTTTCCGCAGGGTACCATCACTGATAGGAATTACCGCAACACTTATCTCTCTGTCGGGACTCTGGATTCTGACCGGTGGATTGACCGATATCAATAAAGGCGACATTCTGACCCTGCTGGCGGCCATGACATATGCCATACATATCTTATATGTCGATAAATTTCTTAAGGATGGGGATGATCCGGTCACATTATGCTTCCAGCAGTTTCTGTTTGTGGGAATAGCCAGTCTTACTGTTGGCGGGATCGCCGGACTGCCGTTTGGATGGGGCAATGCCGGTACCGGATGGATAGTCCTGTTCCTGGCGGTTTTTCCTACCTTCTCGGCTTTCTTCATACAGGTTGTTGCCCAGAAATACACCTCACCCATCAGGGTCTCGCTGATCTTTGCATTCGAGCCTGTGTTTGCGGCCATATTTGCATGGACTTTGGGAGGCGAGAAGATAATCCTTCATCGTGCATTGGGGGGACTTTTGATATTTCTGGCGATGATAATATCCGGACTTCCAAGGGACATATTGAATTTTGAAAAGAGGAGAGCCCGACCTGAACGATTAAATAAGGTAGATACTGAAGAACAATAGAATCCAGATGACATCCACAAAATGCCAGTACCATGTCGCCGCTATCATGCTGAAATGGCGCTTTTCATCCATCTGCCCCATCTCCAGCCTGCCGTAAACGAGAATCAGGAACAAGATTCCCACCGAGACATGCAGGCCATGAAAACCTGTCATCATGTAAAACAGTGTTCCATAGATATTTGTATCGGCGGTAAAGTTGTACTGGTTAATCAGAAGGCCCCATTCATACCCTTGAAAACCGAGGAATATCAGGCCTAAAACAGCTGTAACCAGGATGAATGTCTTGGAGCGGAATCGTATGCCCTTTTTCAGTGCCAGATAGCCGATTTCGCATGTCAGCGAGGAGAACATCAAAATAAGAGTTGCCACCGCCGGAAGAGTGGTATGGATTTCCGGCGAACCAGCCGGAGGCCAGTATTCCTGACCAAATCTATTGTTATAGTAGTGAACGAACAACGCCGCAAATATTGCTGCTTCGGAAATCAGGAAGTACTTGAGAAACATCAGCAGGTCTTTCTGCTGAATTGCGCGAGCCTCCTCCCCGGGTTCCGCCTTTTCCTTAACTACGCTATGCGCCCATCCCATGAGAGAAACAACCGTAACCGACCCACCCACAATAAAGCTTAGTTCGGCGAAAATCATGCTGTTTGAGGCAAAGAAGATTACGCCGAAGGTCAGAAATCCTATTCCCCCTGCAAGGATGAGCGGCCATATCGATTTTGGCGGCAGATGTATGCCGTGGTCCTTTGCGGTGATTTCGTTCATCAATATCCCATCTCTATATTTCCATTTTCGCCCTGCTCTTCGCCATTAAAATCCGATTTATATATACTCTGGGCAGTGAAAACCGCAACAAATATAATGATAATCGCCAGTATGATCGCCAGGATTATGTTCCGCTTGCGAGTTTTTGGATCCAGCGGTTCCTTGCGCATGTTAGTTGGTCTCCAGGTTAAATTGGCCCGGTGTGCCGGTCAGATCGACATCGTCTTTATCCCGCTTGAAAAGTGTATAGTGCATGGTTACCCGGTTGACTTCTTTGTTCAACGAAGGTTTGAAATAATAAACCAGCGGTACCTCGACCTCTTCATGCGGAAGAAGCATCATATCCCTGAAGCAGAAGCATTCGATCATACTGTATCTTTTCGAGGCATCGGCCGGAAAAACCGAATGCACCGGTCGGAAATACAGGGTATCATCTGTCATATTCACAAAGTGATACATATTTTTGTCGCTTTCGCCAACAAAAACATCGGATTGATGTTTTTTAGACTCAAAGACGATCGGCAGATCATCATTCACTGACGTTGTAAACAAAACTTTCAACTGCCTGGTGGAATCGATTTCAATCTCGCTTGTCTCCGCAGCCATTTCGGAATTGGGTGAAAGATCAATCCCTATCGCAGAGCAGAAGCGTTTGAAAAGCGGAATATTGGCATAGCCAAAAATAAACATGATGATTGCAACTGCAACCAAACCTAATAATATCTTACTGTTTCTCTTCATCTCGATCACCTCGATCAATTTATATCGCAACTTCTAAATGAAGCTGTCTATTATCATTGCAAAGAACAACCCAAACAAATAAACGACAGAATAACCGAATAGTGCCCACTGCAGCTCGCGGCTCTTCTTACTCTTTGCGCCATGGGCCTTTTTGATGAATATCCCCCCCAATAAAATAGCGGCGATCGCATAGATCGGTCCGGCATTGACTGCCAGAAGTCCCAGGCTGACCGCGAAGAGCGCGATTGTGTAGAAAAATATCTGGTTCAGGGTGCTTTTTTCTCCCCTGACTATCGGCAACATTGGAAGCCCGACCTTCTTGTAATCATCTTTGAAATATAACGCTAAGGCCCAGAAATGAGGCGGAGTCCAGATAAAAACAATCAGGAACAGAATAGCCGGAGTCAAGGACAGCGATCCGGTAGCTGCGGCCCATGCGATCAAGGGCGCCATGGCGCCTGCAGCTCCCCCTATTACAATATTCTGATCGGTGTTAGGCTTTAGCCATAAGGTATAGAAAAAGCCGTAAAATAATATGGTTCCCAGAGCCAGAAGAGCGGAGAGCCAGTTGTAGATCAGGCCGAATAGCGCAATTGATACCAGGCCAATAGTAATGGCAAAAACAAGCGCATTCAGAGGCCTTATATTACCCAGAGGCAGAGGCCGTCTGGTACGTGTACGGCTCATTCTGGCATCTATTTCCCGTTCGAAATACTGGTTCAAGGCATTGGCCGAACCTCCAGCCAGGTAGATCCCCAGGATTATCAGTAAGGCATCAATTGGGTGTGAAACTGCCGAGCCCTCCAGAAATAAGGCGGTTATTGCCGAGAGCACAACCAGGACCATAACACGAGGTTTGGTCAAATCTATGTAACTACGCAAGCTTGACTTCATGATTTTTCAACTCATAGGTTATATAGAGCATATTTCCAAATAAGATCAATCCCAACGTCAGGTGCAGTACGCCCAAAGTAGGCTGAACTTTTGTTAAAAGTGTAATTATGCCCAGAATTATCTGTAATGCGACGACGCTTGTGATAACCCTGAAGGCGATCCGGCAACGAGACGTAATCTTGAATTTCAGGGAATAGAACACAAGAAAGATAATCATGATAAATGCAACAAAGGCCCACCATCTGTGAATAAACTGCACCAGGACAGTATTATGGATAAAATTCAATATTCCCATGTATGNNATTCCCATGTATGATCGCCACATCACACTCGGCGGCGGGATCAGGTGATCGCCAATCAAAGGCCATGTATTCCAGCTCAGACCGGCTTCTGTCCCGGCCACCACAGCTCCGGAAAGGACCTGCAGGAATAAGGCGCCTACTGCCGACCAGGCGATACGGCTTAGAAACTTGTTATGATAGGTTTTATATTTATCCGGTGGTTTTCGGAGATTCATCGAAGTCCAGTAAAGCAGACCAAACAGCGCGAAAGCCAGCCCGAGGTGCACCGCCAGAAATTCCGCCTGCAGATCGTATTTTACTACAATACCGCCCATCACCGCCTGTAAAATCAGGAGCGCAAGTCCGACCCACATTCGGACACCAAAGCGTGAACGCTTTTGCTTCCGGCGCATGACTTTTATCAGCAGTACAAGGTAAAGAATTCCAAGCACAGCAGCCACAAAACGGTGAAAGTACTCCAGCGCAAACATCTGTTTGAATCTGCCGATGGGAATGATACCGGGATAGGCGTTATGGTAAACGCTGTCGACCTCCACCTCCTCAATAACACGATGGTAGGTCTTATAGACAGCTTCCCAGTCGTCTTCGGTTATGGGAGGTAATAGCGAGCCGTTTATTACCGGCCATTCCGGAATCGATAGCCCAGAATCCGTGAGCCGGACAATCCCACCGATAACGACCAGAAAAACAACCAGGATGCTGACCCACAGAAACCGTCTGCCGAGATTTTTATCAGGAGGATAAGCTTTCTCGGTATCATCGCTGGTAGTTAGAGCGCTGTCCTCTATTTCAGTATCAAGGGACATTATTTTATCTCCGGTATTTTTTCGAAATTATAATCCGGCGGAGGGCTGGAAACCTCCCATTCGAGAGTTTGCTGGATGTCGTTAACCTCCCAAGGGTCATTCTTCAGACCCCTCTTCTTCTTGAAAATGCCATTTTTTACAAGATCATAAACAAGCAGAAGCCCGCCTACCAGCATAAAGAGATATCCAATAGAAGAGATAGCATTCAAGGTGGCAAATTCAGGCCGATAAGTGTAAATTCTGCGGGCCATACCCTGAATACCCATGAAATGCATCGGGAAAAATGTCACATTCAGACCCAGATAAATCGACCAGAAGACAATTCGTCCAAGCTTCTCGCTCAAAAACCTCCCTGACATTTTGGGGAACCAGTAATACAATCCCGCCAGGAGAGCGAGAATCGAGCCTCCAACCAGCACATAATGGAAATGTGCGACCACATAATATGAATCATGCACCTGGTAATCGACCGGCACATTTGCCAGCGTAATCCCGCTCATACCGCCGATGATAAACACTGAGATGAATCCGAGTGCAAATTTCATTGAAGTGGAGAATCTTATGGTACCTCCCCAGGCGGTGGCAATCCAGCTGAAGACCTTGATTCCGGTCGGCACCGCGATTATCATAGTCAAATAGCTGAAGAGTACCTGCAGCCAGGCCGGCATACCCGAGACGAACATGTGATGCGCCCAAACCATATAGCCGATTATTCCGATCAGGGCAAGCGCTATCACCATACCCTTGTATCCAAAAATTTTCTTTCGCGAAAATGAAGCAATTATGTGAGAAATCAATCCGAACCCCGGGAGAATCATAATATATACTGCCGGATGCGAATAGAACCAGAAAAGATGCTGATAAAGGAGCGGATCCCCGCCCTTGCCGACGGTGACGAATCCGGTACCGAATAACCTGTCTGCCAGAAGCATCGAAACCGCGGCGGACAATACCGGCGTGGCGATCAATATCATAGAGGCATTCACCAGCCAGCTCCAGACAAATAACGGCATCTTGAACCAGCTCATGCCGGGAGCCCGCAGGTTTGCAATTGTGACGATGAAATTGACCGCGCCCAGGATGGAAGAAAGTCCGATCAGGATAATCCCCATAATCCACATATCCATGCCCACGCCTGCGGAGTATGCGGCCAGCGATAACGGAGGATATGCGGTCCATCCAGCCTGGGTGGCGCCACCTGCCACAAAGAAACTGGCAAACATCAAAACAGCCGCGGGAACTGCAAGCCAGAATGAGAAGGCGTTCAGGCGCGGAAATGCCATGTCACGCGCCCCTATCAACAGAGGCACAAAGTAGTTGCCAAAGCCGGTCAGGGCCGGAATAATCACAAAAAAGATCATCAGGGTGGCATGCATGGAGAGGACCATATTATAGAATTCCGGGGTCATCAAGCCGCTGTCGGGAGTTGCCAGCTGCCCGCGGATCATGCCCGCAAAGCCGCCTCCCGCCAAAGCCATAATAAGCGAAAACCAGAGATACATGATTCCGATTTTCTTATGGTCGCCGGTAGCAAGCCAGTCATATAGTTTACCGGCCATCGATTTCTTTGGCTGGTTGGCCGGGGTCGGTTTCTCATCTGCTGTTACAGTAGCCATAATATTCCATTCATCTTTCTAATTCATCATCCCAACGGTATCCTCCTGAGGCGAGGATGCAGGCCGGATTTCGATGTTTTCCTGCTCGGCTTGTTTCTTTTTCACCCAGGCCATAAATTCGTCCTCGGGCAGGACCTTGACATCAATTAGCATTTCGGCATGAAGCGGGCCGCAAAGCTCGGCGCACTGCCCCTCATAAACACCGGGCTTGGCCTTGAACCAGAGTTCAGTGATTCTTCCGGGCATAAAATCTTTTTTAACACCGAAGGCCGGCACCCACCAGGAATGGATTACATCCATGCTGGTACCGTAAAGCGTGACATACTTATTGGCCGGGACCACCAAAGGTTCCTCGGCAATGGCGATATCATACTCGGGATATGTATATTTCCAGAAAAATCTCTGCGCCTCAACCTGAACTACCAGATCTGTCTGGGGAGAATAATTAATTCTTTTAATCAATGTAAATGTCGAAAGGGCCAGAATGACAAGGGTAAT
>JAABVY010000214.1:21746-28976 GCA_011777135.1 Candidatus Zixiibacteriota bacterium | reverse complement strand
TTTCATGAAATGTCGCCGGTTCTCGTCCGGGCCGCTTCCTGAATTTGAAAATCACGAATATCAGCAGGCCCTCGGCCAGGAATAGAAACGGCAGAATCAGCAGAAGAGTGAAGATAAAGCTGCCGCGCACCTCCTCTGCCAGAGGTGTGGCAGGCTCCTGCAGCCAGTTTGTTATATCCTCCTCCGCGCTAAGAACGGTAAAGAGTCCCAGTGTTGTTATCAATGTCAGGGCAAAAAACGTTATCTGCAATAACTTTCTGAGTGACATTTATTTAAACCTTTACCTTGTATTCAATAATCTCTGAATATAGTTATATAGATCGTTCAGCTCATTTTCTGTCAAAAATCCGAAATTGTGACCGGGGAGCCCGGGAGTACCGCTGGTGATAAATCTCTCAAATGCCTGTCTATTCCGTAATTTCCCGCCATCCTTGCCGGCCAGAACTCCGGCGTCCAGATAAATAACACTGCTGGGGACAACTTGTTCCGCCATCAATCGCCCCTCTCCATAACTTCCATGGCATGGCGCACAATATTTCTCGAATGTTTCATTCAAACTAATTCCCGAGGGAGCCTCTTTCATCACTCTGGACTGAGCCAGATAGACTTGTCTGGCCGAGTCAAGCGGAATTGTCTTCCGAGCAATTGTTGTGTCGGCGGCGGCAGTATCGGCCTGAGCTGCCTCGCCTTCATCAACCTGCGGCAATTCAGCCACCAGTTCAGGCGGATTCTCCGGCGGATCGGGGATGAAAGTCTGCACGTAATGGGCCATGGCCATACGGTCATCAGCCGGAAGTAAATCGAAGGCCGGCATGGAGGTACCCTGGACACCATTTGTTATAGTGTTATAAATCTGGAGCGTTGAGGCACCCTTATTGAACTCCTCCTTAATGTGAAAATTTCTGGGGGGAGGATTGAGGCCGGCTGCTTTCGGACCATTACCTCGTCCATCCTGTCCATGACAGGAGGCGCAATTTAACTGATATAACTGCTTGCCTTCTTTCAGAAGTTCTTCTGTGGGCTCAAGAAGGGCTCGCAGGTTAACCTGTTCAACTTCTTCCTCCGGCGGTCCTTTTTCCTCGGGTGGATAGTACTTACCTTCAAACTCGCCCATCTCGAAGCCGATAAAGAAAGCTCTGATGACGAGAATGATCGCCACCGCCAGCATGAAAATATATAGAAGCAGATTCAATTTTTCCTTTATCTTAGACATGCAGGTACCTTCCCTTTAAACATGTCTCCAGATTTGGGTCTCCGACAGACACAAGGGAATGCCGCTTGTAAAAACGTCGGACAACGAGACCGTAAAGACCAAAAAATCCGAGAAATATACCGATTTCCATCCAGCTGATCATTCTAAATGATTCAGAGAAGCTGGGCACGACCATCCAGTAAATATCCAGCCACTGACCGACCAGAACACCGATCGAGACCCAGAAGATGACCCTGGGATTGGAACGGTTTTTCTCGGGCATCAATACTATAAACGGAAGCAGCCATTTCAATAATGGTAAAAGTGCAAATAAATATTGCCAGCCATTACTGGTACGCGGAATCAAATAAATAATCTCGTGCGGGAGATTGGCGTACCAGATCAGCATATATTGGGAGAAACCTATATACACCATGAAGACCGAGAAGGCCATGATCCACGTGCCGAGATCATGCAGATGTTTCTTTTCGACAGCATTATGCAGATACCCTCTGTTTTTCAGGGTTATAATCACGATTGCAATCGCCGCCATCCCGCTCAAGAATAATCCCGAGAAGCAATAAACTCCAAAGATGGTGGAATAGAAGTGGTCCTGCAGCGACATCAGGAGATCCATGGATGAAAACGTAAATGTGTAACCGAACAGGATAAGAAAGAATATACTCAGCTTCTTGTTGCGCAAGGTAAGCTTTGGATCCTGGGTCTTATCCTGCTTCAATGATGTATTGACTATCATAAATCCGAAGAAAATCCAGAGGGCAAAGAAGAAAGCCTCGCGCACAATGAACCATAGTGTCGTCATATAGACTTCTTTGGTATACGTAAAATAGTCATGAGGCATTGTATATGCCCAGGAATAAAGCTCCCTCACTCCCAGAAGCAGGATCGCAACCGTGATCGCAAGTCCCGGAAGATATGAAAACAATCCCTCACCTATTCTCCTGATTGTAACCGACCAGGCTGCGCTCGCGGCATATTGCACGGCAGCGAAAACCAATCCTCCCAGGGCAATACAGAGAAAGAAGAAGAATTCAATAAGATAGTTGTACCAGGCCCTCTGGGCGTCCACAAACAATCCGGCAATAAACGAAACCACTCCTACAAGGAAAAAGAGCGCCAACACAATATCAAATCGCCCGTTGTTATCGAGAGGGCCGATATTTTTCATCTCTGGTGTTTCTTCTTCATGCATAATACAAAATTGCCTTCTATTGCTGCTGTGACGCCAGCTCCTCACCCGAAGGATTCTGGGATTTCTGCAATACTCTCATATAATGAATTATGGCCCAGCGCGTGGTTGGATCGACATAATTCCTGTAGCTGGGCATATTGCCCTGACCATATGTTATCAAATGATATATTCGTCCATCAGACCAATCAATAACCTTCTTCGAATACAAAACCGGCGGTTTGGTCATCTTCGGAATTATCGGACCATCACCCGCGCCGGTCGGGCCATGACATGTATAGCAGAAAATATCATAGTATTTCTGCCCCATAGCCAAAACATCCTCTGTCGCTGGGATTGGATTGACCAGCTCCGATGCTGCCAATGTATCAGTTGCCGCCAGCATATATGGTTCGAAATTTCTTGGTACAGTCCCGGACGCAGGCAATCTCATTGCCGTTTGTCCCGAATCTGATGGGTCTTTTTCCTGCGGCTTGATAGCCGGGGAAACATACATATCAGGGGTATACTGAAGTTCAGTGGTCTCGCGATCACCACAAGAGATCAACAGAGCCAGAATTCCAACAACCAGCAAGCTATATTTCAAATTCATCGACATCATCGATACCATTTTTTCTAAGAAATTCTTTAATATCTTCTCTATTTCCATTATCCTTGATCGGGATAAGGAGTGCAAATTGATTATCCGTTAAACGCTCTCGGAGCATCTTGGGATCCTTGGCGGGATAATACCTTCCCAGATGAAATAACAATATAAAAGTGGTAATTCCGGCCAGGAGCACACCGCATTCGAAAACTATGGGAATAAAAGCCTGCCACGAGAAAAGCGGTTTGCCGCCGACATTGATAGGCCAGTCGATTGCGGAGGTCCATCCGGCAAACAAGAGGCCCAATCCCGCACCTATTACAAGCATGAGCTTGGCAGCCGCCGGCACCCTCGATTTTTTCAGGCCAAGGGCAGACTCGAAACCATGCACCGGGTACGGCATAAAGCCATCCAGACCCTTAAAACCATGCTCCCTGGCCCTACTCCCGACTTCAAGGAATTGCTCGGGATCATCGATGAATCCGGCTATGAACCTGCTTTTAGGCATTGGCTCCCTTCTTGAATGGTCTGGTTAAGATATTCTTCAATTCGGCAATCGAAACCGCCGGGAAGAATTTTATGAACAGCAGAAATAGCGTGAAGAACAATCCAAACGATCCCAGTGTTACCGCCCAGTCCGCCCAGGTTGGTGTATACATTCCCCAGTTCGAGGGAAGGAAATCCCTGTGCAGGGATGTTACTATAATATTGAAGCGCTCGAACCACATACCGATATTGACACAGATCGAAACCACGAACATGATCGGAATCGAGGTTCGTGCCTTCTTGAAGAAAAATACCAATGGGATAAAGACATTACATATCAGCATTGTCCAGATGGCCCATGAATATGGCCCGACCAGCCTGTTTAAAAAGACATACTGCTCAAAGGGCTCATCGGAATACCAGGCCACGAAGAATTCCATCAGGTAGGAATATCCGACAAACATCGAGGTCAGGAGTATGACCTTGTTCATCATTTCCAGGTGCCTGATGGTAATATATTTTTCAAGGTTCATGCTTTTGCGCAATATAACCAGAAGCGTAACGACCATACCCATGCCGGAAAAGATTGCTCCTGCGACAAAATAAGGCGGAAAGATAGTTGCGTGCCATCCTGGCAGCTGTGAGACAGCAAAGTCGAATGATACGATACTATGTACCGATAGCACCAGCGGCGTTGCCAGCCAGGCGAATTGCAGATAGGCCCTCTCATAGTGATTCCAGTCTTTGGCCGTACCTTTCCAGCCCATAGCCAGGATACGGTAGAACCATTTCTGAATTTTATTTTTAGCCCTGTCCCGCAATGTTCCAAAATCCGGGAGCAGGCCCTGATACCAGAATAAAAATGAAATCGTCAGATATGTCGTAACTGCGAAAACATCCCAGACCAGAGGCGATCGGAAGTTGACCCAGAGTTCACGCGCATTCGGGTATGGTACCAGCCAGTATGCTACCCATGTACGGCCGACATGTATCAATGGAAATAGACCAGCGCAAATGACAGCAAAAATCGTCATCGCCTCGGCAGTGCGGTTGATCGAATTACGCCACTTTTGCCGTAGAAGGAAGAGTATCGCGGAAATCAGCGTGCCCGCATGACCGATTCCGACCCAGAAGACAAAGTTCGTAATATATACGCCCCAGGCAACCGGATGATTCAATCCGAGAATACCGATACCCTTCAGCATCTGGATGGTCAGGACAAGTGCCAGAAGGCCAACCGCCCCCAGCGCCATCATGAAGAGAAGTATCCAGATAATCCCCGGCTTTTTGACCACCGGAGCCATGACATCATCTGTGACATCGCTCATGGTGATGTCACTGGAAATCCAGGGGCCGCCGTATTTATGGCCCTCTATCTCCAGAGGCTTTATGTCAGTGCTCTTCATCTTCATGCTTATCTTTCTTTACATCAGTGTTCCTCACCAGAGTCAGATAGGAAACATTGGGACCGATATTCAATTCAACCAGAGCCTTGAATGCCCTCTGCTCATGAGATTTCTGCGAGACAATGCTTTCTTTATGATTCAGGTCGCCGAATGATATTGCTCCCGCTGGACAGGTTTGCTGGCAGGCAGTTTTGACATCATCCGGGCCGATCGGCTGCCCTTTGGATTTTGCCTTATGACGGGCATCCCTTATTCTCTGGATGCAGAATGTGCATTTCTCCATTACGCCCTTGGTGCGAACAGTTACATCCGGATTCAATAGCATATGCAGGGGCTTCTCTTTGTAAGCGCTCTCATAATAATCGTAATAATTAAATCTCCTGACTTTATAAGGACAGTTATTGGAGCAGTATCTTGTGCCCACGCAGCGGTTATAAACCTGCAAATTGAGGCCCTCATCATTATGCACAGTCGCAAGCACCGGACAGACAGTTTCACATGGCGCGTCGTCGCAATGGTGACAGAGCATGGGTTGATGCACTGTCTCGGGATTTTCCTCGTCTCCGGTATAATAGCGGTCAACACGGATCCAGTGCATTTCGCGACCATTCAACATCTCGTTTTTGCCCACCACCGGAATATTATTCTCGACCTGGCAGGCGGTCATACAGGCATTGCACCCGATACAGGAGTTCAGATCGACTATCATGCCCCATTTATGGCCTGGATACCGATGATCCTGTTTCCATAGAGTCTGTCGTTTGCCATGCCCCTCATGCTGGCCGGCAGCTGGATCTCTCTTGTATTCTGCTAACGTTGTCTCAAACAATATGGGACGATGCTCGATGTAGTTATGTCCCTGTACAGATGCGAGCGGTATATGATCTCCGGTTTTAGAGAATTCTGCACCGGTCAGTGTAAAATACAGATCAGAATTGGATCTTGCTGCAAGTTTGAAAGCGTTCACACCCACATTATTTCCCACATCACCGACCGATGTCCTCCCCCATCCGACCATGATCGCGGCCGAATCCTTATGAGTTCCTGGCGCAAGATGCACTGGAACCTTTAGAGATCTTCCATTTATATTTATGGTTACAACATCCCCCTCTTTCAAGCCCATTTCATGTGCTCTTGAGGGCGCAATAGCCAGATAATTGTCCCAGGCAATCCGTGAGACCGGGTCGGGTGTCTCCAGAAGCCAGGCGTTATTCATTGAACGGCCGTCGATATGAAGCGAGGATGCTGTCAAAATGAGTTCGGTTTCATTCGAAAGACCGTTGACTCTGTCCAGAATTGCTTCCGGCTCTATCTGCAATTCTGCAGCCTTGAATCCTTCTGTCTTATAATCCTTTGATTCAAAGAAGCCATGCTGAAGAGCTTTGACCCAGAAGCTCTGGAAGTCTCCGGCAAGCTCTGAATTTCTATAAATATTCCTTTCCCAGTAATTCTTCAGATAATCATAGAATTTTATCGGCGCTTCAGAGGCTGAAAAATCCTGATTTCCAAGGCCGAATCCGAAAGCGATGAGCGAATCCTCAAGCTGACGATTGTCCCATAGTGGAGTTATGGTAGGCTGCTGGATAGCATAGAGTGCCGTGTACGGCTCATAATCACCCCAGCTTTCTGCTCCATGAAGTCCGGGCAGAACATATTCACACAATTCGGCAGTCTCATTAATCCTGTCATCCAACGATATTCTCAAGGGTACTTTTTTCAATGCATCTGCAAATCCAGAATCATCTGGAAGGCTGTACACAGGATTGGTACCGGCAATCAGAATTGCAGAGACCCGATCCGCATTCATGTCATTTACAAGCTGCCGTAGCTCGTCATACCCACTCAGCATATGGCTGTCGGGGATTGACTCTGTCTCGATGGTATTGCCTTCATTATCCAGAAGTGAATTAAGCCCATGGACAAGCTGGTGAAGAAAATGAGAATTCTCTCCCTGATTGGCAGCCGATTCCGAGAGAATGATCGACTTACCCCGGCTATTCCATAGATCATCCGAAAGCTTCTTGATAGTCCCCATGGGAAGTCCGAGCTTCTCCTCAATTTCGTAAGGGTCGAACTTTACTATAATATCGGAAGTAATTCCCTCGGCCAACCCGGGTATTCGTTTATCCATATAAATCAACTGCAGGAGGAGCGCGCCTGCTACCATATGCAGATCGGACATCTTCACCCGATAGCGCTCATCGGCATTCGCGCCCATCTCTGAAATTGCCGGCTCGAAGGCATAGACTTTGGACATCTGATTATCTTTGACTTTGCGCTTTTCGGCAAAGTCGCGCATATATCTGACCCGGTCACGTCCCGAAGCGAATATATCGGAGCCAAGCAATAC
>JAABVY010000214.1:14191-21725 GCA_011777135.1 Candidatus Zixiibacteriota bacterium | reverse complement strand
TTCGTATTTGTAATGTCTGCTATCATTGAACATATTCAGGAATTTATTGATCAGATCCAGCCTGGCCGGGCCATGATATGCCCCTGTCAGAAGCAGGACCTTTCCATCGGAATTTCTGAGACGCTCTATAATATCAGTATCAGCATCTGCGAATTTGATTTTCTTCTTTGTGCCATCGTCGGCGATCTTGACCGGATAGCGCAGACGTCCCGGATCATAAAGATCCAGAAGTGAGGCTTGACCTCTAGCACAAAGCCTTCCCCTGTTTACAGGATGTTCCGGATTGCCCTCCATCTTAATCGGCCTCCCCTCGCGAGTCTTGACTACCAGGCCGCATGCCGCAGGACATGCCGTACAGGTGGAAGCATAATAATTCGGAACGCCCAGGGTGATTTCCTCCGGCTGGCTGACATAGGGCACTATTTTCTCGACTGGACGATTACCGCAAGCTATCATGGAAAAGATAGCGGCCGCACCGCCCAGCTTCATGAAGTCACGGCGGCTGAATCCCTGTGGCCCAAAATCCTGCTTGAACACTTTTTCAGGTTTATCGAAAAACTCCTTTTTGCGCAGGCGTTCCACCTCAGGATTATGATAATATTCCTCGAGTGTGGACCAGTATCTCTTTTTCTTATCGGCCATAGTTATCCTGGGTCAATTGTGACAGATGTTGCATTGAACCGAGGCATTATGATGCCGGAAAACCCCTGTCGGAAGCTCGACATCAAGAGTATCTTTTTTCACCACTTCAATGCCTTCAGATTTTGCGCTTTTTAATGTTAAACTATCGATATATTTCAGGTATGGATACCAGCGTACGTTATTTGCAATTGACTCCCTATCACCGGGGGTGAGCCTGGCGGCATATTGCTGCGAATAGTCACTGTTGCGATGGCACTGGATGCAATCGCCCATTTCCAGACGATTCACCTGACCGATTACGGCCATCTCCGCCACATCCCCGTGACAGGTCTCACACTCAACACCCGCGTTGACATGCCATTTGTGATTGAAATAGGAATGGTCCGGAAGCCAGTGCACCCGCACCCATTCAATTGATTTGCCCTCATTGTAAATCCTGGTCAGTTTCTGGATATTCTCTTTATCAATAGCGACAACTGAATGGCATCCCATGCAGTTTTCCATCGTGGGAATCCCAGCATGAGGGCCTTTTTCTGCGGCATGATGGCAGTACAGGCAATCTATCTTATTATCCCCGGCATGAATTTTATGAGAAAATGGAATCGGCTGGTCAGGTGTATAACCAACATTATTATATACATTGGCGGCGAAATTGTAGCCGATTATTAGAAAAATGACAACAATTAAGATAAGAAGGATTCTTTTCTTAAAAAAGTACGTAACCTTCAAAGCCTGACCCTTTATGATCTCAATCCATCATTGCGGGATTACGATAAATCAGTCTATTCCTGGTTATTAAGTCACCAAAAAGCGATAATTAGCTGAATAAAAACCGCCTGGTCCCATTAAAGGTTTCAAATTATTTATATTTTAATATAAAGGCACTCTCTAATTCAAGGTCTCCACTTGAATTGTCTATTCCTGTCTTTCTTATTTTTTGAAATGCCGCCCCAGACTCAGGCAAAAAGTCCGCATTTCAATTCAGACATAATTAGTTAGTTTATTTAAACAGAGCATTTCTGTCAATATAAATATGCCCTTGTCCCTTCGATTCCTGAAAATCGGATTTGCGCCAGGCACGGAACAATTGACAGATGTCGATGTTGATGTTATTTTAGCTAGATTAATTTGTCAAAATTGAGTAGGAGGAAAAATATAATGGCTCCTGTTTCGCAAACTGTTTTGGATGGATTAAATGAGGGTATTAAGGCTGAACTGGCAGCTTATGTTTTCTATATGAAAGGAAAGAATTCCACCAGCGAGCAGAGGCTGAAGGACCTGCTGGCCACGTTGGCGTCCGAGGAAAGGGATCATTACAAAATCCTTGAGAGGCAGTATGACAATCTTGTACGTTCCGAAATATGGGCGCCTTATAATGACATAATGCTGCAGCCCGGCCTTCCAAATATCGATGAGCAGGTGGAAGATGTTCATAATGAATATATCGATGAAATCACGGAACAGACTTCGCCTATGCGCATACTGGAAATTGCCTTGATGCTTGAGAAGCGTGCCCGCGATCATTATGCCGATATGGTTGACAAGGTTGATGATCCTAAAGGCAAAGATATGTTTAAATATCTGTCCAAATTCGAAAATGGGCATGTCAACAAAATCACCAGGATGATGAGAGAGCTGGAAAAATAATGACTCAGATGCCCTGATATCATAAGCCGGAGTTCGACTCCGGCTTTTTATTAGCATACAGCGCCTCAGCATATAGCTGGAACAGCCTGAATCGGCGCTATGTTAAATATTACCGTAAGATCTAAATTAAAGAGGAAGGCACATGAGAACTGAAAAAGATTCTATAGGCGAAATACAGATTCCAGATGATGCCCTCTACGGCGCCCAGACCGCACGAGCGGTGGAGAATTTCAAGGTTTCGGGCAGGGCCGGATACAGAGAATTCATCTACGCCACAGTGCAGATAAAAAAAGCTGCCGCAATCGTTCATCAGGAATTACGGTTGCTAGATAAAAAGCAGGCAGATGCCATAATTAAAGCTACCGATGAAGTCCTTTCGGGAAAGTATGATGAACATTTTGTTGTCGATGTCTTCCAGGCCGGTGCGGGTACTTCGCATCATATGAATGTCAATGAAGTGCTTGCCAATCTGGCGAATATATCCCTGGGTGGAAAGCTGGGGAAATATGAGCATGTTCATCCAAATGACCATGTCAATATGGCCCAATCGACAAATGATGTTATTCCAACTGCAATCAGGCTGGCGGCGCTTGAGCTTTTGAAATATTTCTATCCGACGCTGCAAGAGACTATAGAGCTCATGGGGGATAAAGCAAAGAAATTTGATGAGATAATAAAATCGGCACGCACTCATCTTCAGGATGCAGTTCCGATCAGATTGGGTCAGGAGTTTGGAGGATATGCAGACAACCTTGCGAAGCACTTGCAGAACATAAAAGCAACCGCAGAGGAATTGAAAAAGCTCGGAATTGGAGGCTCAGCCGCCGGGACCGGACTGAATGTCCATCCGGAATACCGTCAAAAGATGGCTGAGACGCTTTCAAAGCTGATTGATATGGATTTAAAAATGGCGGACAATTACTTCGAGGCGATGCAGTCCATGCGGCCGTTTGTGAACCTGTCGGGATCTCTGCGGGGTCTCGCTTCCGATCTGGGAAGAATCGCCAATGATTTCAGGCTTTTATCTTCCGGACCTCGTACGGGCCTGCGGGAGATAAATCTTCCTACCGTTCAGCCCGGATCATCAATTATGCCGGGCAAGGTCAATCCCGTACTGGCCGAGATGCTCAACATGGTTTGTTACCGTGTTATCGGCAATGACCTAACTATTGCCAACGCGGGCGGTGCGGGACAACTCGATCTTAATGTGATGATGCCTTTAATTGCCGATACCTTGGTTGAATCGCTGAGGATTTTAACCGGCGGTTTGAGATCGTTCAATGACCGCTGTCTAAAAAACGTCACTGCCAATCCGGAAAAATGCAAGGACTATGCCGAGAATTCATTTGCCATGGTGACTGCACTCAATACGGTAATCGGATACCTGAAAGCGGCGGAAGTCGCTAAGGAATCGGAGAAGAGCGGCAAGCCAATCAGACAGATCGTGGTTGAAAAGGGTTACTTAAAAGAAGACGAGCTTGACAAATACCTGTCGCCGGAAAAGCTGACTGAGCCGGGAATTCCGGGCAAGGATTGATATGATCAAAGACTATTTGGGATAACTGCCGGCGATCTTCATGAAGAAGCCATGGATTTTGTGAATCAGGCCTGAATCCGGCAGAAACATATAGGGGCAGAAACCGGGTATCAGTCGAATATTTTTGTCCTTCGCGAGCTCCATCGCCTCATTGCTCACAGAGCCTTTGCCCGCCCCGCGATAGAGCCAAACCAATGGAATATTAGCCTCAATACTATCCTGCAATATATTTACTGCGGCTTCCGGTTTTGTCATTATAAGCACAGCCTCCACAGGAGGCTCTATTTCCTTCACGCTGGCATAGGATTTCATGCCGCCAATCTCATCAATATTAGGATTGACAGGCACAACATCATAGCCACGCTTGAGAAGGTCATTCATCAAAATTCGGCTGAAGTCCTTTTCGCTGGAGGAAACCCCGGCAAAAGCGATGCGTTTCTTCTTCAGAAAACTTTCTATCAGTTCTTTTGTATTCATTGTCAGCTATTATAGGATCTTCATTGTTTCAGAACAAGCCGCTATTGAGTCCTCATTCACAAAAAGCCACCTGACGGCCGGAATGTTCCTTTAATTATATCAATATTAATAACTTAACATATAAAATGAATGTGATTTATTTCACTATAAAAAGTTTTTCTCGCAACATATTGAATAAAGCGCCGTAATTGGTGGTAAAGCATATAAAAACAATGCAGTTATATGGATTGCTGATTGACAAATCGGAATAATTCTATAAATATAGGCGAATAAAAGATGAGCAGAGAAACCACCCGATCAAGGATTAAAGACTACAGGATGGATGAAAAAGAGAATAATCAGACCAACAATCCTGAAACCGCCGATCTTTCTGCGTTGAGGATCAACAGGTTGAAGGAAGAGAGGATAAAGCGCCGCAGATGGCCCAAATTTATACCCTGGATTCTGGTCGTGGCTGCGATGGTCATAGGATATTTCATTGTTCTGGACCGGATCAAGCAGGGCAAACCTGTGGATACAACTACGGTTCGGCTGGTTAAGGGAGCATCTGCCCAGGCCACGCTTTCGGCCTCGGGTTATGTCGTTGCCCAGCGTCAATCGGCAGTCGCCTCCAAGGGAACCGGGCGTCTGGAATACATGGCGGTAGAAGAGGGCGACCGGGTCGAAAAAGGTGAGGTGATTGCACGGATTGAGAATGATGATGTGCGAGCCTCCCTGGACCTGGCACGTGCCAACCTGAGCTATGCCATTGCCGACAGCGCGGAGGCAGCCGCAAGGCATGAACTGAACCGAAAATTGTATGAGGCCGGTTCGCGAACTGAAGAAGAACTTCTGACTTACAAGGCCCGTATGGAAATGGCTGCCGCTACTGTTGAAGCGCGCCGTGCCCAGGTAAGAAGTGCGGAGATAAATCTCGAAAACACCTTTGTGACCGCGCCATTTACCGGCAAGGTAATAACGAAAATAGCCGAAATCGGCGACATTGTGGCGCCCATGGCCTCCTCGGCATCATCGAGAGGAGCGGTAGTCGTATTAGCGGATATGAGCTCCCTTGAGGTTGAAGCGGATGTCTCTGAATCCAATATACAGAAGGTCAATGTCGGGCAGCCCTGCGAGATCGTGCTCGATGCCTATCCCGAGGTTCGCTATCGTGGATCTGTGAAGAACATCGTTCCAACCGCCGATCGCGCATCTGCAACAATTATGACCCGCATTGCCTTTAACCAGCTCGACAGCCTGATTTACCCTGAGATGTCGGCCCGGATTTATTTCATGAGCCCTGATGAGGAACCTCTCGAGGTCGAGGAACCGTCATTCGTAGGGGTCTCCCAGAACGCAATCATGGAAGAAGATGGAGAGCAGTATGTTTTCCTGGTAAAAGGCGATATTGTCGAAAAGAAGGCAATCAAAACCGGTAAGACAGTAGGGCGCACGGTTGAGATTCTCGAGGGCCTGGAAGAAGGTGATGAGGTTGTTCTGACCCCTCCCAGCAGCCTTCAGGAAGGCGATAAGATAGAAGTAGGTGATTAAGAGAAAAAATATTTGAAAATAGAGAAGTAGTATGGCGGAATCAATAGTACAAATTAGAAATCTATACAAAGAATATATCAGGGAAGACATGCGCATCCCGGTTCTTTATGATATTAACCTCGACGTGCCCAAGGGAGAGTTTCTGGCTCTTATGGGCCCATCAGGGTCGGGCAAGACCACGCTTTTAAACCTGATAGCGGGCATCGACCGTCCCACCCGAGGCGATCTTTCGGTGGCGGGCGAGTCAGTCGCGGCACTGACCGAGGGTCAGCTGGCCCATTGGCGTGCGACGCATATCGGATTCATCTTCCAGTTTTATAATCTGATTCCGGTTCTGACCGCTTTCGATAATGTGGAATTACCCCTGCTTCTGACCAAGCTTAGCAGCTATGAACGCCGCAAACATGTGCAAACCGCCCTTGCTATTGTCGGACTGGCAGACCGGATGAACCACTATCCCCGGCAGCTTTCAGGCGGACAGGAACAGCGCGTGGCCATCGCCCGGGCAATTGTAACCGATCCCTCCATCTTACTGGCCGATGAGCCCACGGGCGACCTGGATCGTCAATCGGCGGAATCCATTATGACGTTGATGCGGCGATTGAATGATGAGTTCGGCAAGACCGTAATTATGGTTACTCACGATCCCCGTGCGGCCGAAACTGCAAAGATCGTCAGGCATCTCGACAAAGGGGAGCTGACATAGATCATGAAATTCCTCAAGCTGATAGTAAAAAATGCATTCCGACATAGGCTCCGCACAATTCTGACCATTTTGGGATTGGCAATCACTATCATGTCATTTGGGATTGTGCGCAATGTTCTGGAGGTATTCAATTTTTCTGAAGACGATCTTGTTCCCGGTCATCTGATTTCGAGGCATAAAACTTCCCAGATGCAGTTCCTGCCGTATTCCCATCTTGAGAAAATGCGACAGGTCGAAGGTGTCAAGGCTGTCAGCTATGGTCTTTGGATGGGAGTTCGTTATGGGGATGATCCGGAGGAATTCTTTGGACGCATGGCCATCGACCAGGATAACTTTTATAAGATCAGGTCAGACTGGCAGGTATCGGAAGAAGATATAGAGGATTTCAAAACTACAAAGAACGGTGCTCTGATAACTCCAGCTCTGGCCCTTAAAAAAGACTGGAAAGAGGGAGATGTAATAACGATCGGCAGCGATTTCTTTGAAAATATTAGCCTGGATGTAGAAATCGTTGGCTCTATGGAATTTAAGCAGGAAGAGAATCGGCAGGCGGAATTTATGTTCATAAGGGGTGATCTCTTTCGAAGAGCTCTCGGTCAGAATGTTGACCCGGAAATGGAGCATCAGGTGATGTGGATTGAATTGCTGGCCGATCCTCCTGAAAAATCTGCAGAAATTGCCGCGCGAGTTGATTCATTGTTCATGAACAGTGACATGGAGACTAAAACCGAACCCGTAAACGCCTATGTAACCGCCCAAATCGACAGATTCAGGACGATAATCACTGCTCTAAAGGTAAGTTCGTATTTAATGATTGGCGTAATCCTGTTGGTGCTCCTGAATACCATGTCCATGGTGGCCCGGGAACGCATTAATGAAAATGCGGTGCTCAAGACTCTTGGATTCAGGGCGAAACATCTGATCACACTCAACTTTGGCGAGTCGCTGTTTGTGGCTATCCTGGGAGCAATTCTGGGAAGTACGCTGATCTGGCC
>JAABVY010000214.1:0-14177 GCA_011777135.1 Candidatus Zixiibacteriota bacterium | reverse complement strand
CGAGTGGGTGACATTATATTGGGTTGGGCCTGCCTTGATTGCTGTGGGAATACTGGCTTCGCTTGTGCCGGTAATAAAGGCGGTCAGAACATCCATTGTTGATGGACTAAGGACTCTGGAATAGAGACAGGAATAATAATATATGGCAGATAACAACAAACCCAAAAGCCTCTTTATCCTGGGATGGATAATCGTCATCCTGGGTGTTATCTTTACGCTTCTTTCCGCTTTTCTGATTCTCGGCAAGACCGTCCTGCCTGAGGAGGTCGAGGTATGGATCGATCAGTATTTCGATTTTGAAGCATACACTCTCCTGATAATCCTGATGGTATTCAGGTCAGTTTACCATATTGTTATGGGAATAGCTCTTCTAAAGGGCCAGAATTGGGGACGGCTCTGGTTTCTGTGGCTGATGCTGATCGAGACCGGCCTGGGACTGTTGGATCCTGATCTTGTAGATGCCGGACGCGCTGTCATTTTCCTGATCTTTCTCTATTTCCTGACCAGGCCCAGTATAAAATACTATCTCGGTAAGGTTACTGTACCGCTGAAATATACCTTCAAAAGCCTGTTCTCACGTCCCCTGACCACAGTGCTGACAATCCTCGGTATAAGCCTGGTATCATTCATGTTTTGCGGGGTTTTGATGCTTGCCAACGGCATAGCAAAAGTACTTGTAGCGACCGGCGAAGACGATAATGTTGTCTTTATGGAAGAAGATAAATTTAATGAAGTGATGAGCATGCTTTCTCCTGAAGAGGTTGACAAAATCGAGAACCTCGGATATTTCGTGTTTGATGAGGAATATGGTGAGCAACTCCTTTCTCCCGAGCTTGTGGGGAGCATCACTCTTCCCGATATCAATGATACGACTAAAGATAAAAATGTGACCATAAGAGGGACCAATGAAATCGCTCCTCGGCTGCGCAGAGGATTCAATCTAATCGAGGGCGAGATGTATGAGTTGGGACTTCCCAATTGCATCGTAGGCAAGGCGCTCACCAAGCGCATGGCCAACTGCAATATCGGCGATTCCATCAATGTTGCCGGAGACTATTTTCAGGTAATAGGGGTATTCGAAACCGGCGGTACAATGTATGATTCAGAGATCTGGACGGACATTTTTACCATGCGGGACAGCTACAACCGCCAAGGCGTGGGCGGATCGATCGTTTTGGCCCGGCTCGAGGATAAAAATGATATTGAAGCTCTCAAAAAGGAGCTGGATGAGACGCCTGACCTGGAGGTCAAGGCTTTTATAGAAAAGAATTACTACAAAGGCCAGTCCGAGAACACTACAGGATTCCTGAAATATCTTGGCCTGTTTATCTGCGTGGTATTTGCCCTTGGTGCGACGATCGGCGCCATGATAACCATGTATTCTGCGGTTGCCAACCGTACCAATGAGATAGCAACAATGAGGTCACTGGGCTTCCAGGCCGAGGGTATCCAAGCCGCTTTTCTGATAGAATCGATGATGATCGGGGCGCTGGGTGCTGTTCTCGGAATAGCCGTGGCCTCCGTATTTTCCACATTTGAGATTCAGATGTTCTCGACAGTTAACTTCTTTGGTGAATTCTACCTGAAAATGACTCTCACTCTCTTGACTGTGCTGTACACATTCATATTTGCGATCTCGATGGGCTTCGTGGGAGGAGTATTCCCCTCCATCCAGGCCACCCGCATGAAAATCATCGACGCTTTCAGATAATCCGAATCCGGTCTGCAACTCGCATCAGACTATAAGTCTTCTACCAGCTCCAGGAATTTGTTATACGGAATTGCGCTCCAGCTTTCAGAGCGTTCCGCTCCGAAGGCCAGTGAAATCATCGAGACTTTGGCCGCCTCCTGCTCATTATCAGCCTCATAGATATCCAGAAAGTCAAACGGCCCCAGGATAGCATAATGTCCAAGAAATTTGACACTCGGGCACTTTTCCCTGACTTTGTTGAGCCATTCCCGCCCAACCGCAGCCCGGTCTTTCATCTTGCGGCTGATTTCCGGAGGCAGTTTGGTCATAAGCACGTATGTAGGCATTGGAACTCCTTTCTTTCTTGCATTAATTATAAGGCGGATATGGCTTAATGCAAGCTCAAAAAAAAGACCGCCGAAATTCGGCGGTCTTTCAGACATCATTTCATGCGGGGATCAGACGGTCCCTGATCAGAATTTTAAACTAATCGAAAAACGATGGGTTGACTGCAGGCGCCCAAAATCTCCCCAGGCATAATCGAATACCAGATCAGTCCCGGGCGTCGGATTCAGCTTCAAGCCTCCTCCAAATGTCAATCCTTCTTCAGCATAGTTGAATTTATATCCACCCCTCAGGAGGAACATCTCATTCCATCCATATTCGCTTCCCAGGGAAAACTGCCCGATATTGTCATTCGGATCCCTGGCTTCTGCCGAGACTGTCCAGCGACTACGGTCGCTATCCATAATATCATATGCCAGACCGATCCTGAACATCAGCGGCAGATCGTAGCTGTCGGTGCTGTATTCGTACTGGAAATCATCCCGATTCGGATTATCAGGATCAGGATTGAGGGTCTGATCCAGCTCGGTGCCGTCGAAACTCATCTCCGGCCCCAAATTGGAGATACTCATGCCCATCCGCAATGATCTGAAACCCGTATAGAGCATCGTACCAAGATCGAAGCAGAACCCCTTGGCACGCTGCTCGGATATCTGTTCACTGACATATTTGAAGTTGATTCCGAAGACAAATCGATCGGTCAGTCTCTTGGAGATACCTGCCGCCAGCGCAAAGCTGTTGGCATCGAAAGTGCGGCCCGTGCCGTCCGGCTCCTCTACCGTTGTAATTTCCATGTCGCCCACGCTGAGAATGGTCATGCCCAAACCAATCGATATATCGCTCCTCCAAGGATAGGCAAAGGCTATATGGTTGACGCTGACATCCTCAATCCAATCGACAGAAGTAAAGGCCAGTTCGATTTTTTCAATATTTGCCAGCGCGGCGGGATTCCAGTAAAGACCATAGGCATCATCCACTACCGCTGTGGCCGCTTCACCTAATGCTGTATATCGTGCACCGAGGCCTATCTTGAGAAACTGAGCTCCAGCTGTTCCGACCTTGGAGAACTCGTCGGCCGAGACGTTTACCAGGCCGATTACCAGAGCCAAAACCGTAATTATGATAATTTTCTTATACATACTTTTGCTCCTGCCTGGCTATTTTATAATAGCAAACTTGCCGATTTTGCTGCCATATGGCGATTCCACATGATAGTAGTATATTCCCGGTGCAATCGACTGTTCATTGACTGATTCAAGGTTCCATTCCGCGGTACCCGAGCCCTCATGCTCCAGGGTCACCACCAGATCGCCTGCCAGCGTATAGACCCTGATAGTGGCCTCGTCGGGAAGATATATGAACTCAATCCTGCGCTCCCCGGCACGGATTTCCCATTCGGCATGCGCGACATACGGATTGGGAACGACTCTAATCGAATCCAGGTCACGGCTGGCAAGCTGCTCATCGATACTGGGAGCTGCGAAATAGAACTCGTCGTCAGGGGAGTTCAATGGTGCTCCAAATATCGTAAAGACGTCCCCTGTCTGCCCTGCCAGTCCGGGATCAAAACGGAAGGCCCAGGTATGCTTCCATGGGTATGCCTCGGGATGAGGTGAACCATCATATTCCTGGTTGACGACCACAATGAAATCGCCAACCTGAGGATCCCATTCCTGATCATATTCAAGATCGATGATTTCCGCTATTACCTGGTATCCGAAAGTTGTATTCCAGACTTCAAAAGGCAGCTGTACCGGAGTGACGTCATCCCACCACCAGTATCCGGTCGAGCCGGTTTCTGTAAAGCGAATTTCATAGGTCGACCTGAAGTGCATATCGCCGCCGCAGGGAACGCCATAATAATCATTTATCGATCCAAGACTCTGATAGAGTATTATTGTTGTATCGCCCGGGATGGAAAACACTGTCTGCACCATATCCCGCGGCTCCTTCTCACCATTCCGGACCAGAACCTGAATGCCGTCAACAACCTCGGCCCCATCCAGCCTGGCGGTTTGATCAGTCTGGTCGGCCAGAAGCGTGTCGCCAGTGAAAGCGTCCAGCAGGTGCCAGTAGGTCTGATATACATCCTCAGAGAAAACCACTTTGTATTCCCTGCCGGTTAGCGCATTTTCACTGAAGGCCTCGACAAAGATTTCGCCATCGCTCATCACCCCGCCGTCAGCCACTCGGTGCTCAATCGTATTTTGAATCGGCCAGTAACCTGCCGGGTCGGTGCGGGGCATAACCCCTGCTGCCGAGGAGTCCTCACCCGGCCGGCCCCTGCCGGATTCCAGCGGGTCCAGTGGAATTGAATCAATCCCCGTGTCATAGGCCGTCACCGCGTACCAGTATTCAAAACCATTTGTCAGGTTGCTGTCGATAAAGGTATGCGGAATCAGTCCCGTAGTCTCATCCCTACGGAATTCAGCCAGCGGAATATAATTGGGGCCACGAGAGCCGTCGGCATTGAAGGTCAACTCTCCCCAAGTAGCACCATAATTGGTTGACCTGTAGACCCTGTAGCCTACAAAATCCTGTTCACCGGTCATTGGATCTATTGAATTCTCCGCCACATTATTCCAGTAGAGTTTAACCAGGTTATCTCCGGCGACTGCCTTCAGGACAGGTTGAACGGGCGGCTCTGGTCCGGTAAAATAATTCTCATAGACAATCTGGGCCATGCGAGCGTTTTCAATCAGCTTGTCATCCGTCTGCCCGGCCACCAGCGCGTACACAACCCGTACCACCGCGCCTGCGGGCAAATTGATACCGCGCGTGCATTGAATATAATATTGATCATTGGGCGGCAATGATTCGTCAAACTGCTCCGAATTGATCAAGGCATAACGGCCCTGATCATTGTCGGGAAGGCTGTCCCAGATGCCGGTTCTAAACGAGGTCATGCCGAGTCCTCCGGGAGTCTCAATATACTTTGTGCCCATTCGCCCGGCCACTACCGATGGTCCCCAGCCGGGATCATAATTGTCTTCATCATAAGTCCAGGCCAGATTCTCATCCGGATTGAAATCAACCAGATCACCCAGACGGCCATTCTCTCCCAGGTAATAGCCGCCGACATCAAAATCACAATAAAGGCCGAAGGCAAAATCGGTATAATCATTCGCGGAGACATTCTTGATATTCAGCACCACAAACAGATAATCCTGATTGTAATCATAGTTCCATTGATATATCGTCTGCGTAATCAAAAGACCCAGAGCGGGAGAACCGTCCCTGGCGTCATTCATGATGTACTGGCTTTCCTGCAAAGCAATCGGTCCGCCCGGGAAAAATTCGGCGCTGACAGGATTATATATTTCGTTATACTCCCAGGCGTTTGTCTCCAGGTTGTAGGTGCGCCAGCCATAGGCCGGGCGGCTGAATCCGAGCCCAACGGTATCGAAATGGTCGTACTCATAGCGCGTCTGATCGGTCGATAACCTGATTCTGATGTCGTTGTCAGACGATGCGAAATTTGGCTCAGGCATAAAATCTTCATCCGTATTGGCTACCACCGTGTCGCCGCTCGGCAATGTCGCACCCATCCAGTATTTGACTTCAGCCAGATAATTATTTCCTGATCCCTTAGGCCATTCACCTCGCGGAACATCGTTATACTTGCCCATCAGACCCCAGTTGAAGATAGTTGTTACGATGTTACCTTTGTTATGGAAGACCCAGTCCATTACCTCCGAGGGGGGTTCGCCAACAGTGCTCTCCGCAGTCTTGGCTTTAAGCGTGGTCCCCGCCAGACAAAGGGCCAGGACGATCAACGCGGCAAAAATCCAAAATCTGTTCTGCGTTCTCATTATTATCATCCCTCCCCTCTAAAATACATATTCGAATCCCCAGCGAATCGTGCGGGGGACGTCGAAGTTTTGAGGATCTTTGACCAGCAAATCATATTCTTCCTGTTCTTCTTCGCCCAGGCTCCAGCCCTGGCCGTCATCATCGGGAAGTCCGGTATTGGAATAAACATTGATAATATTTCTGCGATCGAAGAGGTTTTCAACCTCGACGAAGAACGAAAGCCGGGTATCTTTGGCGAATCCCAGGAAGAAATCCTTCACAAATCTCATGTCGACCCGGTAATATGCGGGCAGGCGTCCGGAATTGGGGGTGCCGATTCGGTTGCCCAGGTTATCGGTCCTGGTATACGGCATTCCGCTGCCGTAGCTGAGAATCGTATTTATTCCCCAGGCCGAAGGCATATTAAGGCCAAACAGCTTGAATTTGTAGTTGCGAGGAACCGAAAGATCCAAGTTTACAGCAAGCTTATGTCTCTGATCGAAGGCCAGGGGATATTCCTTGTCCGGCCAGATCGGGGGATCGTCCTGAGTGAAATAATCATAATAGCCTTCGGTCGCATAGGAAGCGTTGCCCTTGGCGATCATATAGGAATAGTTCACCGACCCGGCCAGGAGCGAGTTTGTATGGTGTTTGACCAGAACAATATCCAGTCCTTTCACAGACCCATAGTCGGCATTTGTATAATATGTATATGATCCGCCGGGATATTCAACAAAGCGTGTCGAAGTCAGGTTGGAAACATCCTTATAATAGGATGTCACTTTAAGAGTCATGTCAGATGCTATCACATGATTCAAGCCAAATTCATAGGCAATTGTCTTTTCCGGCTCCATATCAGGATTACCGACAATCGGGAAACCGGTATTCAAATCAGCCTGCAGGTTGGTGAACATATATGAATAAAGCGGTACCTGATAGAAATAGCCATAATTGAAATGTATCACCGTGTTTGACGCGATCGGATGTGATATTCCCAACCGGGGCGAGACCTTGAATTTAGGATCAGCAGTACTGCGAGTGGTCTTGCTGATCGGATCCTCCCAGTAATTTACAGCAGCATTCAGATAGTCCGCCCTGACACCGGCATTGATTATCATATATCCCAGCTCAATCTTGTCCTGGATATATCCAGCGGCATAGCGCGGCTCGACATCATATTTTTCACCATATGGTTGATCATTGAAAAACTGTTTGTTATCCCACTTCAGATCGTTAAAACGGTATTCCAGCCCGAACTTAAACTGGTTATATTTATCGATCTGGCTGATAATTTCTCCTTCAAAGCTGTCATAAGCATTTTTCCTGTATGAATAATAAGGAAAGAAATCATCCCCCTCAGTGAATCCGGACCCGGTATTGCCTATGTAATCGGGATTGTAGTTATCATCGTCAATCGTGCCATCGTAAACGCCGTTCTCATCTTCGGAGTAACCTGGCCATTCGGTCCAGTAGACATCAAAGAGATGCTCAGGTGCAACCTTTGTTTCGGTAAAAAAGTGATTATACTGTAAGTTGAATATGAGGCTGGGGGAATGTGTATAGGTTGCCCGTGTCCCCCACCTGTAAGATTTCGATTTTATCAGTCCCAGGCCATCCAGATTAAAATCGTACGAGACATTATTGACATCGCGGTGATCATAACGCTCACGCTCGGCCCGATAGTAGTTGCCGTAGAAATTCAATTTTAATTTTGGCGACGGTTTCAGCGTTAATTTGCTGGCCTGGGAGAAACTTTTCAATCGGTTGTGAGGCAGATAACCGCCCAGGTCACGGTATTCGGAAGAGCTAAAGAACTTTCCGCCCATGAGATTATAGAGTCCGGGTATCGGCCCGCCAAGATTGAAGACGGCCATGTTCTCGCTGTTTCGTCTCAGCTTTCCGAAATTGCCTGAGGTCACCTGATAGGGCTCGGTGAGTCCGTCAGTGAGCTTCAGTTTGCCCGAGTAGGCCTCGCCGCCCTCCTGTGTAAGAGCGTTTACTACACCAGACAGAGCCTCACCATATTCCGCCAGGTATCCCCCGGAGACTACCGAGAGTTCCTCCAGAGCTTCGGGAGAGATGCGTGTCCCGGCCGTCCCGGTGAATGGATCCTGCACCGGAACGTCATCAAAATAATAGGTTATAGTGCCGTCCCGTCCGCCTCTAAGATGCAGGTTGCCTCTTCCATCTACCACGGCACCTGCCATATTTGCAATAAGATTGTCAACTGAGGTTGAATTGGGATGGCGGATGATATCGTCCCTTGTCATCCAGTTCTCAGAGTAACTGACATCCTGCTGCACAAGTTCTCTTTCAGCCACTACTACAACTGTACTGTCAGACGATAACTCGGAGGGCACCAGATAAAAATCTACGGGTGTTGTCAGATCAACTAGGACTTTTACCCCGGTTTTGGTCATTGACTGATAACCTATCAGCGTCGCTTCCAATGTATATGTTCCGACCGGTACGTTAATAAAGTAAAATTCGCCGTCGGCATCACATGGAACCGCTTGATCCAATTCCAGAATTCTTATCGTTGTACCCGGGAGTTGTTCATCAGTATCGGCGTTGTAAACCGCTCCTGCGATCTTTCCTGATGTCCCGGCATGGAGTAATGGAGCTGTGAAAGCGGCTACCGCCAGAATAACCAGGCAGCATAATAGCTTTTTGCTTTTCACGCTGGGCTCCTTATTAGTTATTAGTTACTGTCGATAATTCGGGCATTTCTATTATCTAAAACATGCATTTGCCGGACAAGAAAGACACACGGCCATTCACAAATACCCGGCAAACGGCTATCCATTTTCAATATTGATATCGACACTCCTGATTATTTTTTAATCCAAAAAAGTCTCTTTCATTAATTTTTATTCTGCGCTGTAATGGATTACACAAAATTGCCGATAAAATGCTATGATAATTGATCCACCCTGCGGTTTGAATCTAATCCCAGAAAGAACATGGGACTTTGCAGGGCTTGGTAGTCTTTTTTTGGATAAAAATGAGATGAGTCGGACGATTTGGGATATTCTGTTGAACCTTATACCCTGCTGTAAGTAAAGGATCATAAATTGTCAAAAAAGCTGATCCTGCTGTGGGTTTCTATTTTTTTTCTGGTTGGAATCGGAAAGGGTTACTCCCAGGAACCCCAGGCTGAAAAAAAACATATTGCGGTTGTATGCTCAGATTCCAGTCTGGCCTCTCTCAGGTCTTTTAAGGGTATAATTCAAAGGCTGCAAACTGCCGATATTCCCGTGGAGTATGCGGAACTAAACCTGAAAGCGGATGGCCACGAAAATACGACTGCAAAACTAAAATTGCTTCAACCGGATCTGGTAATCACAGTCGGCTCTCCAGCCACCTTATTAATTAAGGAAAATCTGCCTGATCTGCCGTTGATATTCTCCACCGTCCTGAATCCGCAAACCTCCGGAATTATAGATGCATCTGATTCAATCCTCGACATTACCGGGGCCTCTTTGGATATTCCCATAGATATTCAATTCCAGAAATTCAAAATGATATATGGCGGTTTGAAGAAGATCGGCGTCATTTATACTGAGCAAAGTGAACCACTGATCGAGGAAGCCAGGCAAATCGCCCCTCAGCTGGACCTGGAGCTGGTCGCAATCAGGATCGACTCCGACCGGGAATTGCCGCTTGCGCTCGATTCACTGTGCCGTGTCGCGGACGGCATCTGGACTACTGCCGACGACCTGATTTATACCCCGCAGGCGACCAAATTTATGATCCTCGTCTCGCTCAGAAACAAAAAGCCCATCATGGGCTTCTCGCCCAGTTTCGTGAAGAGTGGAGCACTCCTGGGATTGAACTATGATTACAAGGATATCGGGAGACGCGCGGGGGGCCTGGCCATGCGCTACCTGCTGGGAGAGTCATTATCAGAAATCCCCATCGCCTCTCCGGGGGTAATATATCTGCATATAAATCTGAAGACCGCCACGCAGATGGGAATCGAAGTTGACCAGTCACTGGTTGACATTTCAAAGGAGATCTATAAATGAAACGATGGTTCAGTATAGCATCTCTCAGATTCCAGGCTGTGGCGGCGATTTCCGCCTTGATTATAATAACATCCGCCATTCTGGTTGGCTTCCTGATCAAGAGCCAGAAGCAGAATATCACCGCCGAACTTGAAAAACGGGGCGCCTCCCTGGTCAAAATGCTGGCCAATAACTCGGAATACGGCGTTATGATCGAATCCGATTATATCCTGACCGACCTGATGAAAACTCTCTCGGTGGAAAGGGACTTCCTGTTTGTGGCTATCCAGAATCCGGGAGGAAAAATCATAGCCCAGGTGTCCATGCTGGGACCCGAATTCTCCCTCAAGACCTTCCTTGACGAAGATGTCAAGAACATGATGCTGAGCAAAACTGTGCTCACAAAACAGAAGAAGATACCCGACCGTGATCTCGAATTGATAGAATTTGTCTACCCCGTATTCAAGTATTCAGTTGAGGGCGGCATCTCAAGGGAGGAACTGGGAGTTGTTATGCCTTCGGTCTCCGATCCCGATATTCAGGCCGAGGCGATCGGTCTGGCCCGCCTGGGAATTTCTCTGGAGAAGGTCAAAAAGGACATCGCCCGCATGGTCTGGATGACCATATTTCTAACCTCGCTGGTGGTCTTCGCCGCAATTGTCGTAACAATTACGCTGGTAAATTTCATTATCAAGCCAGTCGAGAACCTGGTGGATGTTACAGAGCGCATTGCCGCGGGAGATCTTTCCCACGACGTCCCGGTTAAATCTAACGATGAGCTGGGCCGACTGGCAACTTCATTCAACAAGATGACCGACTCTCTAAGAAATTATCGTGAAGAAGTCGAGATGTACAACCGCACGCTGGAGCAGAAGATAGCCGAGAGAACCTCAGAACTCGAAGCGGCCCAGAAGCAGCTTATCCAGTCGGAGAAGATGGCGGCCATCGGAGAACTGGCGGCGGGAGTTGCCCATGAATTAAACAATCCGATGGGCGGGATTCTGGGTTACAGCCAGTATGCACTGGAGAAGCTATCGTCAAAGAAGGCTGCTGATCTGGCAGATGATGATATTGAAATGCAGTGCCGTTTCCTGGAGGATATCGAGCAGCAGGCCCGGCGCTGCAAGACAATAATCAAAAACCTTCTGAAATTCTCGCGGACCTCGGCCAAGACCGAATTTGAATATTTCAATCTGAACCAGGCACTGGAGGAAACGCTGACATTTGTACAGCACCAGCTGGATATGAAAAATATCTTGCTGGAAAAGAATCTGGATCAGAGCCTTCCCGCCTATTACGGCAATGCCAGTCAATTGCAGCAGGTGTTTACAAATATAATGCTGAATGCTCAACAGGCCATGCCTGAGGGCGGAAACCTGAAGATCGAGACTCGCTTTTCGCCTCCCATTGGGGAGTTTCAGGGCTGTGTCGAGGTTGAATTCACAGACACAGGTATGGGGATTCCCCCTGAAATCCTTAACAAGATCTTTGAGCCTTTCTATACCACCAAGGATGTTGGCAAGGGCACCGGATTGGGGTTGTCCATTTCCTACGGTATCATTAAGGAACACCAGGGAGATATTCTGGTGAAGAGCAAAGTAGGCGAGGGGACTACTTTCACTCTGGTTCTTCCTCTTGAAACTATCGTAAGCGATAACAGGAAAACTTTCTCAACCCGGGAAGAATCCGCCTCTCAGAACAAATAAATTCCTCCAGTTTCAAAATTTATTAAACTGCGGCAAAATAATTCCTTCAACCTGCCGATAAGAAATTTAGAGATTACTGGCTATCATCAATAAAACATTAAATGTTGTAAAAACATGTCTGGGATTAAGAAAATACTGGTAGTTGACGACACCCCGGTAATTCGCAGACTGCTCTGTGATGTTCTTGAATCCGAGGGATACGAGATTGAAGAGGCCATAGATGGAGTCGAGGCGCTGGAGAAGATCCGGGCCTCCAAATTCGATCTGGTTTTCTGTGATATCCACATGCCTAGGAAGAACGGCTTCGATACATATATCGCCGCCCGCGAGATCGATCCTAACCTGGATTTCATCATGACCGACAGCTTCCCTGACAAGCTGGCCGAAAAGACCAATGAGATGGGCGCGTTATGCTGCCTGGCAAAGCCGTTTGAGCTGGATGAGTTGAGGAAGACCCTTAAACAGGCTGAACAACTGAAGAAATCCAAATGCCCAATAAAGTAGATGAAAAATCTGTGCAGTCATCCAAAATCCTGATTGTTGATGATGAGCAGATAATATTAAACATCGCCTCTGATGTCCTCAAGAGCGAGGGCTATGAGATAGAAACTACCCAGGACCCTCGTGAAGCTCTGGAAAAAATCAAAACAAAAAAATTCGATTTCCTGCTTACCGATATAAAAATGCCCCATATCGACGGGATGACCCTGGCCAAGGAGGCGCAGAAGATTTCGCCCGACACGGGCACTATCTTCATGACCGGCTATGCCAGCCTGGACACCGCCAAAGAAGCGATCAAGGCGGGTGCCTATGACTATATCATGAAGCCCTTCGAGCTTGCAGAACTCCGCAAGGGTATCGCCAAGGCTGTGGCCAAAAAGGCTAAACTGGAGGAAAGCTCCGGCGGCCAGGACTTAAATCGTCTTTCCGATTTGATGGAGGTTCTCTATAATGTCGGCGAACGCGACAGCCTTCTCAAGCTTTCCCTGGGCCTGGCGCTGCTTAACTGCAATCTGGAGGTCGGCCTGATTGCCGCCTGGGATGAACGTTCGGAAAAACTCGAGGTAGCTGCCACCAACAACGTCAAAGAGGGAAATTTTAAAGTAATCTCTCAACTGCTAAGCGCAGATGCAGCAGAAAAATGCTTTGATATTGGATCTCCTGCCAGAAATATTGGGATTAAAGAGAATCCCTTTTTTGCAGAGATCATAAAGCAATCCCCGGAAATTGAAAAGCTCTCGGAATTCTTCAATGAATCAAACCGGACTATTACCATTGCAGTCAAGAGCCAGAAAAAGTTCTATATTGTCCTGCTCCTGCAGGAAAGCGTTGAGGATACTTTGAATGAGCGCGACCTGAAACTGCTTTCGATAGTGCTTTCTCTGATCTCCCTCGCGGCTGAAAACATTGCCCTCTATGAGGAATCCAAAACCGCCCTTTCCGAACTCGAAAAACTGCATGATGATATCGTCAACCTGGAAAAAGTGGCTGCCAAGGGTGTGATGTCGGCTGAAATCGGGCATGAGCTCAACAACTTCCTCAATATAGTCCGCAGCAATTTTGAAATGATGACTTACAAGGCCCGGATCAAGAACGAAACCGAGGTGGCCAAATATATCGATAGCATCAATATGAGCCTGGATCAGATGACCAAGTTTACCAGCGGCCTGGCGGACGCTGCCAATCTCAGAACTGAGAAGAAGATGGTCAATTTGAATGTGCTTCTTGAAGACATTGCCGCCTTTCTCTCCCCGCAGAAGCGCTTCCGCAATATTGATATAATTAAGAATCTAGATGATTCTCTGCCCAATATGATGGCCGACAGCAGTCAGCTCTCGCAGCTGTTTTATAATATACTAAACAATGCCTCCCAGGCGCTGCATGATCACAAAGAAGGCCTGATCAGGATTATCACCAGGTTTGATAAGGAGAATCATGAGGCAGTGGTGGAATTATCCGACAATGGCCCCGGATTCCCGCCTGAACTGGCCGAAAAAGCATTTACTTCTCGTTTTACAACCAAACCCGGAGGGCATGGTTTCGGCCTAATCGTATGCGCCAAAGTTGTCAATAATCATGGCGGGAAGATCAAAATCGAAAAGGTTGAACCGCATGGCAGCAGATTCATGATCACCCTGCCGGTGATATCTGATCCCCGCACCGGGGAAACAAACGAGAAGCAGAAATTCGCCCAGATTCGGGTCTGAGCATCTTTCCCTCAGGTACTCCGGGAATTCTGCCCCATTTTTATTCGCATTAATGCCCATCCTTTATTATCTTGTAAGCCTATGAAAAAACTTGCTGATAAGAAACTGGTAGCCGTTTATACGGATATCGGAAGGGGCCATCCCAATTACCTCGATTCCACATTGAGAGCAATCGAACACAAGCTGGAAAAACTGCCAAGAGATATTAAAACCATCTCTGTTTTCGGCGTTTCCAAAGGAATATCTCTCTTCGGCTGGAAGACTGTCAGACGTATATACCGTTCCGGCGCACAAGGAGGATTAGCCTCTTTTCTGTATAATAAGGCGCGGGGACCCAAATCAAATGGTAGCCAGAAAAATAAGACAATCAAGGTGCTCGGCAAATCCCTTCGCAAATACTTCGATGACTACAATGGTATCGTAATGGTCG
>JAABVY010000205.1 GCA_011777135.1 Candidatus Zixiibacteriota bacterium | reverse complement strand
TCCATTCCAGATCGGAAATTTTGAGCGTGGTACACGATTTGTAAACCGACTGGGATATTACTGGGCCCTGAGTGACTATTTTGATCTGGAGACCAGCATCGATTACAACGATGAGGTGGGGGTGACTTTCAATCTGGGATTCAGGTACGCCCTGAGGTATAAATTTTCGGGCTCTGTTGATGCGTCCTATGCCCGCGAAACCCGGCATACTTTGAGCGGACTTAACAGGCGCAACCGATGGAGTCTCAATCTCAACCACCGGCACACCTTGGCAGAAACCGCGAGCCTGAACGGTAGTGGTAACTTTATTTCAGATGCGAGCTATTACACAGATGTCTCCACTGATCCGGAAGAAAGGCTGAACCGCTCCCTGCGTTCACAGCTAAACTTCCGAAAAACCTGGGGGAGGGCCTCCTTTACGGCGGTGGTGCAGGGTACCAATAATCTCGACCAGAATAATACCACCTACAACCTTCCCAGGTTGTCATTCTCGCTTCCCTCGAGAGCTGTGTTTTCAGCAGAGGATCCTTCAGAAAAGAGCTGGTACCAGAATTTGATGTTATCTTATAATGTCAATTCGGATAATTTCATCAGCAATACGGGTGCGGGTGAGGAAAGGACGAGCAGGCATTACGCCAATATCAGGCACAACATCAGCATGTCGATGCCCACCACGATTCTGAAATATTTTACGATCAGCCCCAATGCGACCATAAATGAGAACTGGTTCTATATTTTTGATACGGATCAGAGCAGGGAAGCAAACCTGATGACTGAAACCGGCCTCAGGCGGGCCGCATTTACGTTCGGGATGAGCTCGAATACCAAACTTTACGGCATGTTTCGTCCGCCCATAAGCGGCTTGGTGGCATTGCGTCATGTGGTCACGCCGACACTATCATATTCTTATCGGCCGAAAGCAGACCGTCACGCCGAAGAGGCATCATTTGCGGCGATCGGTTCAGGGGGAGCGGAAAGTCAGAGTTTGAGATGGTCATTAGGCAATCTATTCCAATTGAAATATAGAAGCGGAGAGCAGGATAAGAAGCTCGATTTGTTTACGCTTAACTTTTCAGCCAGTTATAATTTCAAGGCGCCGGCATATAAATGGTCAAATTTAAACACGACCATGCGCAGCTCGACGATTCCATACCTGACATTTTCATTGTCTGCAAGCCACGATCTTTATAATCGTTCGACTCAAAGGCTCGATCTGCTGCATCCACGTCTGGAAAACCTGTCGCTGACTACGGATTTTACGTACCGTGGAAATACCAGTGTCATCGGCACGGCCCTGCAGGGAGAGCCAATTGATACGCTTCGGCCCAAATTTCCCGGGAAGCCGGAGAAACATCCCTGGAGTCTTTCGATCGGTCATCGCTATGCAGAATCGCGGGGAGCATTCACATCCATAACTCATACTCTTACAGTCAATAGCGAGTTTAATTTAACGCAAAACTGGAAGGTGTCATTCTCCCAGTATTATAACATCAAGACTGGTGAGGTTACTCAAAGAAGGCTCAGTTTTTACCGGGATTTGCACTGCTGGGAGGCGGTTTTTACGTGGATTCCGAACGGCAGTTTAAGGGGATATTATTTCAGGATCAATGTGAAATCGCTTCCGGATATCAAGTTCGAAAAATCTGAATCGGGTATCAATAGTCCGCTGTCAGATCAGTTCAGTTTTTGAGAGCCCACAAAGCCCCGAAAAATAAGGTTTCTGAGGGAAAATTATTGTTGACTTAAAAATACCAAAACAATTAAATAAATATGATAGCCGTAAAAAGAGTTCACTTAATTCAAGGGAGAAGCTTATGACCAAAGAGGAACTGGTCTCAAAGATTGCTAAAGATGCAAATCTTTCCAAGGTCCAGGCTCGCAAGGCCATGGATTCATTTTTCGATGGCGTGACCAAGTCGCTTAAGAAAGATGGGAAGATCGGTTTTGTCGGCTTCGGTACTTTCTCAGTCTCCAAAAGGAAAGCTCGTACCGGTAGAAACCCGCAGACAGGACAGCCTATCAAGATTGCTGCAGCCAGGATTCCCAAATTTAAGGCGGGAAAGAAACTGAGACAGGCGATTAAGTAATCGCGGGAAAAAGATTGAAAAGGCGGTCCCGCATTAAGGACTGCCTTTTCAAATTTATTGTTGATTGAGGGCAAAAGATAAGCATTTTGGTTAGTGTATGAAGGCATTGGCAAATCTATCACCACGGCGCAAAGACGAGTTCCTGGGTCTCTTGATGTTGACCCTCGGCGCTCTGATTTTCTTCTCATTGGTATCCCATTCGCAGCACGATGATTATCAGCTGAGCGAAAATTGGGGATTTGATATATTCGAGGTCATTCCCGACAACTGGGTCGGATTGGTGGGGGCAATGCTATCTCACCTGCTGTATTATCTTCTGGGTCTGCTGGCATTTTTCCTGCCAGTATTCGCTGTTCTTACAGGGGTGAAATATCTGTTTCGCTGGAAACTGCCTAAGTTAAGAAAAAAAATATTCTATACATTCATGATTTCCTCCGCACTGGCTTTGCTATTGAGTGTAAAGTATGTCCATGTCGGCGGCGAGGTGGATTTTATATCTACTCCCGGAGGTGCACTGGCAGTCGGTGTGGCCAGTTTTATAATCAGATTTTTCGGCAAAGTTGGCTCATTCCTCTTATTTCTCGCCGCAATCATTATACTGTTGTTCCTTTTGATAGAGTGGCGTCCATCCTGGTGGGAGAAAAAGATTGCCTCAATTCCCGACAGAGTGCGGGATTGGATGTTGTCGCTATTCGGCATAGGCATGACAACAAAAAAAACCAAGAGCTCCGGGGCAAAACCACAAAAACAGAAAAGCTTCCGGTTCACTACTCCAATATATACGGTAATCTCTGTATTTAAGGATTTGTGGGGGAGCCTGAGGCGTATGAGAATTCGGGAAAAGCCTGATGGACCTGATGAAAGAGTTGAAGACGATCAGGGAAAGCAAGGGAAGTTTACCGACCTGTTTGAGCAGCTTTCCGATGAAAAGTCATCCGATGCAAAAGTTGAAAAGATAACCGAAGATAATAAAGAAAAAGAAAAACTTGCCATAAAGATGACCCGAAAGTGCGAAGATGGGTATCAGGCTCCGGACTTCGGAATCCTGGATGCCAATCCTCAGCCTGATCAGGCAATCACTAATTCCGAAATTAAGATGGTAAGTTCACAACTTCTGGACACGTTGAAAACATTTCATATAGATGTGGTCGATGACAGGATTGAGACCTTTCCAGGGCCGGTGATAACGCGTTATGAATTCAAGCCTGCCCCGGGTATCAAAGTTAATCAGGTAATCAATCTCTCCGACGATCTGGCGCTGGCCCTGCAGGCCAAGCGGATCAGGATTATCGCGCCTGTGCCCGGGAAAGCGGCGATCGGTGTGGAGATTCCCAATCGCTATCCCCAAACAGTATATCTGAAGGATGTGGTCACTGATCAAAGATTTAAATCGAATAAAATCTTGCTTCCCATGGCCCTGGGCCTGACCACAGCCGGAGAACCGTATGTGGCCGACCTGGCATCAATGCCGCATCTCCTGATTGCAGGAGCAACCGGGAGCGGCAAATCGGTCTGTATGAATGTTATTGTGAGCAGCCTGATATTTAGGCATCATCCCCGCAATTTGCGGTTTATATTCATCGATCCAAAGATGCTGGAGCTTTCGGTCTATTCCGGAATTCCTCACCTGGAACGTCCGGTAATCACCAAGGCTAAGCAGGCAGAGAGGGTGCTCAATGATGCCGTAGTCGAGATGGAAAACCGTTATAAGAAATTGGCCTCAAAGGGAGTCCGCAATATTGTCCAGTACAATAATAAGGTCCAGGCATCGGAGAGGCTGCCATATCTTGTAATTGCTGTTGATGAACTGGCGGATCTGATGATGTCCCAGTCTTCGAGCCGAATTGAGATTCTGCTGACCCGGCTGGCGCAAATGGCCAGGGCAGTGGGCATACATCTGATTCTCGCGACACAAAGGCCCTCGGTGGATGTGATCACGGGGCTTATCAAGGCCAACTTCTCGGCCAGGATAGCTTTTCAGGTGGCGACAAAGATAGACTCCCGTACCATATTGGACGGCAACGGCGCGGAGAAGTTGCTGGGACGCGGTGATATGCTTTTCCTTGAACCGGGGCAGGCGGAACCCGTGCGCATTCATGGCGCCCTGATAACGTCGGAAGAAACCGGCCGTTTGGTGGAAATATTGAAGACGCAGGATGTAGAAGTCAGAAAAATAGAATCTATGACCGAGGAAGCTCTGAAACAACGAGCTCTGGTTACTGACGCCGATCCGCTCTTTAAAGAAGCGGCGGAGATGGTTATTCGACACAAACAGGGTTCTGTTTCGCTTCTTCAAAGGCGTCTGGGGATCGGCTATCAGCGGGCCGCCCGATTGATTGATCTGCTTGAGGCTAAAGGAGTTGTGGGACCATATGACGGTTCCAAGGCGCGTGAGGTTTTGGCCGATCAGACATATCTTGAAAAATTAAGAAACAACTGATCCCGGTCTGTATTGTATAAGAAATAATATGAAAAAGCTGATTCAAAATATAATTTTCGGAACTGCAGTCCTTCTCTTTCTTTCGGTCGGCCTTCTTGCCTCGAAGGAGGAAGAAGTTTTGAAGAAGATCGACATGCGGCTTGAGGATATCGAAACCCTGCAGGTGGATTTCGAGCAGGAGGTCAGCTCCGGCGTCTTCGCCACTGTGGATAAGACTTCCGGTAGAATATTTTTGACCGATGATGACAGATTCAGGATCGAGACCGTTGATCAGACTATTGTATCGGATTCAATACTGATATGGGTCTATTCGGTAGAAAATAAGCAGGTGAAAATAGACTCGGTACATGAGGTCGATGATCTGGTTAGGCCCTCGGATTATATTTTCAGCTTCAAGGAAGGCTATGAGGCCGATCTTCTCACCGATACTACATGTGATTTCGGGACATGCTACAAAATCGTTCTGAAGGCCATGGAAAAAGATAATTTTATAAAAGAGATGTATCTTTTCATCGATCCGGAGACTTATCTCACGAGGAGAGCTGAATATAAAGATATCAATGGCAATTTAGTTACAATCCGCTTCAAAGACTATAGAATCGACCGCAAAATACCCGCAGAGATATTCAAATTCAAAACTCCCAAAGGGGTCGAGGAAATCAGGCTCCCTTAGATTATGCCCAAAGTATATTTGAAAAATCTCGGCTGTCCCAAAAACGAGGTGGATGGCAATATCCTGCTAAGGATGCTGGAGGCCGAAGATATGAAGGCCGTGGATAGTCCCAACCAGGCCGATATGATTATTGTCAACACCTGTGGTTTTATCGATCCGGCTAAAGAGGAGTCGATTGATGAAATTCTGGCGATGGCTGAAATCAAAAAGAAGCGGAAGGTCAAGCTGATTATGGCAGGATGTATGGCCCAGCGTTATAAAGAAGTTATCAAGGACGAATTTCCCGAGGTTGATCTCGTGGTAGGGATCGCCAATCTCAGCCATGCCAAAGATAAGATATTAGGCGTCAGGGATGGTAAGAAGGTAAAAGACTCGGTGCTGCCGACCAATTATAAAGAATATGATTTTGTGCAAAAGCCGAGCGGGATGCCGTATTCCTATCTGAAAATTTCAGATGGTTGCGATAATTTCTGTTCCTATTGTACGATTCCTTTTATACGCGGAAGGTATCGTTCCCGCAAAATGTCGAGGATAGTGGACGAGGCCAGGTATTTGAGTGAACAGGGAGCCAGGGAGTTAATCCTGATCGCACAGGATACGACCCGGTATGGGGTGGACATCTATGGCAAGCGCAGGCTTCATGCCCTGCTCGAGAAGCTGGAAGACGTGGAGGGTGTCAATTGGATCAGGCTTATGTACACTCATCCGGCCCACTATTACCGGGAACTGATTGAATATCTGGGTAAATCAAAGAAGATCGTGCCTTATCTCGATCTGCCCCTGCAGCACATTTCAGACAGGCTTCTGAAAGAAATGAACCGTAAGATCACTTCAAAACAGATCATAAACCTGATCAACCGGCTTCGTAAAAAGATAAAGAATCTGGTACTTAGAACGACATATATAATCGGTTTTCCGGGAGAGACAAAAGAGGATTTCCAGAAGCTCTGGGATTTCCAGAAACAGTACAGCCCGGAAAGGGTCGGTGTTTTCGCCTACAGCCGGGAAGAGGTCACTGCATCGGCTACCATGGAGCCGCAGATATCTGAAAAGATTGCGGCGGGACGAATTGATGAACTGATGATGCTTGTGATGGGTCAGTCGATGGACCGGAATTCAAAGATGCTCGGAAAAAAGATTGAAGTATTAATTGATGAAAAACATAAAGATGGTTATTATATAGGACGAGCCTATGATCAGGCCCCGGAAATTGACGGTTATATTAAAGTAAAAGGAAATTGTAAACCGGGCCGCTTTTGCAACATCAGGATTACCGGATTTGAGGCCTACGATCTTTCTGCGGAAGAGTGGAAGGAGTAGATTTATGGCTGCAGCAGTAAAGAATGTTAGAACCACCGGGATGGTCATTTCAAAGCCTGTGGCATTTGTGCTGGTGCTGATCTATATGATACAGTCGGTGGCATTGCTTTATCTGATTTATGACAAATACGAGAATGAGCGGCTGATCTATCGCCAGCAGGCCCAGATTAAGGAGCTCAAAGAGAAATTGGTGATCCAGGATATCCTGAGAGATCTTCAGTCTGATTTAGGGGCGGGGGAAACCAGGAGGCTTGCTAACTCTGTATATTCCGAAAGCAAAAAATACGGATATGACCCGCTGTTTATATTAGCGCTTATCAAAGTCGAAAGCTCATTTAAAAAACGTGCGGTTTCAAACAAAGGGGCGATGGGCTACATGCAGATGAAGCCCTCGACCGGCTGGGACCTTGCACAGCGCGGAGACATCGCCTGGGAAGATAAATACAGTCTCTTCAGATCGGATTACAATTTACATCTCGGCACTCTATATCTTTCCGAGCTTATTTTCAAATTTAAAAATCTCAAACACGCTATCATAGCCTATAATCTTGGTGAAACCGAAACCAGACGGCGGTTGATTGCGGATGAGCCGCTCCCCAAGAATTATGTTGACCGTGTGCTGGACACATATCATGAATTCAGGGAAAAGTATGCCGGTTAGATCATCATTTATCGCAGTTACACTCCTACTGCTTCCGGCAGCGGCTCTCTGTGCCCAGGATCAAACGGTCTCAAACGATATATTTGTCAAGCAGTCCTTCCATGATATGGCGGATTCTCTTTTAAATGGGATGACTTCAAGTGAAGATCTCCACCTTGTCTTCAAATGCGAAGATTGTCCAAAGGAATTTTTCAGAGATATAGTGATAGGAGTGCTGAAACAAAGGGTTGAGAACTTGTATATTAATAATGGAGATATAAGTTTTGACAGATTGGAAATCAATCTGTATAATTACGATTTTTCTTATGATAGAGTCGGCGGTTCGCTTTTCTCCAGCGGCCGTCTGTTTAGAAATTTCGAAGCGGCTGTTTATGCCACTTTGTATGACAGAAACTCAAAGGTATTGTGGCAGAAAGATTATTCTGATGCATATAGTGAAGAGATAGAATGGGATCAAGCCCGGAGTTCACAGGTTGGAGACGGCAGTACATTCAATGCGGAGCTTCCGTCCACAGATCGTAACCGTATCTGGGAGCCTGTGATAATTTCCGGCCTTCTGGGCGGGATGGTGTATCTCTTCTTTGCGTCACGATGAGAGAGGTCTAAATGAAGTATCTGGCAGTGTTTTTGACAGTCATTTTAATCGCCTGTGCCTCGACCAATCTGAAGGTATTTGATACTCCCGGTGATCAATTTGAATATGCAAAGAAGCTTTATCAGGCGGAGAAATACGATCAGGCTATAGAGGCATTTCAAACCGTGATTTTCCGCTTTCATGGAACCTCGTTAGCAGATTCAGTGACCTTTTATCTGGGTATGTGTTATTTCAACCAGAAAGACTACATTCTTGCGGTAGGGGAGTTCAGACGGCTCCTGACCAATTACCCCACTTCACCACTGGCGGATCAGGCGCATTATATGGTGGCGCGGTCATACTTCCAGGATTCACCTAAAAATGTTGGATTGGAGCAGGATGGTGTCAAGAAGGCCATTCAGACCATCGAGAATTTCCTGGAGGATTTTCCTGACTCTCCATATCGCCCCAATGCCAGGACATTGCTGGATTCATGCCATGCCCGGCTGGCACAAAAGGATTTCAAGAATGGCATGGTCTACTATAAAATAGGCGACAGGAGAGCAGCACGTATATATTTCGAAGGAGTCGTAACCAATTACTCCATTCCGGAATGGGTCGGCAAATCACTCTATATGCTGGCCGAAATCGACTGGAAAGAAGAAAAGTATGACGATGCCAGGGCCAAGCTTAATAATATGATGAATGCCTTCCCGGATCATGAATGGTTCGATAAAGCTAAAGATAAATATGACGAAGTCTTAGCAAAGATAGAGAATGAACAACAAAGCTCCGCTGATGAACGGGCGCAGGAATAGGCTCGGGGTTCTGGGCGGCCTCTTTGATCCCATCCATCATGGTCATCTCTCTCTCAGCAGGCATGCGCTGGAACAGTTGCAGCTCCTTAAGGTCCTCCTGATTCCTACATATAATCCGCCTCATCGTGAAGAGATATCAGATTACAGCCACCGACTTAAAATGACCGAGATTGCAGTAAAGGATAAGGCAGGCCTGCAGGCATCAGCTATAGAATCACATATCAGGGGGCATTCATACAGCCTGAAAACTCTGAGAAAATTGAAGGATGAATTTCCCGAATTTGCGCTTTACTTTCTAATTGGATCGGATAACTTGAAAAAGATGGAAGACTGGCACAAGCCGGAGGAAATAATGAGGCTGGCGCAGGTGGTGATGGCCGAAAGACCGGGTGAAGAGGGCTCGGCCCCGGCCAGGTTCGAGAAGAAAATAATGAAAATCGAAATGCCGCCGGTGGATATCTCCTCGACCCAGATCAGGGAGGCTGTGCGCAGGGGCGACCCGATAGATGATTATGTGCCCGAGGAGGTCGCTCAATATATAGACAGGAATAAGTTATATGTCTGATAAGAAAACTGTTATACTTGTAGACGGTTCGGCACTGGCCTACCGATCCTTTTTTGCATTCATCAGAAATCCGCTCATCAATTCCAAAGGTGAAAATACTTCGGTTTCATTCGGATTCATCAATTCACTCTGGTCGATTTTGCAGAATTACAATCCCACACACCTTGCAGTAGTATTTGACACCAAGGCTCCCACCCATCGGCATGAAATGTATAAAGAATACAAATCCACACGGGCCAAGATGCCGGAGGATATGGCCGACCAACTGCCCAGGCTGCATGAAATTGTGGAGGCCATGAATATACCTCTGATCGAGAAAGATGGGGTTGAGGCGGATGATGTTATCGCCACGCTTGCCACCCAGGCTGCGGAGAAAAGCTATGATGTTTTGATCCTGACCTCGGATAAGGATTTCAACCAGCTGGTGACCGAGAAGATCAAGATTCTTAAACCACAGAAAACAGGCTCCGAGCTGGAGATTATTGACAGGGATGGCGTTGTCGAGAAACTGGGTGTCCCGCCAGAGAAGGTAGTTGATCTTATGGGGCTGATGGGCGACACCTCAGATAACATACCGGGCATACCAGGTGTCGGTCCCAAGACCGCGCTGAAGCTCATAGAGCAGTTTGGAAGCCTCGAAGCAGTGGTTGAAAATGCAGACGAGATTTCGGCCAAGGGTGTGCGGAATAAAGTCAAAGACAATGTGGAGAATGCCAGATTATCCAAAGAGTTGGTAAAAATTATCGATGATGTGGAACTGGATCTTAAGGTCGAGGACCTGAAAAGGGGAGAAGCAGATGCAAAAAGACTGCGGGAGATATTTCTCGAACTGGAATTCAACCGCTTTATCGAGGAAATTCTCGGAGAAAGTCCCAAAAACCTCAAAAAAAAAGAGATAAAAAAAGCTGAGGTTGATTACAAGCTCGTCAATGACATCAAAGAACTAAAACGAATCATTTCAGAAATCAAAAAGCGCAAAGAGATGACTATCGACACCGAGACCACCTCGTTAACAGCGATAGGCTCGGATCTGGTGGGAGCATCTATCAGTCTGGATGAATGTTCGGGGTGGTATATTCCGCTGGGACACGACTCCGAGGATGTCAACCTTCCTTTTAAAGAAGCGCTCGGTCTCCTCAAGCCGGTACTCGAAGATGAGAAGATCAAAAAAATCGGACAAAATCTCAAATATGATTATCAGGTGTTTGCAAACTATGAAATAGATATGGCCGGAATTGCATTCGACACTATGGTCGCATCATACCTGATAAATCCATCCTCGCGTCAGCATAATCTGGGTCGGCTGGCCCTGGAACATCTGAATTATACGGTACAGCCGATAACCGAGCTTATTGGATCAGGCAAGAAGCAGCTTTCGTTCTCAGTGGTGCCGGTCAAGAAGGCGACTTTCTATGCTGTTGAAGATGTGGATATCACCCTGAGGGTGAAGAATAAGCTGGCACCGTTACTGAAGAAGGCGGGGATGCAGAAGTTGTTTGATGATATCGAGGTCCCGCTGATCGAAGTGCTGGCGGAAATTGAGCTCGCCGGGGTGAGGATCGACAAGGATATTCTTGCCGAGCTGTCTCGGGAAATGGAATCCGTAATTGCCGAAAAGGCTCAGGAAATATATGATTATGCCGGTTATGAATTCAATATAAATTCCACCCATCAGCTGCAGGAGATCCTGTTCGAGAAACTGGGGCTGAAGCCCGGCAGGAAGACAGAGAAGAAGAAGGGATTTTCCACCGATCAGGCCACTCTTGAGGCGCTGGCCAAAGAACATCCTCTGCCGCAGATAATCCTGAATTATAGGCAGCTATCAAAATTGAAAAGCACCTATATTGATGCCATTCCATTATTGATAAATAAAAAAACCGGCAGGGTGCACACATCATTTAACCAGACAGTAACTGCCACCGGAAGGCTTTCATCCTCCGATCCGAATCTGCAGAATATTCCTATTCGCACTGAACAGGGTGCCCAGATCCGCAAGGCCTTTGTGCCTCGCAACGAGGACTATATCCTCCTGGGAGCTGATTATTCCCAGGTCGAGCTGAGAATTATGGCGCATATCTCGCAGGATGAAAAAATGCTGGAGGCATTTAGAAATGACGAGGATATTCACAGCCGCACAGCCTCGGAGGTCTATGGTGTGCCGATCGAGCAGGTTGACCCCGATATGCGCCGAATGGCCAAGACAGCAAATTTTGCAGTTATATACGGCGTGAGCGCTTATGGTCTCTCACAGCAGTCGGATATGTCTGTGGGTGAGTCGAAACAATTCATCGACACCTATTTTGCAAGGTATCCGGGAATCAGGAAATATATGGAGAGCACAATCGAAAATGCCAGGAAGGACGGCTACGTATCCACCATGTTCGGGCGTCGACGCTATGTCCCCGAGATAAACAGCCGCAACCGTGCGGTGCGTCAATTTGCAGAACGCACAGCCATCAACACACCGATCCAGGGCACTGCCGCGGATATCATAAAGATCGCCATGATTGAGATATATCGGAAGATACGGGAGAAGCGGTCCAAGATGATCCTGCAGGTTCATGACGAGTTGGTTTTTGATGTTCATAAAGATGAACATGACGAGATTAAGGGAATTGTGCGGGATTGCATGGAGAATTCAGTTTCCCTTGATGTACCCATTAAAGTAGATATGGGTACCGGCCCCACCTGGCTGGAATGCAAATAGGATTGTCTCGTGAACTCTAAATCAGGCACCGTCATTTATATAGTTTTCATTGCGGTTCTGGTTTTCTATGTGCTTGGCCTTTTGATGCGCGGCTACTGGAACTGGTCTGTCTTTTCATTGCCCGATTTGAGATGGCTGCAGCTTACAGTCCTGGGCCTGATACTGGTATCTGTGAGCATTCCTGGTGTTACTTCCACTTTATATAGTAAGCTTATGACTTTTTTTGCCAAAGCGGCTAAAACACTTGATCATATACCGGGCACGCTAAAAGCAATCCTCTGGATTTCTATACCTTTTGTCCTGCTTTTTTTGATCAAAATAGAAGTTCATATTTATGGTGATGCCCAAAACCTGATCGGAAGTATTGTAAGCGGCGAAATCTTATCGCCGTTCTATAACAGAATCGGCATGCTGTTGCAGATTGCTGCCGGGCCGCTGGGTCTGGTTGAAGGCAGCCGCTCGGCAGCCGCGGATTATGTGTCTATTGTCTCGATCTTATCGGGTATAGTCTATTTATTTTTCTCATGGAAATCGGTTGCTATACTGATTGAATCTCGCGGCGAAGCAGTGTTGTCATTTTTTGCGGTAGCGACCTCCGGCCTGATCATAATTTTCGCCGGGCATGTGGAGATATATTCTGTAATCATAGCCTGGCTGTCAATATATGTATACTATACCCTCAGATTTTTGGAGGGACAGGGAAGAGTATGGAAATTAATTTTGCTGTTCTTAATCGGCCTTATATTGCATTTCTGGTTCATCGCTTTTCTTCCCTCATTGCTTTTTGTTTTCCATAGAAAAATTAAATTTCTTAATTTGAGAGTTGCAAAACTCTTAGCAATTCTATTCTGTGCGGGTATATACGTAACAGGTCAGATAATAAAGAGGGGGGAATTTTCTTTGACCATCCCACCTCTGGCAACAGAAAAAACCAATTACTGGCTTTTTGCGCCGGAGCATGTGCTGGACATATTGAATCAGTTTATTATGGTCGGCCCTGCACTTGCGATTCTGGCTTTGGCCATATTAATATTCATAAAACCCGCTAATTTGACTGATTCAAAGCGCTTTCTGATCTGGGTTGGCCTTCCTGCCATGGCGATTTCCTTTGTGATCGATCCGCATCTTGGCGCTGTCAGGGATTGGGATCTGTTATCGATTTTCGCTGCCCCCCTGATTATATTGGGGGCGGTTCTTTTGCATGAACAGAAGCTCTATAAATTCAGATACATCCTCGCTGCGATTCTTCTATTTAATATACTTAACAGCGGATCTTTCATCTGGATCAATAAAAAGCCGGACTATGCCATAGATAGAGTTGTAAATATATTGCTTGATGATCCTCATTATAATGAGGATTATCATGGTGGTTCGAGAATCCGGTCATTTGGAAATATCCTTATCGGCATTTACAAACGTCCGGAGGATGTTGTCAAACTTTACTCTAATGTTGAAGACCTGTCAAAACTCGAGACCATCGATCTGACATCAGCTGCTGTCTCCTTCCATAACATAGAAAACTATGAGAAGGCCCAATATATCTTCAGTTTGATCCCCGATATTTCTGAGCTTGCGGGGGAGAATAGATATGCGTACGGCCATGCCCTGGTGATGACTGGCAGGTATGAGCGGGCAGCCGATATATTGAAGCCCATTCTTCAAGATACTGTTTTTTCGGATCTGTGTTTTCTATTGGGTGTTTCTTATGCACACCAGAATCAGATCGATTCAAGCCTCAAATATCTCGACATTACTTTTTATCGTTCATCTAATAAAGTCGAGGTCGTGGATCCCTATGTATATCTGTTTAAATCTCTCGGCCACTATGATGTGGCCGCCAGATATCAGAAATACCTGGTGAGTTTCTTTCCGGATTCGGCAGAAGTTCGAATGGAACTTGCAAATCTATATGAACTGGCAGGAATGCCGGATTCCGCAAAGGCATACAGGAAAAATGAAGGTCCATAGATCCGGTTATATTATAATCCTGTCATGAGGCTTGACTTTGCACTGCAAATCTAGCATCATTTTCTAAATTGAAAGCAGGTAAGAATTGATGTCCAGGTCATTGTTTCCAATATACCTAACACTGGTAATAATTCTCGGCTTTTATGCCCTGGGGCTCTTTATGCCCGCTTACTGGAACTGGGGAGTGTTCAGGATAAGCGGGTTTTTCGAGATTCAGTTAATAGGCTTGGGCATAGCTCTAATGCTTGCATTGATTCCCGGCTTTTCATCAAAATTATTTGATAGTCTTACAGTGATTTTCGGCAAAATAGCCCGGCATGGCAGCCATCTGCCTCTGATAGTGAGAGGATTGCTCTGGATCATTATTCCATTCATACTTCTGTATATTGTAAAGTATGAGGTGCATGTCTATGGTGATGCTCAGAATCTGATTGGAAGCATTGTAAGCGGTGAGGTGTCATCTCCTTTTTATAATAGAATCGGAATGCTGATGCAGGTTGCTGCAAAATCACTTAATATTATCGGCGGCACTCGTGAAGCCGCAGCCAATTATGTAGCCATCATATCGATCATTTCGGGTATCATCTTTTTGTTTTTTGCATGGAAGACCTTTTCCTTACTGGTCAAGCCGAAGGGACTTGCCGCCACAGGTTATATCGCCCTGATTACATCCGGATTGGTGGTATTATTTGCAGGATATATAGAGACCTATGCAGTAATTATTGCCTGGCTTTCTATCTATATTTATTATGCGATTCTCACCCTTCATGGCAACGGTAAAGTAACGATACTGATTCTGATCTTCATAGCGGGAATATGCTGGCATTTCTGGTTCATCGCTTTTCTACCTTCATTGGTGTATGTATTTCACCGCCGCGTGAATATCCTGACAAAGAAAGCCGTATGGGCAATTGGCTCGGCATTCATTATTGGAATTTATATTCTGGGACAGGCGATAAGAAGAGGGGACTTTCCTCTGACGATACCCATTCTCCCTACGGGTAATACAAATTACTGGCTCTTTTCCCCTGATCACCTTCTGGACATATTCAATCAACTCATAATGGTGGGGCCGGCTCTTGGTATAATCACATTGGTTATCCTGGTGTCCGCGCGGAGAAAGAATCCCGAAAGCTGGTATGGTTTCCTGGCCTGGGCGGCGATACCCTCGCTTTTGTTGACATTCATGATCGATCCTCATCTTGGGGCAGCACGTGACTGGGACTTACTCTCGATTTTTGCCGTTCCGCTAACTGCTCTGGGAGCCTTATTGCTGATTTTTGGGGATGGAGTGAGGCCAAAAGCTGTTTTGAGCGCTATCATACTTTTTAATATAATACATACAGGAGGTATTTTAGCGGTTAATAGAAACCAGGATTATGCGGTAGATAGAATCGTAAATATTACTTATGATGATCCGCATTACCAGAGCGAATACTATGACGGTATCCGCAATAGACAGTTTTCTGTGATCCTTGCGAATATTTATGACAGGAATGAAGAGGCGATAAGGTTTATGGAAAGAAGAAAGAATCCGGACTCAGATGATGTCCTTGCAATGGCCAATTATCACTTCAACATAGAGGATTACAGAACAGCAGCACATTTTTATGGACTTGTTTCTAATAATGAGCAATTATCACCACTGCATCAATTCTGTTATGGCAAATCGAAGTTGTTCTCACGTAATCCGGAAGCGGCGTTAGATATTTTGAAACCGGTGCTGAGGGACAGCACTTTCTTCGAACTGCATTTTTATATTGGGGCCGCGTACCTTCTGACTATGAAAGCTGATTCAGCGGTGAAATATTTCGATTCTGGTCTGGCGGTCAGTGGTGACCCGCCTTCCGATCTTGGAATGACTTTAGAGTTTGTGCGTTCAAGCGGTGTCCCACTTTTGATAGCGCATTTCCAGAAAAAGCTCCTTTTCATGTTTCCTGACTCTACTTCCATAAGAAACGAGCTTGTGAGGCTCTATGAACAGGCCGGAATGGCCGATTCTGCGCAATTTTACAGGAATTATAATCCGTGATAAAAATGTTCATTTTTGACAAATATTACTCCAAACTTACTTGACTTTTGCGTAAAATAATATAAGATATGTGAATATTGCTCTTCGGGGTGAGGCGAAATTCCTCAACCGGCGGTTAAAGCCCGCGAGCGGAGCCGACAAAGTTCCGCAGAAACCGTGAAATTCGGTTGCCGACGGTACAGTCCGGATGGGAGAAGAGGTTGACAGAATATGTAGCGGTCTATCTTATTCAGGCCGCGGTCGTCCACCCCCAGAGCACAGGCTTTGGGTTTTTTTATTGGAGTTTATTGAATCGTGGACGACATCTCATTAATGCAGCGGGCCCTGGAAATTGCAGAAAAAGGGCGCGGAAAGGTCTCACCAAATCCCCTGGTCGGGGCAGTCATAGTCAAGGACGGCGAAATCATGGGAGAGGGTTATCATGAAGTCTATGGCGGCCCTCATGCAGAAATCAACGCCATGCGCGGCGCCAATTCCTCATGCAAAGGTGCAACTCTTTACCTGACCCTGGAACCATGTTCACATCATGGCAAAACACCGCCTTGTGTCAATTCTGTCATGGAAGCAGGTTTCAAGCGGGTGGTTATTGCTGCTGTCGATCCAAATCCAAAGACCAATGGGAAATCGATCACTATGATGATGGATGCCGGGATTGAAGTTGACGTCGGCTTGCTGGAGGAGAAAGCCCGTAGACAGAATGAAATATTCTTCAAGTATATTGCAACGAGCATGCCTTTTGTAATACTGAAAGCGGCGCAGACGCTGGATTCAAAAATCGCCGACACAACTGGTCATCCCAAGTGGATCACCTCAGATGAGTCGAGGGCATTTGTGCATTCCTTGAGGTCATATGTGGATGCTGTGGCAATTGGCGCCCGGACTGCGGTTATAGATAATCCGCGTCTGAGCGTACGGCATGTCGAGGGCAGGGATCCATACAGGATTATCCTTCAGGACAGAACCGAGCTTCCAGGCGACCTGCATCTTTTCAAGGATAACGAAGACAATAAGACTATCATAGCTGCTCCGCCAAATGAAATGGATATCCAGAATCACAAGCAGAATGCCATCATGTGGTCGGTCGACGCCTATGAGGATGGCACCCTCAATCTTACCAGCCTTCTGATCAAAGCAGCCAACCAGAGTATCAGTTCGATCCTGGTGGAGGGGGGCTCGCTCCTGTTTACATCATTCCTGAAGAGAAAACTGGTAGATAAGATTTATATAGGGATTGCTCCCAAAATAGTGGGTGCTGGTACTCCGACATTCCAGGAGCTTGGTATCGACACATTGGAACATTCGATTTATTTGTCTGAAGTGGAGTATTTCAGGAAAGGAGAGGATATCTGGGTCTGCGGATATCCAATCTGGAGATAAAATATGTTCACCGGTCTGATTGAAGAAGTTGGAAAAGTGCAGTCTGCAAGTCTGCAAGGCGGTAATCTGACACTTGAAGTGAAAGCACCTAAGTTATCACCTGATATAAGAATAGGAGATAGCGTTAACATCGATGGAGTATGCCAGACCGCAGTTGAGGTGAAATCCGATCGATTTACGGTTAATACTATATCCGAGACTCTTCGCAAGACCAACCTCGGCGATTTGAAGAACGGCGATTCGGTCAATCTGGAACTGGCACTGCGTACGGACAGCCGTATGGGCGGACATCTGGTCAGCGGGCATATCGACTGCCGGGGAAAGACGAAGACCATCAGGAAAATAGAGGGCAGCTGGGAACTGGCGATCGGTTATCCGGTTGAATTCGATAATCTGGTGGTACCTAAAGGCTCGATTGCAATAAATGGTGTCAGCCTTACTGTGACACATTCTGATCCGGGATTGTTTGGTGTTTCGATAATACCGCATACATGGGGAATGACGAATTTCCCCTCACTCAAACCGGGGGATTCGGTAAATTTGGAATTCGATTTAATTGGTAAATATATTCAACAGATGATAAATCCTTATAAGGCCCGTGAGGGCAATGTCGATCTGGAGACATTCCGCCGGGCGGGGTTTTAGACGGAGTATGTGAGATGCCTACTTTGAAAATTAATGACAGTCGTGACAAATACGACTTCGCAGCTATTCCCGATGCGATCGAGGATATCAGGATGGGCAAGATGGTCATCGTGGTTGATGACGAGGATCGGGAAAATGAGGGCGATTTTATCATGGCGGCCGAGATGGTGACCCCGGATCATGTCAACTTTCTGGCCAAGGAGGGACGCGGGCTGATCTGTGTTTCCCTGACCGAAGAGAGAATTAACCAACTGGAGCTGGAGACAATGGCCCAGCGTAATACCTCCAGGCTTGGTACGAATTTTACAGTTTCTGTCGACGCTGTACACGGTACTACCACCGGTATTTCGGCACGGGATCGCGCCATAACGATCAAGACCCTCGTACATCCGGATACCCAGCCCCATGACCTGGCACGTCCGGGACATATATTTCCCCTCCGGGGTGTGCAAGGCGGCGTATTGGTGCGGGCGGGACATACCGAGGCCTCAATCGATCTCACTCGCCTGGCAGGCCTTAGCCAGTCGGGGGTGCTCTGTGAAATTATGGATGAAGACGGTGAGATGGCTCGTGTGCCTCGTCTGATGGAAATCGCCGAAAAATTCGGAATGAAGGTGATCACCATCAAGGACCTGATCGAATACAGGACCCAGACCGAGAAACTGGTTTCCAAAGAAGAGGATGTAGATTTTCCCACTAAATATGGGCATTTCAGACTGTGCCTGTATTCCTCGGCAATAGACCGCAAGCATCATGTGGCCCTGGTCAAGGGAGATGTGCGCAACAAGAAGAATGTTCTTGTACGTGTACATTCAGAATGTCTTACGGGCGATGTTTTCGGTTCGATGCGCTGCGATTGCGGCGACCAGATAGCCGCGGCACTGCGCATGATCGAAAAAGAGGGGCAGGGAGTGCTTCTTTATATGCGACAGGAGGGTCGTGGAATCGGCCTGGCAAACAAGATCAAAGCATATCATCTGCAGGAAAATGGATGCGACACTGTCGAGGCCAACAACAGGCTGGGATTTAAGGATGATCTTCGTGACTACGGTATCGGGGCGCAGATTCTGGTCGATCTGGGGCTTTCCACAGTCCGTTTGATTACCAACAATCCGCGCAAAATTGTCGGGGTTGAGGGTTACGGTTTGAAGGTGACCGAAAGAGTTCCCAGCGAAACCTCTCCAACTGAATATAATAGAAAATACCTGAGATGCAAAAAAGAGAAGCTGGGACATCTCTTTAATATGATCTAAAAACCAAGGAGAAATATAGATGGCAAAGATTCATGAAGGTAAGCTTGATGCAAAAGGGCTGAAGTTCGGGATTATAGTATCGCGTTTCAATGATCTCCTGACCGCCAAGCTGCAGGAGGGGGCATTGGATTGCCTGGTACGTCATAATGCTGCCAGTGAAGATGTAGAGGTTTTCAAGGTACCGGGTTCATTTGAAATCCCCTATGTGGCCAATCATCTGGCAAAGTCAAAAAAATTTGACGCAATTATATGTTTAGGCGCATTGATCAGGGGTCATACCCCGCACTTTGAGTATATTGCGGCTGAGGTCTCCAAAGGAATTGCGAATATATCCATGGCGACGGGTTTGCCGGTGATATATGGTGTGGTAACTGCCGATACGCTGGAGCAGGGAATCGAACGATGCGGAACCAAGGCAGGCAATCGTGGATGGGACGCCGCTCAATCTGCAATTGAAATGGCCAATCTTTACAGGGAGAGTCTCAGTTGAGTGCACGCAGAAAAGCCCGCGAACTGGTATTAAAGAGCTTGTATGCCTATGAATCTGCTTCCGGTAATCCGGAAGATATTATGGAAACGCTTTCCAAGGATTCCGGCCTGTCTGAGAAACCGAGGAAATTTGCCAGTGATCTGTTTTATCTGACAATAACGCATTTGAATTCTATTGACGATGAGATAAGGAATCATACGCAGCATTGGGACATAGACCGCCTTGCGCTGGTGGACAAAAATATTCTCAGGATCAGTATTTGCGAACTTCTGTTTATGCCGGACATTCCCTCCAAAGTTTCAATCAACGAGGCAATTGAATTGGCCAAGAAGTATTCGACCGAGGAATCATCATCTTTTGTCAACGGTATCCTGAATTCTATATTTAAAGACCATAAAGCTGAACTGGAAGCTTAGTACATGGTCCAATACTTCATCTTGATGTCTCCGGGCTGAGGGGCCCTCCAGGTTAAAATTATCTTGCTAAATCGTTGATACCGCATATATTGCCAGTCTTGATAATCTTCAGAAACTGTGGGAAGCCTGATTGGTAAAAGATTAAGAACAAATCGATTATGGCTGGCAAGAAAAGCAACTCAAATCAAACGGACCGTGATCCGCTTCATATCATACTGGCAGTCGCTGTTCTGATAGTCTCGCTGGTGACCTACCTGCGCACAGTCCAGCCGACAGTGCCGTACTGGGATTGCGGCGAATTCATCGCCTGCGCCCATATTCTCGGCATCCCGCATCCTCCTGGTACTCCGCTTTTTATGCTGATCGGCCGCGTATTTTCAATGCTGATACCGTTTGGTGAGGTAGCCTGGCGGGTTAATATCATCTCATCGATATCATCGGCATTCGCAGTCATGTTCGGTTATTTGATCGTAACCTGGGTGATTCGCAAATGGTATCGCAAAGTGGATACAATCTATAAACGGGCCACCGTATACATAGGCGGTGTAACCGGCGCTTTATTCATGGCCTTCTCTCGCACATTCTGGAATAATGCTGTCGAAGCCGAGGTATATGGTCTGTCAATGTTAATTA
>JAABVY010000088.1 GCA_011777135.1 Candidatus Zixiibacteriota bacterium | reverse complement strand
TGGTGAGCAGGCGCTTCAGCTTACAATTACCGATATCACTTCGGAAAAAGAGGCTGAGGAGCAGTTGAGCGAAAACGAGGAGAGATACAGAACACTGGTCGAAAGCGTCCAATACGGGTTCATACTTGTTGATCTCAAGTCTAAGAAATTTTTGTATCTAAACGAGTATGCCCGCTCGTTTCTCAAGGGCCTAAGGCAGCCGATCGAAGAATTGGATATTTTCCACTTCCTCGAGCCCACAGATCGAAAAAGTATGAAAGATAATTTCAGAAAGATAGATTCTGGCAAGATCGATGGTTTTTCCGGAATCCAGAAGGTTATCCTGCCGGATGGCGACATGATCTGGGTGGAATATGAAGCCAAGATTGTTCACTTTCGCGGCAAAGTCTGTCTGCAGGGCGTACTAAGGGATATTACTGAGGTCAAAGCGGCCGCCGACAAGTTGAGGGAATCTGAGGCAAAATTCCGGCAGATGGCGGAAAATATTCCCGAGGTATTCTGGATAGTCGAAAGAAATCCTGATAGAACTGTTTATGTGAGCCCCGCTTCCAAAGAAGTATTCGGGGTGTCTCAGGCAGAGCTATATAGCAGCAGCAGAAACTTTCTGAAGGCTGTTCATCCAGATGACAAAGAATGGGTGGCTGAACGTTTTGATGATATCGAAATGGAAAATGATGTCGAATTTAGACTCCTGAAAGATACAGGTGAAGTGAAATGGGTGAGAGCGCTTACATTCCCAATACGTGATCATGACGGAAGAGTCTACCGTACCACAGGTATCGTGAGAGATATCACTTCGCGCAAAAAAACAGAACAGCAGTTACAGGCAAGCGAAGCAAGGTATCGTGCAGTGGTGGAGGACCAGACCGAGTTTATTACGCGCAGCCGGCCTGACGGCAGCATCACATTCCTAAACGAGGCCTGCTGCAGATACTTCGGTTTGGAAAAGGGGGAAACATATGGTGCAAGCTTCATAGATTATGTTTATCCGGATGATCGTGAGAAAATCCGGAAGGCAATTCAATCGGTTTCATATAAAAATCCGGTAGCAACTGTAGAGCACAGGGTTTTTGATAAGAATGGCGAGGTACGCTGGCAGCAGTGGACCAACAGGATGGTTTTCGATAATGAAGGGAATATGCAGGAATTTCTGTCGGTTGGACGTGATATTACCGAGCAGAAGATGGCGGAAGAGGCGCTCAGGGAATCAGAACTGAAATTTCGCGCGATTTTTGAAAACACCAGTGATGGTATCGCCATTTATGAGACCAATGCCGGAGATTTTGCCCAGAAGCTTATAGATTGTAATGACAGTTTCGTGGCGATGTCCGGGAGGACTAAAGCGGAACTCCTGGAGGCAGACGATATTCGAAAATTCCGCATCACCCAGGGAAGTGAACTCGATAAACATGAGATGCAGAAGCTGATTATTGGCGGCGTGGCATTTAAGGATACTTATGCATGGATGCGGCCGGATAAAAAAGAAAATTTCATCGAATACGAGGCCGCCCCAGTACTGCTAGGGGAACGAATTCTGGTTTATACCATCGATAGAGATATTACGGAGAGGCGCAAGAATGAGATCAGAATTAGCGAATCGGAGAAAAAGTACCGCAAGCTTTATGAAAGCATGATGGATGGTTACGCTCGTACTGAACTTGGTGGGAGGATTCTTGAGTTCAATGCCGCTTTTCAGAAGATGATTGAATATGCTCCGGAAGAGATTGTAAATTTAACATACGAGGATATTACTCCTGAAAAGTGGCATGATTTCGAACAGGATATCCTTGAAAATCAGGTGATGGTAGATGGCTATTCGAAAACATATGAAAAGGAATATAGAAAGAAAAATGGAGAAATTTTCCCGGTCGAGCTGCGCNNGGATGGCTTCTGGGCTATTATAAGGGATATTTCAGAGCGTAAAGAAGTAGAAGAGCAGCTGCGTGAATCCGAAGAGAAGTATCGCAGCGTAGTTGATAACGTGGGCATCGGTATATCCTTAATAAGCCCAGATATGCGGATTATGTCATTGAATAATCAAATGAGGGAGTGGTTCCCCAGAATCAAAGTTGAGGAAAATCCTATCTGCTTTAAGGCCTATAACGATCCACCTCGCTCAGGAATTTGCTCTTATTGCCCGACTGTAAGGACATTGAGAGATGGTCAGGTTCACGAGGATATAACCGAAACCCCTTCCGGCGGCACAATCAGGAATTTCAAAATTGTCTCCTCGCCAATTACTGATAATATGGGAAATGTGGTGGCCGCGATCGAGATGGTTGAGGATATTACGGAGCGAATTAAGGCTGAGAGGGAAATACAAAAATTCAAAACAATATCGGACCGTGCCTCCTATGGTACGGTAATTACCGACATGGATGCGACTATTACGTATTGCAATGAGCATTATGCCAAAATGCATGGATATAGAAAAGACGACTTGATCGGCAAAAACATACGTTCCCTGATATCTAAAAAACACATGGCCGAAATGGAAATGGCGGTTAAGGAATTATTTGAAAAGGGAAGTATTTCCGCCATGGAAATCTGGCACAAACGAAAGGATGGATCTGTCTTTCCAACGCTCGTGAATGTGCAGATTGTCAGGGATGAAGATGAGGAGCCACTATATATCTCGGCCACTGCAATTGACATTACAGACAAGAAGAATGCGGAAGCGGCCCTTAGAAATCAAAGGGACATGCTCAGGGATGTGACCGGCAATGTAATCAGGGTGCAGGAGGAGGAGCGACGACGGATATCAATGGAATTGCATGACAGTATCGGGCAGTCTCTGAGTGTTACCAAGCTCCAGATTCAAAATCTACTACGTAAGCTCGATGGAGATCCCAAGCCGGTCGAAGACGGGCTGAAAATGATTTCCCAAACAATGTCGGATACGATTGCTGACTTACGTCAGATTTCGGCAAATCTCCGTCCAGTAATCCTGGATAATCTCGGCCTCTGGCCAACAATAGAATGGTATCTCAAGGACTTTTCCAAGAAAACTGAACTGAAAATAGAAGTAAATATAGAGTCCGGCCTGCCTCCCATACCGCTCCAATCCGAGGTTCATGTATTCAGGGTAATCCAGGAGATCATGATAAATATTCACAAACATTCTAGGGCCGATAAAGTACTCTTTGACAGCTATTCGCAGGATGGTAACATCATCTTCGAGATTTATGAAGACGGGCTGGAATTTGATCTTGAGCGAATATATACACCTTCAGCCCGCAAGAGGGGCATGGGGCTGATTAATATCATGGAACGCGTCAATATTATAAAGGGCAAGCTGGACATCAAATCAGAACCAGAAAAGCAGGGCACCCGCTTTATCGTTTCCTTTCCGGCTTCCGAAGCTTCAGCCAAATAATCTCAGCCCAAGTTGACAAGCGGCCTTCGCAAACTTATCTTATTATTTCCGATCCGTCAATGATGGTTCGAACCTTTAAGAGTAAAGTGAAAGAGTATGCTATAATAAAGGGAGTTGAGAGATGACCTTCAAAACATCAGAATCGAAATACAAAGAAATAATCGAGTCGATCAAAGAGGATGGACTTTATAAAGATGAACTCCTGATAAGTTCTCAGCAGTCCGCGGATATCGAGGCGGCCGAGCCTGGAGGCGAGCCGCGAGAAGTGATCAACTTCTGCGCCAACAATTACCTGGGCCTGGCAAATAATCCCAGATTGATCAAGGCGGGACAGGAAACATTGGCGAAATACGGCTATGGCATGTCCTCTGTGCGCTTTATCTGCGGTACCCTGGATATTCATAAGAAGCTCGAGGCTAAAATCGCCGAGTTTCTTGGCATGGAAGATTCCATTCTATATTCCTCCTGCTTTGATGCCAACGGCGGCTTATTTGAAACCCTTCTGGATGAGAATGATGCTGTTATTTCCGATGCGCTGAATCATGCCAGCATAATTGATGGGATCCGTCTTTGCAAAGCCGAACGGCGACGCTTTGCGCATAACGATATGAACGATCTGGAAAAACACCTGAAAGAAACCCAAAACAAGAAAGTGCGAATGGTCGCAACAGACGGTGTCTTTTCCATGGACGGCGATATCGCCAATCTGAAAGATATCTGCGATCTAGCTGAAAAATACAATGCCATGGTTATGGTTGATGATTCTCATGCCACCGGTTTTGTGGGAGAGACCGGCCGGGGCAGCTATGAATTACGCGGCGTTCAGGGCCGGATTGATATTATCACCAGCACCCTTGGGAAAGCATTGGGCGGAGCCTCGGGCGGATTCACCAGCGGCAAAAAGAAGCTTATAGAACTCCTCCGTCAAAGGTCACGTCCCTACCTATTTTCCAATACAGTTGCACCGGTTGTGGTAGGGGTAAGCATGGAGGTACTGGAAATGCTCACCACCACTTCAGACCTGCGCCAAAAACTAAATGAGAATACGAAATACTTTCGCGAAAAGATGACTGACGCCGGTTTCGATATCAGGGAAGGCATACATCCGATCGTACCGATAATGCTGGGCGAGGCCCGTCTGGCCAAGAATATGGCCTCGGATATGTTCAAGGAGGGAATCTATGTTATCGGCTTCTCATTCCCGGTCGTGCCCCGCGGCCAGGCCAGGATTCGTGTCCAGCTTTCCGCCGCCCATGAAATGGAGCATCTGGATAAAGCTATCAATGCTTTCGTGAAAATCGGGAAGAAGTATGATATACTCGGCAAGAAGATGGACGAGATAGTGGAGATGTTCAAGTCTTAGGAATCGTCTCTTTTGACTGCGGCCACAAATGCAATCGCANNGTCTTAGGAATCGTCTCTTTTGACTGCGGCCACAAATGCAATCGCATCATGACGGCTGTGCGAAAGAGTGACCTTCAATAAATATTTGGAATTCAGCTCTTCCGATACGAAGCGTGCTTCAGGCGCGCCGGAGGAGCTGTTTTTTATCTCTACCTGGCGGTGAAAGATTCTCTCACCCAATGGCGACAGGGCTTTGAAAGCAGCTTCCTTGAATGCAAAGCGGGCGGCCAGACTGGGAGCCGGATTTTTCTTGGAAAAGCAGTAATCCAACTCGGTCTCTGTGTAAATCCGCTTCAATGTGGAACGCCTGAATTTATTAATCATTTCCTTGAAGCGTTCAATCGATTCGATATCAACTCCGAGGCTGACATTCTTTTCAAAAAAGCCGCTTTGCAAATCTTCCACTTCCATATTATAATTAATCTCTTTGTCGGAATGATAGTCAGATCATTCCGTGAAGTCAACATGCGGGAGAAAATATAATATGATTTATGGCCTAGCTTCTGTAGATCATGAATATAGGCGGAAAGAAGTATTGGAGGTAAAATGTCATACATTCACAAGCTTTGCATCAATGTCTTCATAATATTAATCCTATCTGGCGCACTTCTGGCCGAGGACAGGCTGTTTCGATTTCCAGATGTTTCTGAAGATATGGTCGCCTTTTCCTATGCCGGGGATATCTGGACCGTTGATATTGAAGGCGGATTGGCGCGCAGGATTACCACTGATAAAGGGCTGGAACTATTTCCGAAATTTTCTCCTGATGGTCAGAAAATAGCGTTTACCGGCCAATATGATGGAAATACTCATGTATATTACATGCCTGCAGAGGGTGGGGAACCGGTCAGGCTGACCTTTCATCCGGCAATAGCAAATACCTCGGAGCGTATGGGTCCGGAGCATGTGGTCATGGACTGGACCTCCGATGGCGACAGAATTTTGTTCCGCTCCCGCAGGCATGTGCTGGACGTGTGGCTGGGGAAGCTCATGCTGGTTGATACTGCAGGAGGACTTCCGGAAGAACTCCCGTTGCCGCATGGCGGGTTTACCAGCTTTGCGCCGGATGGATTACAGATTGCCTATTGTCCCATTTACCGCGATTTTCGAACCTGGAAGAGATATAAAGGCGGCATGGCCCAGGATGTATATATCTATGATTTGAAGACCTACGAGCAGAAGAAAATCACCGATTGGATAGGAACTGATAACATGCCCATGTGGGCTGGAGAAAAGATCTACTTCAATTCAGACCGTACCGGAAGGCTGAATCTTTATGCCTACGACATAAATTCAGGCCAGATAAATCAGGTGACAGACTTTACTGAATATGATGTCCGCTGGCCCTCTCTGGGCCCGAAGCATATAGTTTTCGAAAACGGCGGCTATCTCTATTTACTTGATCTGGCTTCGGAGGAAGTCAATAAGATATCCATAACGCATGGAGCCGACCGGGAGCTCGTGCGCCCGGAGTATGTCAATGTTTCTGACAATATCATCGATTATTCACTTTCACCGGATGGCAAACGTGTGGTCATGGGTGCAAGGGGTGAGGTGTTTACAGTACCGGCTGAGAGAGGCAACATCCGCAATCTGACAAAGTCTAATGGTGTTTACGAAAAATATTCGGTCTGGTCGCCGGATGGAAAATATATCGCCTATGTCTCCGACGAAACCGGGGAGGATGAGATCTATATTATTCCTCAGGACGGCAAAGGCGATGGAATAAAGTTGTCCAACAATGGAGAAGGCTGGCTCTTTCATCCGCGCTGGTCACATGATTCCAAAAAGATCGCTTTTGCCGATGCGAATACCAATCTCCTGGTTCTTGATGTAAACTCACGCGAGGTAACGGTTGCCGATGCCGGAGAGAAGACAGGAATCCATGACTACTCTTGGTCGCCTGATTCACGCTGGCTGGCGTATACCAAAATTCCTGATAAAACTTCAATTCGTTCCATATTTCTATATTCACTGGATGATAACCAGGTTTACAGGATCACGCCCGGGATCACGAATGATTACAGTCCTGTCTTCGACCCGGATGGCAAGTACCTGTATTTCTTCTCCGACCGCAATTTCAATGCTGAGACCGGCGGGTATGAGTTTAATTTCGTCTATAACGCCATGACCGGAATCTATGCCATGATCCTGTCAGAAGGGGAGAGGTCGCCCTTTGCGCCGGAATCGGATGAGGTCGGACAGGAGTCCAAAGAGGACGAAAAAGACAAAGAAAGAGATAAGAAGAGAGAGCTTCCCTCAAAAATAGATATTGATCTCAAGGGATTGTCACAGCGTGAGATTCAGATTCCGATTCAGCCCGGCGATTATCATGGTTTGGAAGCTATGAGTGGCAGGATATATTATTTTTCTTATCCCTTCAGGGGACTTTCCGGTCCGAAGAGTGATGAGAAGAGGGAGTTGCGTTATTTCGACATGGATAAGAAGAAGGATCAGCTTTTCATGGAAGATGTCGCCGGCTTTGCCCTATCGGCTGACGAGAGTAAAATACTGATGAAAGCAGGAGATAAGTATATTATTAATGATGCCGAAGCCGAAAAAGGCGACCCCTCATCGGGCATTCTGGATCTAACCGGCATGGATATGTACCTCGACCGCAAGGCAGAATACGAGGAGATGTTCGATGATGCCTGGAGGCGCTACCGCGATTTCTTTTACGATTCCAATATGCATGGCGTCGACTGGAAAGCGATGTATGGACTCTATAAACCGCTGGTCAAGCATGCCTCCCACCGCTATGACCTGACTTATATCATCGGCGAACTGGCCGGAGAACTGGCCTGCAGCCATACCTATGTGGGCGGAGGTGACTATTCTAAACCGGAATCCGATAAAATCGCGCTGCTGGGAATCGAGTTCGAAGCGGATACCTCGGCCAATCTCTTTCGAATCGGCAGAATCTATGACGGCAAAAACTGGGAAGAGAGATTACGCTCACCGCTCAAAGAACCCGGGATTAAAGCCGAGGAAGGGCATTATATTTTCGAGATCGATGGCCAGAGATTAACGGCAAATATTAATCCATACAGCCTGCTTGTAAATAAGGCTGATAGAATTGTAACTCTTAAGATAAGTCCAACGGCGGATGAAGAAGATGCTTATGAGATCGAAGTCGATCCGATAGATAATGAACAGCCTTTATGGTATTACAACTGGGTTGAGAGGAAGCGTGCTATCGTTGATTCATTATCCGACGGCAGGATAGGTTATATTCACATCCCGGATATGGGCTCTTTCGGCTTGAATCAGTTTGCTCGCCAGTTCTACCATCTCTATAAGAAAGAAGGTCTTGTTATTGATGTGCGCTTCAATGGCGGTGGTTTTGTGTCCCAGCTTGCCCTTGATCGCCTGAGGCGTGTTGTCGTCGGCATGGGCGCTGGACGGCATGACTGGGTTGGGACTTATCCGAGCGTGGCCTTCCATGGTCATATGGCCTGCCTGATAAATCAATATTCATGCTCGGATGGCGATATCTTCCCATACTATTTTCGCGAGTATGGTTTGGGGCCGTTGATTGGTGTGCGTACATGGGGCGGTGTGATCGGTATCGGTGGATTTCGGCCGTTGATGGATGGCGGTTACGTTACTGTGCCCGGAGGAGGCAGTTTCAGCCTCGAAGGTGATTGGATCATGGAAAACGTCGGTGTGGAACCGGATATTGAAATCGAACAGGATCCCGCGCTTCTGATGCAGGGTCGAGACCCGCAATTGGAGCGCTCAGTTGAATATGTGATGGAAAAGATCAGGACCGAACCGAAGACTCTGCTGGATAAACCGGGCCCGCCCGAAGAAAGAAAGCGATAATACAGCTTGGGGATCCAGCCGTCCTGCCGGCTATAGACTCTGGCAGGGCGGCGGACCTTCACGGAATATATAATTGACCAGATAAATGACATCGACAAGCCTGACCACACTATCACAATCGACATCGCCAAGCTCATATGGATCGGGTGGCGCTCCATTGAGAAAGATGTAATTTATAAGATGCACTACATCGCCAACATTAATTTCGCCATCATAGTTGGCATCGCCGGTTAAATAAGGATGCTGATGGACCGTGAGGTTAAATGCCTGAACGGTCTCTTTCGGCGGCTCCGATGCGTCGGTAACCTTAAGGCTGAATCCATATGTAGTGGCGTAAGTCGGAGTGCCTGACACATAAGCGCTGTCGTCATATGTAAACGATAAGCCGTAAGGCAGCTGTCCGCCGACATGTTCCCATGTGTACGGCGGTGTGCCGTTTATCGCTGTAAATTTCTGGTAGTAAAATGAGTCGATATAGCCGTCGGCAAGATCCAATGTCTGAACCAGCAATTCTCCCGCAAAAGCACGCAGAAAGCGCGGCCAGTTGGTCTGGTTGAAGTCGATTTTCGATTGATAGTCGTCAACATCGGGATGTCCCGAATAGTCGTTCGGAAACCATATTGTATTGCCGTAACCGATAGTATAATTGGCCGTGCGCTGATGAATAACCGTGGTATCCAGAGCTTCGACCAGCGAATTTGCGGCATCGCGTATTTCCTGGTGCAACTGCGGGTCGGCCGCCAGATTCTCGGCAAAGTTCCAGAGGTCGATGTTGGGATTCTGATACATGGCTGCTGATGCTTTATGAAGCACGATCATGGATTTGTAATCATTCATATGTCCGATCAGGATCTCGTTGAAATCATGAAATGAGGGTATGAAGGTCGACTGCATCAAGCGCAGATCGACCGCCGCCTGGGTGTTGCAGCATCCCGGGAAGGGGCCGTACCAGTTATAATAATACTCCACGATCTGGTATGCCAGTTCCTCAGGAGTCATATCCGGGTTGGCCCTGAGATTTATGAACGGTCCCTCGTAATCCCAGCCATCGAAAGGCTCGTTATCGGCCGAGGCAATGCTGATGTCAGCGTAATCTCTTACCTGGTAATGGGTTTCGAACTGTCCGGATAGGCAGACATCATGACCGATAATATCGATCTTGCGTCCGAGCGTATTATAGCAGGCGGACATAACATTTTTGAGCTCCTTTAAGTCGATGTAGTCGCCCGGGAGTCCGCCATGATCATCCCAGCATTCGCCCTTGGTGATAAAATCGCCGTCATCTTTGAAGATACCGGAGCCATGATCCCAGATCGAGAGAAGGTAATGTTCTGCCGGATAATTCTGCACCGACCAGAGAAGAAAATCCTGCAGGGTCTGGGGATTGCCCATATCCTCCTCGGAGGCCAGCCAGGGCGCCGAATCATCCATAATTGGTGATATTGTATTGTTGTCGTCGCCATGCGCCACACCGTCTGTATCATGGACAACATAATAAAGATGGGTATCATCTATATCCCAGAGATCAAGCAGGAAGATGATATTGATATCATCTGAGGATCCGGATAACTCTAACTCGTTCAAGTCGTTAATTCCTGCCCAGTGAAGATTGTTGTCGGCGCAGCAATAAACCATGATGGTCCATTTCTTTTGTGCGGACGCATTTTCGGGATTGACAAAACTTATGATTAGAAATAGTGCGGCAGCCACTGCGAGAAGTTTTTTCATGTTGTTACCCTGTAGAATAAGTTATTACTGATAAGTCCTCCATATATAAAGTACGCAAGAGCCTGTTTCTGTCAAGGGAATTAGTTTTGGGGGGTGGAGAGTACACGAGATAACATCAATATATTGACATTGAAATATATGTCTTCATATATATTATGTTAAACCACATAAAAAGGCACTTTTATGAAGAAAATGTGTGCAATTATCTGCTTTCTAATATCATTTTTCATGATTTCATCGCTATCGGCAGAATCATACTGGGATTTATTTCTTGAAAAGCGTGGGAAAGATTCAACCAGACCTGAGATAGAAAAGCAAGCGGAGTCCACAAGTGAGTATAAGGCCGATCTTGGAGTGGGTTATTTTATGGCCGTTGTACCCGGATTTGTTGTGCACGGTGCGGGGAATTTTTATGGAGGGAGAACAGGAACCGGTCTGACTTTACTTTCACTTGAAATAGTCAGTATTTATGGAATTTTGAGAACCGAATTGCACGGATGGATGGGAAATACTAACAGCCAGGATGAAAAGTACGGTTTTATCAAAGTGGGATCAATCATGCTATTTTTTGGTACATGGATATATGATATTTTGACTGTTGATTCGGCGATCAAAGATAAATACGAAAATAGAAAAGTAAGGATATCCTTTTTAAAAAGCATAGAACCAAAATTTGAGAAAAAATATACGATTCTATTACTGAATTTGACAATCGATTTGTAGAATTAAAACCGCGGCGGCAGTAATTAAAGGGCGTACAAAAAATGGGAAATAAAAAAAGGCGGGCCCGGATGTTGACCCGCCAGAAGGAGTATTAATTGAGGAGGTTAATCATCTTTTGAAAGTAACTCCTTTTCATCCCAGAGTTTTTTTGCACGAGAGACCATAGCTGTAAATTCAATAATATCATCATCATCTTTATTCTCGAACGAAAGCTCCTGGGCCAGCTTCAGAACCTCACCCAGATTACCGTCTTTGGCCCAATATGATTCGCGCAAAATCTCTGCAAATTCCGCGGCGCATGCTGCCAGCCTGAAGGATGATGAGGTATTTGCGAAATCGGGCTTAATCTGCTTCATCTCGAGTGCGAAGTTCGATTCAATGACTTCATCATCCGCATCGGGATTCTTGTAGCGCACAAAAAGTGTGGCAAATTTGCCCGAGGCGCCGTCACGGAACTTGATCTCATACAGCGCAGTCACATCATGACCAGAACCGATTTCGCCGCCGTCCTCTTTATCGTCACGGAACTTGTCGTCATCGACATCACGGTTCTCATATCCCAGAAGCCTGTAACTGCGGACCTTCTCGGGATCGAAATCGATCTGAATCTTGACATCTTTGGCAATCACCTGAAGAGTTCCGGTAAGGTTCTGTATGAAAATGCGCTTGGCCTGCTCGAGGTTGTCGACATAGGCGAAATGACCATTACCCTTGTTGCCAAGCTGTTCCATCAGGATATCGTTGTAGTTGGCCATGCCGAAACCGACCGTTGTCAGCGTGATACCCTTTTCAACATATTCCTTAATTTCTTTCAGGATGGCGTCCGGGCCGGTTCTTCCAACATTGGCCACACCGTCAGAGCAGAGAATAATCCTGTTGATCGCGCCTTCCTTGAAATTCTCCGAGGCCATCTTGTATCCGATCTTGATTCCTTCCTCGGCATTGGTGGCGCCGCCTGTCTGCAGACGGTCAATGGCAAACAGGATGTCATCTTTATCTTTGATAGAGGTGTGATCGAGATATTTTTCACCGCGGCTGCCGTAAATCGCTATCCCCACAAGGTCGTCCTCACGAAGCTGATCGACTAAGAGTCTGAGAGCCTTCTTGACCAGCCCCAGACGGCTGTCGATACCCATCGAACCGGAAACATCGATAACAAATGTCAGCACAGCCGGTTTGCGGTCGGCCGGATTGATCTGCTGTCCCTTGATTCCAATTCGAAGCATATCCGCGTTCTGGCCAAATTTTGAAGGCGCGCCCTCGATATAGACCTTGAATTTGTCTCTTTCAGGCGCGGGATAATCATAATTGAAGAAGTTTATGAATTCCTCAGTCCGAACAGCATCCGCCGGAGGCAGATTTCCGCGTTCGATATATCCCCGCGCAACCGAATAGGACGCATCATCGACATCGATAGCGAAAGTCGAAAAGTGGTCATCCTCAGTATCTACAAACGGGTTGACACCGTAATGCTTGAAAAATGTGCCGGAATACGGCTCGCCGTTGGGCGGGGTGGTTCCGCCATGAGGAAGCCACTGGCCGGAATTGGGAGCATTCTGTGAAAGCCTGGAGAGACATTGTTCTGCAGGCATGGGCGCTGCCATAATTCCGGGTGCGGATTTCTTGACCTCATGATCGTACATTATGATATCACCTTCACTTAATTCGACTCCCTCTCTCTCAACCTTCTGCAATTCTGAGGCAAAAATCGATTCCATTCTCTCATCGCTTCTCGAGCTTTCCGTTAAGGCGCAATCGACCGTTGTGGTCGCAAAGGCGAAAACCTGTACCCGGACCACATTGACCCTGCGATATCCGGCCGCCCGGATGGTCATTAGATATGATCCCTCTGGAACATTGGCGATGAAATAGCTGCCGTCTGCGCCTGTGGTGGTCTTGAATTCTGTGCCGGGCAATTCGACGACCGCATTTGCGACCGGCTTGCCGGTTTCTTTGTCTGTAATCGTTCCCTTAATTCCGGGCTGAAGCTTTTCTCCGTTGAGTGTGGTCAGGAGCCCGAAGACCAGGAAGATGATCATTACGGGTAAGAGAATCCTGCTGAAAGACATAACTGCCTCCTTAATTTGTTTTGTGGGCTGTCTTTAAATCTTCTGTGATCTCTACAATAATGACCCTGCAATATTCCCGCTGTTCAAGAAAAATTAATGGGGATCGATTATAGGCTTTTTAAATATTGACTTAAATTACTTAAATTGAGATATTTAGTAGATTTCGATCGGCCTGAGGAGGACCGGGATTTGATAGATATAAAATTCAAACATCTGTTTTATGTTTCAAATCTGCTCTCCATCCTGAGATTTTTCTTTCTTATACCTATCTTCTATTATCTGTCTAAAACCGGCACATATGCCGATATCATGGTGCTGGTTTGTATCGCAGTGGCCGCCCTGACAGACGTTTTTGACGGTTATTTCGCGAGACTCTTGAACCAAAAAACAGACCTCGGTAAAATCCTCGATCCGCTGGCGGATAAGATAATCATAGTGGTTGGAATGCTGGGTCTTGTGATTCATCGCGGATTTCCGCTGACGCTTGTAGTCTTTCTGGGTTACCGCGATCTCATGATTTTGATCGGGGGACTGCTGATAGCAAGGAGATCCAGCGAGATAATCGAGTCGAATTTCTGGGGCAAGGCGAATACATTTATGGCCGCTACCACAGCATTTGTATTTGTGCTCTCTGATGGATGGTGGGGGGCCTACATCCTTATGGTCCTCACTTATCTATCCATACTTTTTTCGGGTACAGCCTATATGTTCAGGGGCTTTGAAAGGCTGCAGGTGAATATCGGTATGCGGTTTTTATGGGGGATCATCTTCTTGATTCCGGTATTTCTGATATTCTATCTAACGCCCGGACATCTACTCGGTATGGATTAAGAGCTAATAAACCGTACCGGCTTTGCCCTGGCGTCTTCTGTCCGCCTCAGCCTCCCAGGGTTTATCGGGACTTTTTCTGGCCGCAACATTCAGATTTCCGTAGGCAGATATTTCCTTCAAGGTATATCCCATGCCTTCTAATTTCCTTGCTTCGTTTTTCTCGAGAGCCCCGATTTCGTAGTAGAGAATATCGGGCAGATGCTGGTGATGGAATTTGGGCTGGTTGATAGCCTGTTTGAGCGACATATCAAATTGAAAGTAACGCAGGATCGACATCGCGACTGTTGTGATTATCTTCGATCCGCCCGGTGAACCTGTAACCATCAGAAGGGAATCATCTTTAAAAACGAGGGTCGGGCTCATTGACGATAGGGGACGTTTCTGGGGCTCGATTTTATTTGCCTCTCCGCCCACCAGACCATACAGATTGGGCACCCCCGGCTTGGCCACAAAGTCGTCCATCTCGTTATTGAGAAAAAATCCCAGGCTATCGACAATGACTTTTGACCCAAATGAGGCATTGATCGTATATGTAATCCCGACAGCATTATCGTATTGGTCCACAATCGAGAAATGGGTGGTTGATTCCGATTCTCTCGCAAAGACCCCGGGATCTATCATGTTCGAGGGAATGGCCCGCGTGGGATCAAAATCGGCTATACGTCTTCGGGCATATTCTTCGGAAGTCAATTCCTGCATGGGAACATCAACAAAGTCAATGTCTCCCAGGTGTTCCGCCCGATCGGCATACGCCCTTTTGCAGGCGGCGACGAATAAATGCACGAACATCGGGTTATACGGGTCGCGTGACGGCAGGTCGAATCCTTCCATCATATTGAAAATCTCGGCCAATAGGATTCCTCCCGATGAAGGCAGTCCCATGGAGAATATTTTCAGGTCATGAAAATCGAATACAATCGGCGGCCGCCAGACAGGCATATATTCCTGTAAATCAGTGCGTGTTAGAATCCCGCCTGCCTCGAGTGATGCAGCTTCTAATAGGGAAGCGGTTCTTCCGCCGTAAAACCCGGAACGGCCGTATTTTCTGATTCTCTTCAATGTCTCCCCAAGATCTGTTTGAACGAGCCTGTCGCCCTCTGATAGGGGCTCGCCGTTTTTGAAGAAGATGGCTCTGGTCGCTTCAAATTGAGCCAGCTGATCTCTCGATTTTTCGAGATCCCCGGCCAGAATCTCATAAACGGCAAATCCGCTGTCGGCTAATCTGATAGCCGGGTTTAACAAGTCCTCCAGCGGAAGAGTACCATAACGCTTATGCATCTCGAGCAATCCAGCCACTGTGCCGGGTACTGCAACTGCTCGATGTCCTATCAGGCTAGCGTTCTCAATTATATTTCCGGCTGAATCGAGATACATATCCTGCTTGGCAAATATGGGCGCTTTTTCACGGAAATCGAGCGTGGTAACGTATGAGCTGTCGCCGATATATATGATTGCAAATCCACCCCCGCCAATATTGCCGGCCTGCGGATATACCACGGCCAGAGTGAATCCTACCGCCACCGCGCAATCGATAGCATTTCCACCGCGCGCCAGAATATTCTCGCCGATCTCGGTCGCTCGGGGATGTACCGTAGCAATGGCGCCCTTGAAATAATGCCCATTCTGGCGATCTCCACAAGAGATCAGAAGAAAATTTGAAATCAATAAAACGGCCGGAAGTACTTTTTTGAGAGACATAATATTCCTCATCTGGTTCACTCCATGGCTTTTATAATAATGTCCGCGGCATTATAGCATCCACCCGGATCATATTCTCCTTCTGCTTTCCTGAAAATATCATCTTTTTCCCTCCAGGCAACTATGAATTTATCGATCGCCTCGATAATGTGACCCTCCTTATGAGGAAAGACCGTGCCATGTTCGGAGGCATATTCATAGTTCATGGGAGCGAAGTTCCCGATGTTCGGCTTAAGAAAGACCGTCGGCAGGTCAAGAGCCAGCGTCCAATTTGTACGCTCATGCGCAGCCATAACCGCCAGATCGATCCGGGGCAGCAGTTCTATTTCCTGCAGGGTGAGTTTTTGTCTGTCCTTATTGTGCAAGAGAAGCACCCGGCTTTCGCCTTCGTCAAACGATTTTATGCTGGTGGTCGGCTTATACTGCGAGATTGCCGATTTGAAACGCTGGAACTGCCTTTCCTCGGGGCCGCAGGAGATTATAATATTCCCCGGATTTTTCTTCAGTATATAATCTGCGCCTTCTATGATCTGCCAGACATGCGGTTTCGGGTATGCCCCCGAATTGTAGAATCCGGTTGTAGCTCTTTTTCCGGCTTCGAGCCGGTTCAATCTCTCTGCTTTTATCAAATCGCATTTGGCTGTGAGTTCCGGTTCGAGCATTAGACCTGTCACTATAATTCTATCCTCGGAGATGCCCATGGAGATAAAGGCTTCCGCTGTCTCCCGCAGCGGAACGAATATCTTTTCTGATCTGGAGATATCGAATTCCAGTGGAGAGGCGACCTCGCCGTGGATATAAAAGACTCTACATACCTGCCCAAGAATCTGCGCCAGTATGGGATGAGCGACCATTACGATACCATTGTAGTCATCGAAGTATTTGCGAAGGG